>NZ_VNXM01000058.1:0-74232 GCF_009820205.1 Escherichia sp. HH26CH
ACGGCGCTGTGTCTGGCATGCCTGCAATCTGGGAAACCGGGGTAGAAAAAAACTTGCAGGCCATAACAGTATCTACGTGGCTTATGCAATATATTGAATTTGCATGGTCTTGTAGGCCAATAAGACGTTCATGTCGCATCTGGCATGAACAAAGCGCACTTTGTCAACAATCTGACCTACTTTTTGAGTCAGGGAATTACCGCAAAGCCCACGCCATCATACCCAACGTAACAAAACTCAGGCACGTTCCCCACTCACTCCACTTCCGTATCTGGCTTCTATTTTTGCTACGCCACTGGCAATAATATCCCAACGCAAAACCAAGCTGTGCGCTTATTGGACCGACAAAGTCAATCCACGGTTGAGACCAAAATGGCGAAAAATTTAGTGGGAGCCAGACAACTGTCAGAAAGAAACTGCGCATATTCTCCAGCAACGCAATATTCGCTGGCGCGACATAGAAAATGATATTCCACAGGAGCAACCAGAAATAAACTGGTGCAAATACCAGCCAACAATGCAGTCTGCTTTTCAATTCAGATTGAGTTATACGAGCAAATTGCCAACCAACGCCCACCATTGCACAGCAGAAAAGCGCATATTCAGCCGATAACCATAGTTGTAATTGCAGAAGTGAAATACGCCTGATCATGAGCGGGATAGAGAACAGTATCTCTCCCAGAAAACTCAGCGTGATAACAGAAGCAGCCAGCGCAACCACCGTCGGCCACACCAACAACGGCACAATAACAAAACCAAGAATTAACGGAGGAATATAAAGTCTGATTTTATTCATCATTATTGCACTGATGATTCGTATGATGCGTCATGAATCGGCACATACCCCACATCCTCTACCAATTGCTGTCCCTGCGGGCTTAAAAACCAGTCGACGAATTTCTGCGTTTCCAGCGTAGGGGTTTCGTGCGTCACCATATAAGCATCAATTATGTACGGATAAGTGCCGTTACGGATATTTCCCTCTGTAGGCGCAATGCCATTTATAGCTAGCAGTTTGATCTGTTTGCGCATTTTGAGCATATTGTCATTCATACGTGTGACGTAATAGTGGAAGGTGTATCCAATGGAAGATGTTGTGTTTTGGTAGTCGGCGACTTCGGTAATTAAACCGCCCATAAGATCGATAACAGTGGATTTTTTGGCTGGCAGCATTGGAGTATCTTGCATAACCAGTCCCTTCATAACCGTTTGGCTTCCAGAATCTTCTGGCCGCTGCCAGACTTTTATACTTTCGTCACCGCCGCCCACTTTATTCCAGCGACTCACTTTACCGCTAAAAATGTCTTTGACCTGCTGTTCGCTAAGTGAATTAACCGGGTTTTTGATATCAACGATAAAGACAAAGGCTTCGCGGGCAAACGCGGTATATTTCAGTTTAACGCCTGCTTCTTCTGCACGTTTTTTCTGTCCTTCCGACGGTTGTGCAACAAAAATAACCGTCGCGGTACCCTTGATCAGACTATCGTAGGCTTCAGCTGTTCGGGTTTGTTGCAAACCATACGCCTGCCAGGCCAGCGAGGTTCGATCCTTATCTTTTGGCTCGGGTACTAATTCATAATACGCGGAGGCATACAGCGGGTATAAGGCTGTAGCGCCGTACACTCTCGGCCATCTTGACCAATCATCGTTGTAACGTAATTCAGGTTGCCCCCGCAGAGACGTCAGTCCATGACTCTCTTCTTCCCTGACGCTGTTATAGTACCCTTCCCGGTCGACACATCCCGCCAGTAAAACCGCACCTAGCAGTAAAACGCCTATGAATTTATTCATCGCGCTGATTCCGTTCTCTCAAAAGTTATTTCATTGTTGTATGCAACGGTACATAACCCACATCTTCCACCAGACTCTGCCCCTGCGGCGTTAAAAACCATTCGACCAGTTTTTGTGTTTCTGACGTAGTATTTTCCCGCGTTACCATAAAGGCATCGACGATATACGGATATTTGCCGTTACGAATATTTTCCGCAGTCGGTGCAATACCGTTAATCGCTACTAATTTGATATTCTTGTCAGCGTTCATTTGTGTTGCGTAATAGCGGAAGGTGTAGCCTATTGAGTTGTTTGTATTACGGTATTCGGCAACAACTTTAATCATTCCCTCCATCATGCTTGCCACTTCGGTTTCCTGCGGCGAGATCATGCGGACATTTTTCATGACCTGCGATTGCATCACTGTCTGGCTGCCAGAGTCTTCCGGGCGTTGCCAGGTCTGGATCTCCTGATCGTTACCGCCAACAGTACGCCAGTTGGTAATTGCGCCACTGAAGATGTCACGCACCTGTTGGTCAGTCAGGGAATTAACCGGGTTATCCGCATTGACGATGAAAACGAATGCTTCACGGGCGAAAGGAGTGTAGTTCAAAGTGACGCCCGATTCCTCTGCGCGTTTTTTCTGCCCACCGGAAGGTTGCGCCACAAAAATAATATCGGCATCACCTTTAACAATCCTGTTATATGCATCGGGGGTACGAGAGTTCTCCAGATATTCCCAGGTGTGGAAATCTTCCGGTATAACGCTCAACGCATAAAAGGCAGAAGCATAAATTGGGTACGCCGCCGTAGCACCATCGAGTCGCGGCCAGTTTTGTGTAAACTGAATTTGCGGTTTACCACGCAGTGGCGTCAGTTGATTATTGAGTTTATCGGGTCGCCAGGCCCAGGTATCAATATTTTCACGCACACCGACGCCGGGATTAATCTGTTTATATAAATAAGCCTGATAACCAGCGATAAAACCAAGCATGAGAAGGATAAACAGGAGGGAATTACGGCAACGTAACCCGTACGTGCCGGTTAAAGGATATCTGGTCGGCCAGCCATACCCCAGCGAAAAACTAATATGCGCACCAACGGGTATAATGACTATCCACCAGAACTCACCTCCGACTAATGAGACTAACAAAACTCCCAGCCAGGGGAGCATAAGCTCTGCCAACCAACCTGCTCCCATTTGGCGAAATTGATAATCTGCCAGATGTAGCGTGATTATCCAGCCAACCAGAGTTAACAGTGCAGGTAAAAGAAAAAAGCATTGCCGCCAGACGGCTATTTCTCTGTTTTCTGGTGCGCTATCACCGGCCCACACGCGACCAGAGAAAAATAGGATTATCGCCCCCAGCGTCAGCATAAAGACGTTGAGTAGAAGATAAATTGTTGGCGTAAAGAGTAAATTGCAAGCCTCAAGAATAGCGGCAAGCCCGGCCCCCAGCATGGCAATAACCGCTGCCAAAAATTGCGCCAGTATGGGGATGCCGAAAAAAGTCATTATCAGCGAGGTCAAAATCCATTTTCTGTTTTGCATTATTCTTTCCATTCTTTCTGAATGGCGAAATTATACTCCCCCGAGTCCCCTTGCCCCTCTGGACACTTCTCCGAAATAAAGGCGAAAAAAAACGGGACCGATTTGGCCCCGTTCTATTTTTTAGTGAACTTACAATCTCACTGGATCAATATGCCAGATATGATCAGCGTACTCTTTGATTGTACGGTCTGAAGAGAAGTAGCCCATATTGGCAATGTTCAGCATCGCTTTTGCGGTCCACTCTTCCTGAAGCTCGTAAAGTTCGTCGACTTTATCCTGACAATCGACATAGCTGCGATAATCCGCCAGTACCTGGTAGTGATCGCCGAAGTTGATCAACGAATCAACCAGATCGCGATAGCGCCCCGGTTCTTCCGGACTGAATACACCGCTGCCGATTTGCGTCAGCACCTGATGCAGCTCCTCATCTTTCTCGTAGTATTCACGCGGTTTGTAGCCCTGACGACGCAGTTCTTCAACTTCTTCCGCCGTGTTACCAAAGATAAAGATATTGTCAGCACCAACATGATCCAGCATCTCGACGTTCGCACCGTCCAGCGTACCGATAGTCAGCGCGCCGTTAAGTGCAAACTTCATATTACTGGTGCCGGAAGCTTCCGTCCCTGCCAGAGAAATCTGTTCAGATAGATCGGCCGCCGGAATGATCAACTGTGCCAGGCTAACGCTGTAGTTCGGGATGAACACGACTTTCAGCTTGTCGCCAATCTGCGGATCGTTGTTGATCACTTTCGCTACGTCATTGATCAAATGGATAATGTGCTTCGCCATGTAGTAAGCCGAAGCGGCCTTGCCGCCAAAAATATTCACGCGCGGTACCCACTTCGCATCCGGGTCGGCCTTGATGCGGTTATAGCGGGTGATCACGTGCAACACATTCATCAATTGACGTTTGTATTCGTGAATACGTTTGATTTGCACATCGAACAGCGCTTTCGGATTTACCACCACATTCAGCTGCTGGGCGATATACTCCGCCAGACGCTTTTTGTTCTCCAGCTTCGCCTGATGCACCGCGTGATTAACCATTGGGAAATCACAGTGTTGTTGCAGCTCATTAAGCAGGCTAAGGTCGGTGCGCCAGTTACGGCCCAGGTGTTCGTCCAGCACAGCTGAAAGCGATGGGTTCGCTACCGCTAACCAGCGACGTGGGGTCACACCATTGGTGACATTGGTAAAACGTCCAGGGAAGATTTTCGCAAAATCAGCAAATAGCGACTGCACCATCAGGTTAGAGTGTAATTCTGATACACCGTTAACCTTGTGGCTCACCACAACCGCCAGCCAGGCCATACGCACGCGACGACCGTTGGATTCATCAATGATCGACGCCCGTCCCAGCAGGTCGGTATCGTTCGGATACTGTTCCTGTAAGGTTTTCAGGAAATAGTCGTTAATTTCAAAGATGATCTGCAGGTGACGCGGCAGAATTTTACCCAGCATATCAACCGGCCAGGTTTCCAGCGCCTCGCTCATTAGCGTGTGGTTGGTGTAGGAGAAGACCTGACAACACACTTCAAATGCGTCGTCCCAGCTAAATTGATGCTCATCAATCAGCAGACGCATCATCTCAGGAATCGACAACACCGGGTGGGTGTCGTTGAGGTGAATCGCGATTTTATCCGCCAGGTTATCGTAGGTTTTATGCAACTGATAATGGCGACTTAAAATGTCCTGGATGGTCGAAGAAACCAGGAAATATTCCTGACGCAGACGCAGTTCACGCCCGGAGTAGGTGGAGTCGTCCGGATACAGTACGCGGGATACGTTTTCGGAGTGGTTTTTATCTTCCACTGCCGCGAAGTAGTCACCCTGGTTGAATTTACCGAGGTTAATTTCGCTACTGGCTTGCGCACTCCACAAACGCAGCGTGTTGGTCGCGTCGGTGTCGTAACCTGGGATAATCTGATCGTAAGCCACTCCCAGAATCTCTTCGGTTTCGATCCAGCGCGTTTTTTTACCTTCCTGCTGAATGCGACCACCAAAACGGACTTTATAGCGCGTGTTGTGGCGTTTGAATTCCCACGGGTTACCGTATTCCAGCCAGTAGTCAGGCGACTCTTTCTGGCTACCGTTAACGATGTTCTGCTTGAACATACCGTAGTCATAACGGATACCGTAACCACGCCCCGGCAACCCTAACGTCGCCAGAGAATCGAGGAAGCAAGCCGCCAGACGTCCCAGACCACCGTTACCGAGGCCCGGGTCATTTTCTTCATCAATCAGCTCTTCGAGATTTAATCCCATCGCTTCCAGTGCGCCCTGTACATCTTCGTAAATTCCTAGCGACAACATGGCGTTGGAAAGCGTACGGCCAATCAAAAATTCCATCGACAGGTAGTAAACCTGACGCGTTTCTTGCGACAACTGGGCACGGTTTGAACGTAACCAGCGCTCCACGAGACGATCGCGCACAGCAAATAATGTTGCGTTCAGCCATTCATGTTTATTGGCGACGACCGGGTCCTTGCCAATCGTAAACATCAGCTTGTAAGCGATAGAATGCTTAAGAGCTTCTACGCTAAGCGTGGGCGATGAATATGTAAACGGAGCATTCATATAGGCGTTTCCTGAAAACTATTTCAAGCGATAGTAAAGCTCACGGTACGACTTCGCCGCGACCTGCCAGCTAAAATCCATTGCCATAGCCTGACGTTGCACAAACCGCCACAGTGAAGGACGGGACCACAGTACAAAAGCACGTCGAATAGCCCGTAACAGCGACCAGGCATTACTATCTTCAAAGACAAACCCACTGGCGACGCCATCTGCAAGGTTCTCAAGAGAACAGTCAGAAACCGTATCAGCAAGCCCACCGGTGCGCCGCACTAACGGCAGCGTACCGTACTTCAATCCATAAAGTTGCGTTAAGCCGCACGGTTCAAAACGGCTGGGCACCAGAATGACGTCCGCGCCGCCCATAATGCGATGCGAAAATGCTTCGTGATAGCCAATCTGAACGCCCACTTGTCCGGGATATTCCGCGGCCGCGGCAAGGAAACCTTCCTGCAACACCGGATCACCCGCGCCGAGTAGCGCCAGCTGTCCGCCCTGCTCCAGAAGGCCTGGTAAGGCTTCCAGCACCAGGTCGAGACCTTTCTGGCTGGTCAGACGGCTCACCACTGCAAAAAGCGGCACTTTATCGTCAACCTTAAGCCCCATTGCGATTTGTAACTGGCGCTTATTCTCCGCTTTATCTTCCAACGTATCGCGGGTGTAACGCGAGGCCAACAGTAAGTCCGTCTCTGGACTCCAGATTTTTTCATCCACGCCGTTTAGTACGCCGGAAAGACGCCCTTCACGGTGACGCTGTTGCAACAGACCTTCCATACCGTAGGCAAACTGCGGTTCGGTGATCTCGCGAGCGTAGGTCGGGCTGACCGCCGTAATATGATCGGCATAGTACAGACCAGCCTTCAGGAAAGAGATTTGTCCGTTGAATTCCAGCCCATGAATATTAAAGAATGACCATGGCAATTGGATGTCATTCATGTGATGTGCATAAAACATGCCTTGATAGGCCAGGTTGTGCACAGTAAACACCGACTTCGCCGGACGCCCACGCGCCGCCAGATACGCAGGCGCAAGGCCCGCATGCCAGTCGTGCGCATGCACCACATCAGGGCGCCAGAATGGGTCAAGCCCGCTGGCCATTTCTGCCCCAACCCACCCCAACAGCGCAAAACGCAATACGTTGTCAGAGTAGGCAAATAAGTTGGTATCGTGATACGGGCTTCCCGGACGATCATAGAGATGCGGCGCGTCAATCAGGTAAATGCCAACCCCGTTGTAATGGCCGAACAACAGCGTGATATGCCCAGCGAAGGTATCACGGCGAGATACCACCTGCGCATCGGTTACGCCACGGCGAATATCGGGAAATGCAGGCAACAGTACGCGAGCGTCAACGCCGTCTGCGATTTGTGCTGCGGGTAATGCCCCAATAACATCAGCCAGACCGCCGGTTTTAAGCAGCGGGAACATCTCTGAACATACATGTAAAACCTGCATTATCGCTCCTGTTTATGCCCTAACTTCCGTAGCATTTCGCGCGTTACCAGCACGATGCCTTCTTCTGAACGATAGAAACGACGTGCATCTTCCTCTGCGTTTTCACCAATCACCATGCCTTCCGGAATAACACAAGCACGATCAATGACGCAGCGGCGCAGACGGCACGAGCGACCTACCCATACTTCCGGTAACAATACGGCGGAATCAATGTTGCAGAATGAATTCACGCGAACGCGCGAGAACAGAACGGACTGCACCACCACCGAACCGGAGATCACACAACCGCCGGAAACCAGTGAGTTAAGGGTCATCCCGTGGCTACCGGAGCGATCTTGCACGAATTTCGCTGGCGGTAATGATTCATTGTAGGTGCGAATTGGCCAATTGCGATCGTACATATCCAGTTCCGGCACCACTGATGCCAGATCGAGGTTCGCTTTCCAGTAAGCTTCAAGCGTACCCACATCGCGCCAGTACGGCTCGGCATCCGGGTCGGATTGTACGCAAGAGAGCGGGAACGGGTGCGCATAGGCCAGACCGGCTTCGGTGATTTTGGGAATCAAATCTTTACCAAAGTCGTGGCTGGAGTTCTCATCGCGATCGTCTTCTTCCAGCAGTTCATACAGATAGTCGGCGTCAAAGACGTAGATACCCATGCTCGCCAGAGATTTGCTCGGATCGTTCGGCATTGACGGCGGGTTAGCGGGTTTTTCAACGAATTCGATAATTTTATCGTTCTCATCAACCGCCATAACGCCAAATGCGGAGGCTTCTTCAATCGGTACAGGCATACAAGCGACGGTGCAACGTGCGCCTTTTTCGACGTGGTCGATAAGCATACGCGAGTAGTCTTGCTTGTAGATATGGTCGCCCGCCAGGATCACCACATATTCCGCTTTGTAACGGCGAATAATGTCGAGGTTTTGCGTGACCGCATCTGCGGTGCCGCGATACCAGTTTTCCCCTTTCATTCTCTGCTGCGCTGGCAACAGATCGACAAACTCGTTCATTTCTTCATTGAAGAATGACCAGCCGCGCTGAATGTGCTGCACCAGAGTATGGGACTGGTACTGGGTGATCACGCCCATACGACGGATCCCGGAGTTGATGCAGTTAGACAGTGCAAAGTCGATAATGCGAAACTTACCGCCGAAGTGTACGGCCGGTTTTGCTCGCTTATTGGTTAAATCCTTCAGGCGGGTACCACGTCCTCCCGCCAGTATCAGGGCAACAGATTTCAATGGCAGCTGGCGCGCCAACATTAAGTGATCGTTCTTCTCTAAACTAACCATGACTAACTCCTTTTTTATCATCTCTGGAACACACACAATCCGTGTGCAGGTCCCTGCCAGACAGCCGTAATCACTGGGTTATCCTCTCCAGCGAATGGGGGAATGGCGTGCCACTCCCCAGCAGGTAAAACAATCTCTGTTACCTCAAGCGTGGCGTTAATTGCGATCAAAAAGCGATCCGAGAGCAGAATTTGCAGCTGTTTCGGCCCGTTTTGCCACTCATCCGTGCTTAAAGGTTGAGCATATCGATTTAGCCAACAGACATTGCCGTCGCCTTCTTCCCACCAGCGATTCTCCACCAAAGCGGGAATGCGCTTGCGCAGATGGATTAACGCGGCGGTAAATGCGGTTAAACCACTGCTTGCCTGCGACCAGTCCAACCAGGTTAATTGATTATCCTGACAGTAGGCATTGTTATTGCCATGCTGGCTATGACCATGTTCGTCACCGGCCAGTAACATCGGCGTACCCTGGGAGAGCAACAACGTTGTTAACAGGGCGTGAATGCTGTCGCGCCGCCGTTCAACCAGGTCAAGAGTACCGCCTAATCCTTCTTTACCATGATTGTTACTGTAATTGTTGTTGGTCCCGTCGCGATTTTCTTCTCCGTTTGCTTCATTGTGTTTATGGTTGAAGCAAACGCAGTCGCGAAGCGTAAAACCGTCATGCGCGGTGACGAGATTAATCGCGGCACTCGGCAGACGACCATTACGTTTAAAAACATCGCTGGAGGCAGCAAAACGCCCGGCAAACGCCCCCAGAGGCAAATCATAATGCAGCCAGAAACGACGGGCAGCATCGCGGAAATGATCGTTCCACTCAGCAAACAGTGGCGGGAAATTTCCCACCTGATAACCACCAGGCGCAATATCCCACGGTTCGGCAATTAACTTCACCTGCGAGAGCACCGGGCAGTTCTGAATTGCGGTAAACAACGGCGCATCCTGACGGAACTCAGGCGTACGGCCCATGACTGCCGCCAGATCAAAACGGAAACCATCGACGTGGCAGGTTTCTACCCAATAACGCAGGCAGGCGCTGGCATAATCCACCACCGCCGGATGACTCAAATTGAGCGTGTTGCCACAGCCTGTCCAATTGTGATAATCACCGTCTTCTCTTATCCAATAATAGCTACGGTTGTCGATCCCACGCAGAGAGAATAACGGACCGTCGAGGTCCAGTTCCGCACTATGGTTAAGCACGATATCAAGAATGACTTCGATACCCGCTTTATGCAGTGCTTTGATTGCATCGCGAAACTCATTCAGCGCCGTTTCTGGCGAGCAGGCATACGCCGGATGCAGCGCAAACATCGCTACCGGGTTATAGCCCCAGTAGTTACTTAACCCCATACGTTGCAGGCGTGGTTCGCTGGCAAATTGTGCCACCGGCAGCAACTCCAGCGCAGTAATGCCCAACTGTTTCAAATAGTTGATCATCACCGGATGCCCCAGGGCTTTATAAGTGCCGCGGATATCGACGGGGATCTCCGGGTGCAGATACGTTAATCCTTTGACATGGGCTTCATAAATGATAGTGCTGCCCCACGGCGTGCGCGGCGGGGCATCATCCTCCCAGTCATAGTGATCAACCACCACTACACATTTCGGCGCAATGGCGGCGTTGTCGCGATAGTCAGGTTCATTATGACCTGCGTGCAGCAGCGGGTTATCTTTAAACTCCCCGTCAATTTGCCGCGCGCAAGGATCAATCAACAACTTCGCCGGGTTAAAGCGATGTCCCTCGGCGGGTCGCCAGGGGCCATGAACGCGATAACCATAACGCAAACCCGGACGCGCATCCGGCAGATAACCGTGCCAAATGTCGCCACTGTGCCCTGGCAAGTCATAGCGATGTTCCTGGCCATTGGCGTCAAAGATACACAGTTCTACCCGCTCGGCATGAGCGGAGAAAAGTGTGAAGTTGACGCCCTGACCGTCGTAATGCGCGCCGAGGGGGGCGGGTTTGCCAATGGCGAGTTGTGTCATTCTGCCTCCCGAACCAGCCAGATAGTGGCCAGCGGTGGTAGTGTCAGGCTTAGTGAATGCTGACGACCGTGGCTGGCAATCTCATCGCTGTGTACCGTGCCGCCATTGCCTGCATTACTGCCGTGATAGTGCATGGAATCGGTATTGAGGATCTCACGCCATTTACCCGGCTGGTTAATGCCGAAGCGATAATCATGACGCGGCACCGGAGTAAAGTTACTGGCAACGATGATTTCATTCCCGGCTTTGTCGCGGCGAACAAAGATCAGCACCGAGCGTTCTTTGTCATCCACCACCAGCCATTCAAAGCCATACGGGTCAAAATCCAGTTCATGCATTGCTTTATGGTGGCGGTAGGTGTGGTTCAGATCGCGCACCAGACGCTGGACACCGTGGTGCCAGTTATCGCCGCCTTCCAGCAGATGCCAGTCGAGGCTGGCGTCATGGTTCCACTCGCGGCCCTGGGCAAATTCGTTCCCCATGAACAGCAGTTTCTTGCCCGGGAATGCCCACATCCAGCCATAGTACGCGCGCAGGTTAGCGAATTTCTGCCATGCGTCGCCTGGCATCCGGTCGAGAATCGATTTTTTACCGTGGACCACTTCATCATGCGACAACGGCAGGACGAAGTTTTCAGTGTAGTTGTAGAGCATCCCAAAGGTGAGCTTACCGTGATGATACTGACGATAAACCGGGTCGAGCTTCATGTAGTCCAGGGTGTCATGCATCCAGCCTAGGTTCCACTTGTACCAGAAGCCCAGACCGCCCATGTCCTGCGGACGAGAAACGCCAGGGAAATCGGTAGACTCCTCAGCCATTGTCACCGCACCGGAAACCTGCTCACCAAGAATACGGTTGGTATTACGCAAGAATTCAATCGCTTCAAGATTCTCGCGCCCGCCAAATTCGTTCGGGATCCACTCCCCCTCTTTACGGCTGTAGTCGCGATAAATCATTGATGCCACAGCATCGACGCGCAGCGCATCAATACCAAAACGTTCGATCCAGTAAAGTGCATTACCGACAAGGAAGTTACTGACTTCACGGCGACCATAGTTGTAGATCAGCGTATTCCAGTCCTGATGATAGCCTTCGCGCGGATCGCTGTGTTCATACAAGTTCGTGCCATCAAATTCGGCAAGCGCAAAGTCATCGGTCGGGAAGTGGCCTGGTACCCAGTCGAGAATCACGTTCAGACCAGCTGCGTGTGCGGCATCAATGAAATAACGGAAGTCGTCGCGGGTACCAAAACGGCGGGTCGGTGCATACAGGCCGGTTGGCTGATAACCCCAACTGCCATCGAACGGATGCTCGTTAATGGGCAGCAGTTCGAGGTGGGTAAAGCCCATCCATTTAGCATAAGGCACCAGTTGATCGGCCAGCTCGCGGTAGCTCAACCAGAAATTGTTGTCGGTGTGGCGACGCCAGGAGCCCAGGTGAACTTCATAAATAGAGATTGGCGCATCAAACTGATTCGCCTTTTTGCGCTCTTCAGTCTGCACTACCTTTTCCGGCAGCCCGCAAATAAGAGACGCGGTTTCCGGGCGCATTTGCGCTTCGAAGGCATAAGGGTCGGACTTCAGACGCAAGTTGCCATTGGCATCAATCATCTCGTATTTATAGAGCTGACCGTTATGCGCCCCAGGGATAAACAGTTCCCAGATGCCGCTCTCTTTACGCAGGCGCATCGGATGACGGCGACCGTCCCAGTAGTTGAATTGCCCAACCACCGAGACCCGACGGGCGTTTGGAGCCCAGACAGAAAAACGCGTACCTGTGACGCCATCCATAGTATCTGCATGCGCGCCTAAGGTTTCATATGGGCGCAGATGCGTACCTTCAGATAATAGCCAGGCATCCATTTCCTGGATTAGCGGACCAAAACGGTAAGGATCATCAATCAGGTTTTGCTGACCATGCCAGACAACAGCCAACTGATAGCGGAAAAAATTCTTACGCCGCGGAATGACGCCGCTAAAGAATCCACGTGAGTCGAGACACTCCAGTTTTGCGAGTTTGCGCCCGGTTTTCGGTTCAATCACCCACACATCGGTAGCGTCGGGTAAAAGGGCACGGACTTCCAGTCCCGCGGTGGTTTTATGCATTCCCAGTACAGAAAAAGGATCCGCAAAATGGCCTGCAATTAGCGCGTTAATCACGTCTCTATCGATACGATCGGACATGCTTGTCTTCCTGTTTTATTGTGTCACCCCATCCAACTGAATTTTTGACTTCTGGTTGTGACATTTTTTTGACCTGAACGGCGCAGCACTCTGTGCATCCTCTCTGCGTCGTCCTCACTTCAGGTAAGGCTGTAAATACTCTTGTATTCCGCCACCCTTAAAGAATAGCCAATGCTCTATTTAACTCCCGGTAAATCATGAAACATCTGCGCTTACTCCTGTATTACGCACTAACAGGGGCAGCATCGCGCCCCAGATTTAATGAATAAAGATTACGCCAGTTGACGAAGCATCCGACGCAGCGGCTCCGCGGCCCCCCACAGCAGCTGGTCGCCCACGGTAAAGGCTGACAGGAACTCCGGCCCCATATTCAGCTTACGCAGACGGCCTACCGGCGTGGTCAGCGTGCCGGTAACGGCAGCTGGGGTTAGCTCACGCATAGTGATTTCCCGATCGTTCGGAACGACTTTCGCCCACGGATTGTGCGCAGCCAGCAGTTCTTCCACGGTCGGAATAGACACATCTTTTTTCAATTTAATAGTGAATGCCTGGCTGTGGCAGCGCAATGCCCCGACACGCACACATAAACCATCTACCGGAATTACGGAAGATGTGTTGAGGATCTTGTTGGTTTCCGCCTGCCCTTTCCACTCTTCGCGGCTCTGACCGTTATCGAGCTGTTTGTCGATCCACGGAATCAGGCTACCCGCCAGCGGCACGCCAAAGTTATCCACCGGCAGCTCACCGCTACGGGTTAAGGTTGTGACTTTGCGTTCGATATCGAGAATAGCAGAGGACGGGGTCGCGAGTTCATCTGCCACATGGCCATACAGATGGCCCATCTGGGTTAATAACTCACGCATATGTCGCGCACCACCGCCGGAAGCGGCCTGGTAGGTTGCAACGGACACCCAATCAACAAGATCATTGGCGAATAAACCACCCAACGACATCAACATCAGGCTTACGGTACAGTTACCGCCAACAAAAGTCCTGATGCCATTATTTAATCCGTCGGTAATAACGTCCTGATTGACGGGGTCAAGAATGATGATGGCGTCATCTTTCATGCGCAGAGATGATGCTGCGTCAATCCAGTAACCTTGCCATCCGCTTTCACGAAGCTTTGGATAGATTTCGTTGGTATAATCGCCGCCCTGACAGGTCACAATGATATCGAGGGCCTTTAGCGCCTCCAGATCACCTGCTTTGTTAGCACGCAGAAAGTCCGCGGCAATTATCAGGGAATTTGAGTTATGAATGAAATCATTTCTGCAGCAGTTTTATTGATCCTGATTATGGATCCGCTCGGAAACCTACCTATTTTCATGTCCGTACTGAAACATACTGAACCGAAAAGACGGCGGGCAATCATGGTGCGAGAGTTGCTTATTGCTCTCCTGGTGATGCTGGTGTTCCTGTTTGCGGGTGAGAAAATTCTGGCATTTCTTAGCCTGCGGGCAGAAACCGTCTCCATTTCTGGCGGCATCATTCTGTTTCTGATCGCCATTAAGATGATTTTCCCCAGTGCTTCAGGAAATAGCAGCGGGCTTCCGGCAGGTGAAGAGCCGTTTATCGTGCCGTTGGCAATTCCGTTAGTCGCCGGGCCGACTATTCTCGCCACGCTGATGTTGTTGTCTCATCAGTACCCGAATCAGATGGGACATCTGGTAATTGCTCTGCTGCTGGCCTGGGGTGGCACCTTTGTCATCCTGCTACAGTCTTCGCTATTTTTACGTCTGCTGGGCGAGAAAGGGGTGAATGCACTTGAACGCCTGATGGGATTGATTCTGGTGATGATGGCAACCCAGATGTTCCTCGACGGTATTCGAATGTGGATGAAGGGATAAGGTTCAAACAGGTGCTGCACACAACCAGACGCGGCACCTGTTTTATTACCTGAACTGATAATGAACTTCGCCCAATCGAATAACCCTTCCCTCTTCTTCTGCGCGGTTCAGCCACACACGAATTTGTTCGATGGTTAAACCAGTACAAGACGCCAGCCTTTCAATACTTATCGATTCCTTTGCAAGGATCGCCAGTTCTGCCACAAAGAGTTGATAAAAATCGACAGGCGTATGCGCGAGCATTACTGCGTAATTTGTGTCATCTTCATGCAGCGAAAACAGTTCTGGTTGAGCGTTACGGAGTGCTTTGTCATAAATCAGCCCAGTAACGTCTGGCAGTCTGAACGTCACATTCTCAGCCTGTTCAGTACTCCATGACGCCCCATTTTCTACTAATCGTGAATTGGCTGATTGCATATCCTGATTTGGTTTAACCTGCACAGGCAGCCACTGATGTTTTAATGCTTCCATCGCCCCGGTTATCGTTCCACCGGTCATTCCCGCACGTACAACCATTGCGCTTTCAGCAAGGCAATAAATATATTTATTCCGCGCCATCGCATTGCCGACAGTGAAACTAACCTCTGGGTAAAACGGCGAAATCAACACCAGGTTGCCTGCTATAAGCCCTTCACGCCATTTCACTAACGTGCTCGTTTTTAACAAGCTATCAGCTAATACGCCAACGGCAGTTCCCCCGGCCTCCAGTGCCGACGCCATTGCACATTCATCAATACCTCGCGCACCACCAGAGATAACGCAAATCCCCTGTTGGGCCAGTTTCGCTGCCAGTTGTTGGGTATAGCGCAAATCGTCAGTCGGAGCATCTCGCGAGCCAACAATCGCCATACCTTCCGCTTGCAGTAATGCTTTATTCCCGCAGCCAAATAAAACGGGAGGTGCATCCGTTCGCAATCGGTTTTTCAAGCGAACGGGATAATCGGCATCTCCGCGGGTTAAGATCCATAAACCGGCGCGTTGCCACTTATCTACCGCCAACGCCAGACTATGACCACGCGCCAGCAAGCCAAGAATACGCTCCTGAGAAATACGCGGATCGCTCCAGCCTGTAAGTTTCTCTTGCGGTTGCGGCACCAGAAGATCGGCGGGACTGATACGTTGGTGCTTCAGCCATAATGCAAACTTCCCCCATTCACTATTACTAAGAGGTTTATACTCACTCGCCGCCGCGCGAGAAAAATCGCTGGTTAGCAGGAGAGTTGCTTGTGCATTGGCTGAAAGATTCATCAATTTTTTACCGAGGTAGAAGCAAGGGCAAGAGGATAAACCGTCGGGCAACCTGCCTGGCGTAACAGTGCTGTCAGAACTGTCAGCGTCCATGCAGAATCCACGATATCGTCAACCAGCAACGCCGGACCTGGCATCAAAGGAGGGGTAATCACAAACGCCCCGTCGAGATTTTGACACTGGTGAAAACGGTTTTGCTGCATTTTCTGCGGTGGATTGTCCACGACTTTTTCAATGGCATCAATAAAAGGTAAGCCAAGTTTCGCCGCCAGTCGCCGGGCAAAATCAGGAACCAGGTCGAGGTGCCTTAATGAAGGAACGCAGCATACCCAGGTTGGTTCAGGATGCGGATTCCAGCGTTGGCGAACCATTTCCGCACATGCCTCCACCAGCTCATCACTGAAGCGCCCCGTTTTTTTCTCCTGTGCTACCTGCTTTCCCCACCCAGAATCTCCCCAACGAGAAAGGATTCGCCCCGTAGATCCTTGTAAACCCGCAGGCAAGTTCCCTTTAAATCCGTATTGCGTAAAAGCCCCAGCTGCCACCTGCTTATTGAGATTTAATGGCAGGTCAGCGTGTTTAATAAATAAGTTTGCCGCATGGAGTAAGCCGCTATCAATGTCGGGCGACAACAACGGATGCTGAAGACAACTGCTACATTTACCACAACGTTCGGCACTTGGCTCATCGAGTGCGCGGCGCAGAAATTGCATTTTGCACTCCTTGGTCGTGATATAGCTTTCAACGTCTGCCAGCTCACTTTTTCTCTGATTCATCAAATGGTTAATTCGTTCATGGTCAGGAGAAAAACTGACAATTGTTCTGCGCCATAATTTCTCGGTATACACCACAGGCGATGGATTTTCAGCTACCAATAATTTCAGTGCTTTTTCTATTTGCCCATAACGGAGATTCGTCCGTTGTTCAATGCCTCGTAAGGTAAGACCGTCATTCACGCTAAGTACGTTGAGTATTTCATGAATTTGCGCCTCCGCAGGAAAGGCGCTTTCACGGAAGAATTTATGAATAGCGAGGTCTTCACCACCACAAAGCAATATGCCAACTGCGGAATCTATAGCACGCCCGGCACGCCCCACCTGTTGATAGTAACCGACAATAGACCCCGGCATCTGGTAATGAATAACAAACCCCAAATCCGGTTTGTCAAAGCCCATTCCCAGCGCCGTCGTCGCGACCAGAACTTTAATTTTATTTGCCAGCAACGCCTGCTCCAGATATTCCCTGGCAGTATTAGAATCTTCCGCGCCTTCACAAGTCACGCCGCTGTAGTAAGCAAATGCACTGATACCATTTTTCCTTAACCACTCGGCGACAAGTTCGGCATCGCGAGTAGTGAGGGTATAAACAATTCCCGATTTGGAAAACTGAGGGATAACCGTTGCTAACCATGCCAGACGGGATGACTGTTCACCTAAGACTAAGGCATCAAGCGCCAAACTTTCGCGAGCCAGCGTTCCACGCTGAATCACAATGTCACCCAATTGCTGACGGATATCCTCAACGACACGGTTATTCGCTGTCGCGGTTGTACCCAGAACAGGGGTATTCGCAGGCAGTTGGCGCAAAATATCCAATATACGTCGGTAATCCGGGCGAAAATCGTGGCCCCAATCAGAGATGCAGTGCGCCTCGTCGACCACAAGCAAACCAATACGATCGGCTATAGGATATAAAACCGTTTCGATAAAGTCCTGGTTTGCCAAACGTTCCGGGGAAACCAGTAAGCAATCGACCGCACCTTGCAGCAACTTATCGCTAATGCGCTGCCATTCTTCCCTGTTTGTAGAATTCAACGTTTCAGCCGTAATACCTAACCGTTCAGCGGCGGCAACCTGGTTACGCATCAGGGCAAGCAAAGGAGAGATGATAATTGTCGGGCCAGCGCCGCGATCGCGGAAGATTTTACTGGCGATGAAGTACACGGCACTTTTCCCCCAGCCAGTGCGTTGGACAACCAGCAGTTTTCGCCGTTGGTTCACCACCGCGTCTATGGCTTCCCATTGCCCTTCCCTGAAAGTAGCGGTGGTATTTCCTAACATCCGCTGTAAAAGCAATTCAGCTCCGTGCTTTTCCATCTTTATCTCCTGCGATCTTTAGGCAGTGATTAGAACGGATTATTAGCAGGTAAATTTGCGAGAGAGATCAAAAAGATGAAGAGAGGAGATAAGAGAAATGAATTACTGCGAGCTAGCTCGCAGTAATTTGTCGCAGTAATTAACTCAACAGCTGGAACGCAATCATCCCAACGATGGCACCGACAGTACCGAGGATGGTTTCCATCATGGTCCAGGTTTTCAGCGTTTCGGCTTCAGTCGCGCCGGTAAATTTACCGAACAACCAGAAACCGGCGTCGTTAACGTGGCTGACAACAATCGAACCACCGGCGATACAAATCGACAGCGCCGCCATTTGCGCACCGGAGTAGTTCAGTTGTTCAATAACCGGCATCACTAGTCCCACCGCCGTTAAACAGGCAACGGTGGCAGAACCCTGAATGATGCGCACTGCAGCTGCCAGCACGAAGCAGGTGATGGCAATCGGCAGGCCCATGCCAGTTAACGCTTCGCCCAGCGCCGGACCTACGCCAGAGTCAACCAGCACCTGTTTGAACACGCCGCCTGCACCAATCACCAGCAGAATAATCCCCGCCGGTTGCAGCGCGTGACCGCAAATCTCCATCACTTTGTCTTTCGGCATACCCTGACGCATCGCCAGGCCGTAAATTGCTACCAGGCAAGCGACCAGAATTGCGGTAAACGGATGACCGATAAACTCGAACCATTCGTAAGCGGTAGAGCCTTCCGGCACAAAACGCGCGGCAATGGTTTTCAGCCCCACCAGCACCAGCGGCAGCAGGATCAGCGACAGGCTGAATCCGAAGGACGGCATTTTGCCTTCGCCGAGATGCGGTTCGCTGATATCGTCAGGAATATGCAGCTCCACGTAGCGGCTGATGAAATTACCCCACAGCGGCCCGGCAATAATCATTCCCGGGATTGCCGCACACAGGCCAATCAGGATCATCCAGCCAAAGTCAGCGTTCATCTGCGATGCCAATAGCATTGGCGCAGGCCCCGGCACCAGGAACGCCGCCGCTGCCGCCACGCCTGCGAATAATGGGATTACCAGTTTCACCAGGTTCGTACCGGTGTGGCGCGCCATTGAGAAAGCAACGCTAATCAGCAGAACAATCGCCACTTCAAAGAACAGCGGTAGCGCACAGACCAGACCCGCAAGGCCAATGGCATAATGCGCACGACTGTGACCGAAGGATTTGAGCATTTTGACGGCAATCTGATCGACTGCGCCGGTTTCATGTAAGATCTTGCCAAACATGGCTCCCAGGGCGACAACTACCGCCAGGAAGCCGAGGGTGCCTCCCATCCCTTTTTCCATCGTCGCTGCGATTTTATCGAGCGGCATACCAGAAAAAAGGCCAGCCCCCATAGACACCACCATCAAAGCCAGGAAAGCGTGCATACGCGCCTTCATGACTAAAAACAGCAGCAGTAAAACAGACCCTACTGCTGTTAAAACAAGCGTTAATGTAGTCACTACTTATTTGCCTTTATTAATAACCTCAATGGTGCTTGCCACAACACCTTCCAGCGGTTGATCGATATCCACCACCAGTACATCGGTTTCGTCCGCACCCGGCTCCTGCAGCGTTTCAAACTGCGTCACCAGCATTTGGGTTTTAAAGAAATGGCCTTTGCGCGCTTTCAGACGGCTTTCAATTACATCAAAATCGCCTTTCAGGTAGATGAAAGAGAGATTCGGATTACCTTCACGCAGCAGGTCGCGATAGTGCTTTTTCAGTGCAGAACAGACGATCAGCGACACTTTATTGGTGCGCTGCATGGCAAACGCGGCGTCGTTAAGCGCCTGTAACCATGGTTTGCGATCGTCGTCGTTCAGCGGTTCGCCAGACGCCATTTTTTCGATATTGCAGCGCGGATGGAGGAAATCGCCATCAAGAAACGCGGCATGAAGTTGATGCGCCACTTCACTGGCGACTGCAGATTTGCCGCTGCCCGATACGCCCATCAAGACGTAAATGTGGTGATCATGGTTAGTCGTGCTCAAAGTGGTGCCCCCACAATACAAGAATCAGAAAATGTTACGGGTAACTGTTATCGGTAACATTGTCCAGCCGGACAAAAACAGAAGCAATATCCATCCGTGCCTTAAGTGTATAAGTGTGAGCTACTTCAAATTTGTGAGCTTAAATAGATCCGCCCGGTGACAAGGTGAAACCTAAATCTAACATTTTCGGTGTCACAGATTCGCCACGAATACGCGCCAGCAGGCGCTCAGCGCCAATGCTGCCCATCCGCTCACGCGGCGTCAGCACGCTCGCCAGCCGTGGCTCCATCACCTGACCAATGTCATGACCGTGGAAACCGGCAATCGCCATATCGTCAGGAACTTTCAGCCCCAGACGCTGACATTCAAACGCCGCGCCGACCGCCAGGTCATCATTAGTACAAAATACGCCATCCAGCTGCGGATATTCCCGCCGCGCCTGGCGAATCAGTTCAATACCGGAAGAGTAAGAAGAAGATTGCTCGACCATCACGCTATACGGCACCAGGCCTGCATCCAGCATCGCCTGCTCATATCCCTTCTGTTTGATGATAGTACGTTCGTCGAGGCGTGCGCCGAGATAGGCAATGTGACGATGCCCGCGAGCAATAATGGCGGTGGTCATCTGGCGTGCCGCTTCAAAGTTATCAAAACCGACGGCGATATCGAGACACGGCGACTTACTGTCCATCAGCTCCACCACCGGAATACCCGCTACTTCAATCATCTTTAAGGTGCGGGGCGTGTGGGTACGTTCGGTGAGAATAAGTCCGTCGATATTCCAGGAAAGCATTGATTCGAGGCGTTCTTGCTCCATTTCCGGTTTATAACCGTAGTGCGCCAGCATCGTCTGATAACCGTGTGCGTCGGTGACGCTTTCGATACCGCGTAATACTTCAGCGAAAACCTGGTTGGTGAGTGAAGGTAACAGGACGCCAATCGCCCGGCTGGTGGCGTTAGAGAGGATATCGGGCGCGCGATTGGGAATATAACCCAGTTCATCAAGAGCGGCGGCAATCTTGCCACGTAGAGCGACGGAAACCTGCTCCGGGTTGCGTAAAAAACGGCTGACCGTCATTTTGGTCACGCCAACACGGTCAGCCACATCCTGAAGTACGGGTCTTTTCTTTTTCATCGTCCTGAAGGTACAAAAGAGATAGATTCTCTTAGTTTAACACGGACGCATCAGAACCTTCCCGGAGAAAACAGTGCTTGTTTACAATAATTAGATATACACTAAATCAATTGCATCGCATTGTGCTAAAGACGCGACAAAACCCCGGTCGCGTACATCAGCACGCGACCGGGGCGAGCGATGAAGCCCGCAAAAAGGCAGGCTTCAAAAATGCCGTTGAGCTTTAAACCGGCGGCAGATCGAACAGTAACACTTCGCTGTCGCTATCCGCATGGATGGAGATTGCCTGCTCATCCCAGATTGCCAGACCATCGCTGGTCGAGGCTTTCACGCCGTTAATGGTGACATTGCCTTTCACCACCTGGATCCAGACGCGGCGTTCAGCGGCAATCTGATGCACCGACTGCTCATCTTTCACCAGCGCCCAACGGTACAGCTCCATATCCTGATGCACTTTCAACGAACCATCTCGCGCATTAGGCGAAAGCACCAGCTGTTTACCCTGTACGGCATCGAAGCGACGTTGTTCATAACGTGGCGTAATGCCGTTTTCTTCTGGCATGATCCAGATCTGATACAGATGCAGACGCTCGGTACTGCTTGGGTTGTACTCTGAGTGACGAATACCCGTACCCGCACTCATAATCTGGAACTCGCCCGCCGGAACCTGCTCTTTATTGCCCATGCTGTCCTGGTGCTCAACAGTACCTTCCAGCACGTAGGTCAAAATTTCCATATCTTTATGCGGGTGAGTGCCGAAGCCCTGCCCTGCTTCAATCACGTCGTCGTTAATCACGCGCAGCGCGGAAAAGCCCATAAAGTTCGGGTCGTAATAGTTGGCAAAAGAGAAAGTATGCCAGGAGTCCAGCCAGCCATGATTTGCATGACCACGTTCATTTGCTTTGCGTAAGTAGATCATTTGTATTCGCCCCCTGAATGATTTCGATGGGCTTAGTGTGGACCCGATCCGCCTGGGATGATAGAGGGTGAAAATTGACCCCTCTGTTCAAAAAAATTGAACTATTCGAGAGGTCATCAAACTTACTTCGCAAGAGTCACTGTGGAGGGAGAGGCTTGCTCAAAACCGCGTTCAAGGATTTCCAGATTGGTAAGAACTTCAGATTCCTTGACGTAATTTGGTGCACCGTTGGTGATGGTTTGGTACAACGCATCATAAACGCGTCCGTAATCGCCCATCTCCGGCTTCATCTCTTCTCTGACCGTAACGCCCTCGTCATTGACATACTCCAGCACACCGACCGAATCATCCGCTGCGAATCCCGGCTCGCCCGGCATAATATTAGCCTTCAGGCTGGTTTCCTGCTGGTCGATACCATATTTAATAAACGAACCTTTCTTCCCGTGAACGATAAATTTCGGATAATCGATTTTCACCAGATGGCTGGTTTTGACGATGGCTTTTAGATCGCCATAAAACAGCTGCGCTTCGAAGGTGTCGTCAGGATTGGCTTTATTACGCAGGCTGCGGATGTCATAAGCGACGTGATCCGGGCGACCGAACAGCGAGATTATCTGGTCGAGGGTATGCACACCAAGGCCATAGAACGCGCCATCCTGCGGCAGTCCAGGTTTGGTTTCTGCCACCGGGCGGTAATAGTCAAAATGGCTTTCCACTTCGACAATCTCTCCCAGCTTGCCGCTTTCAATCGCTTTTTTCGCCATCAGAAAACAGGAGTCAAAGCGACGATTCTGATACGGCGTAACGGTCAGCCCTTTGCTTTTCGCCAGCGCAAACAGCTCTTTCGCCTGCGCAAGTGTCGGGGTGAACGGTTTTTCGACCAGCACATTTTTCCCGGCTTCCAGCGCGCGTTTCGCGTACTCGAAGTGGCTGTCCGCATGAGTGCAGACGACAATCAACTTAACGTCGGGATCGTTTAGCACTTCGTCGAGATCGCTGGTGAAATGAATATGGGAATAAATGGGAGCCTGTTCTTCCGGCTTCGCATGGCGGCGAAAAATATGCGCGACATGCCAGCTATCCTTGCGGTTAAGTACATACGGCAGATGGTAACGGGTGGTGCTTTTGCCGAAGCCAATAAAGGCGCAGTTGATGACCATGATTTCGTCCTTTTTAAGGTGGTTATCTACCACCTTAGCGCAAAGCGGACGCGGTTCCTACAGGAGTGCGCATAACAAACACAAGCACTTCCCGTGGATAAATTGAGAACGAAAGGTCAAAAAAAAAGCCAGCACCCGGCTGGCTAAGTAATACTGGAAGCAATGTGAGCAATGTCGTGCTTTCAGGTTCTCCGCGAGGGTCTTCCTGATCGCGAGACAATAATAATCATTCTCATTCGCACTTGTCCAACACTTTTTGCAAAAAAATGCATTTGACTCGCATTTGAAAGTCAATGATGTTGAAAGGGACATTTACCCCAAAGAGGACAAAGGAATGAGTGAGATAGTAATACGCCATGCAGAAACACGGGATTACGAGGCCATCAGGCAGATTCACGCCCAGCCGGAGGTGTATTGCAACACACTACAGGTGCCTCATCCTTCCGATCATATGTGGCAGGAGCGACTCGCCGATCGTCCCGGCATCAAGCAACTCGTCGCCTGTATTGATGGAGACGTTGTGGGTCATCTCACTATTGACGTGCAACAACGCCCACGCCGCAGTCATGTTGCCGACTTTGGTATCTGTGTCGACTCCCGCTGGAAGAACCGCGGCGTCGCCAGCGCCCTGATGCGAGAGATGATTGCAATGTGCGACAACTGGTTGCGGGTAGATCGTATTGAACTAACGGTGTTCGTTGATAACGCGCCAGCAATTAAGGTCTATAAAAAATTCGGCTTTGAGATTGAAGGGACTGGCAAGAAGTACGCATTACGAAACGGTGAATATGTCGATGCGTATTATATGGCGCGTGTGAAATGAACATCATTAACTTATTGTAAATTACAATATTTTATTAAGGCTTTGTTGGATATGTTGCGCTTGAAAAAAAGCATGACCTAACTGCCCCATCGGAAAATCCAGAATCATTATGATTAATTATCAGGAAGCATTCGCGAAAGCGAACCATTACCTTGATGATGCAGATCTCGCCGTCGTCATTACTCTACATGGACGCTTTAGCCAGGGCTGGTATTTCTGTTTCGAAGCACGAGAATTTCTCGAAACTGGTGATGAGGCCGCGCGCTTAGCTGGTAACGCACCTTTTATTATTGATAAAGACAGTGGTGAAATTCATTCGCTGGGAACGGCAAAGCCGCTGGAAGAATATCTACAGGATTATGAAATAAAAAAAGCTACCTTCGGCTTGCCCTGACAATACGGCCCTCTTCCCACGAAGAGGGCCGCTAACCTTAGTACCCCGCCGTTAAATCATCCACCGAGCGCGGGTCGGATGCACCGTACAACTCACCGTCAGGCCCAACCATAATGCTTTGTGTACTGCCCATCGCCTCTTTCAGCGCCACTTTCTGACCTTTTGCTTCCAGCAGCTTGAGCGTATCCGGACTAAATCCTTTCTCGACACGCAGCTCGTCCGGCAACCACTGATGGTGGAAACGCGGCGCATTGGTCGCTTCGGCGACATTCATGCCATAATCGATGCTGTTCACCACCATTTGCAGCACAGTGGTGATAATTCGGCTTCCGCCAGGGCTACCGGTCACCAGCCAGGTTTTTCCGTCTTTCACCACAATGGTTGGTGACATCGATGACAGCGGACGTTTATTCGGCCCGACAGCGTTAGCATCGCCGCCCACCAGCCCGTAAACGTTCGGTACGCCTGGTTTGGCGGAGAAATCATCCATCTGATTATTAAGCAAAATACCGCTCTCGCCCGCGACAATGCCCGTACCGAAGGTGGTGTTCAGCGTATAGGTCACCGCCACGGCGTTACCGTCTTTATCCACCACTGAGTAATGGGTAGTTTGATTACTCTCATAAGGCGCAAGCTTGCCAGGACGAATTTCGCTGGATGGCTTCGCTTTATTGATATCGATTTGATCGGCAATAGATTTGGCATAGGCTTTATTGGTCAGCGCCTGCCACGGTACTTTGACAAAATCCGGGTCGCCAAGATATTCCGAGCGGTCGGCGTAGGCGTATTTCTCCGCTTCTGCCATGATTTGCATCGCATCGGCGCTGCCAAAGCCGTATTTCTGCATATCGAAGTTTTCCAGAATATTGAGGATCTGCACGATATGAATCCCGCCGGAAGATGGCGGTGGCATGGAGTAAACCTGATACCCGCGATAATCGCCACTTATTGGTGTACGTTCGACCGCTTTATACGCCGCTAAATCTTCTTTAGTGATCAAGCCACCGTTTTTCTGCATCTCCTGGGCGATCTGTTCCGCTATCGTGCCTTTGTAGAATTCATCCGGGCCGTTTTCGGCAATCATCTCCAGGCTCTTTGCCAGATTCGTCTGTACCAGCTTGTCGCCCTTTTTCAGCGGTTCGCCCTCTTTCCAGAAGATAGCTTTGCTGTTTTCGTGATTTGGTAGCACTTCACTGCCGTAGGTTTTGAGATCGTCTGCCAGCGCATCGTTAACGATAAAACCATCGCGTGCCAGTTTAAACGCAGGCTGCACAACTTTGTTCAGCGGCATGGTGCCGTATTTCTCCAGCGCCAACGAGAAGCCCGCTACCGTACCGGGTGTGCCAGAAGCAAGATGCGAAGTGAGAGATTTTTTGCTGTCCGGGTTGCCCTGATCATCAAGGAACATATCGCGGGTCGCTTTGGCGGGTGCCATTTCGCGGAAATCGATGGCGGTGGTATTGCCATCTTTAGTGCGGATCAGCATAAAACCGCCGCCGCCCAGATTCCCTGCCTGCGGATGCGTTACCGCCAGCGCGTAGCCCACTGCCACGGCAGCATCAACGGCATTCCCGCCCTGCTTAAGGATATCTACCCCCACCTGAGTGGCAGTGGCGTCCACAGATGCTACCATCCCCTGCTTCGCGCGTACCGGATGGAAGACATCCTCCTCCACGCCATACGAGACTGGCGGCGGCGCAGGTGGCGCGGCGACAGCACTAAAACAACTTCCTGTGAGCAGAGCAGCAATAGCCACCCGGCGTAAAAACGTCGGTTTTATCATCGTTATACTCCAGAGATTAAGGGGCAACCCCAGCTAAGCCTGGTATATAACTCTGAATTAATCCTGATGATTGCAGGAAAGGAGTAAACTTAAAGAATATCTTCAGAGGAGGATACGCGATGAAACGACTTCTGCTTTTGACGGCACTCCTGCCTTTTGTCGGCTTTGCACAGCCCATTAATACTCTGAACAACCCTAACCAGCCGGGGTATCAGATCCCCAGCCAGCAGCGAATGCAAACTCAAATGCAAACGCAGCAAATCCAGCAAAAAGGGATGCTGAATCAGCAACTGAAAACGCAAACACAGTTGCAACAGCAGCATTTAGAAAATCAGCTTAATAGCAACTCGCAGCGGGTATTGCAGTCACAGCCGGGGGAGCTAAATCCCGCCCGGCAGCAAATGCTGCCCAACACCAACGGCGGGATGTTAAACAGCAACCGTAATCCGGATAGTTCGTTGAATCAGCAGCATATGTTGCCAGAGAGAAGAAACGGCGACATGCTGAATCCGCCCAGCACGCCGCAGCCTGATATTCCGTTGAAAACTATTGGGCCGTAAAGTTCGGGCCAATCACATCAATCGCATCGGTACAGATGCAATCCACGCCCCAGCGCAGCAACTCTGCCGCGCGCTGGGGTTTGTTGACGGTATAAACCAGAATCCGTAATCCAGCGTCTTTCAACTGCATCACTCGCGCTTTATCGAGCAACTTATGATTGAGATGAATAGAGACGCAGCCCAGCCGCGTGGTCAGTTCGCGCCAGTCGTCGCGCCACTCATCCAGCAACAAACCGCGCGGCAGTTCCGGTGCAGCCTGGTGCGCGGCTTCTAAAGCATCAATCTCAAACGATGACAGCAGCGGCGGCGTCATACCAGCCCACAGTTCGCTCGCCGCCAGCGATACCATTTTACCCGTTAATGGACCAGTGCCAGTGGTGGGTTTGATTTCAATATTTGCCATCATCCCATGTTCACGGCAGCGTTCCGCCACCTGCGAAAGCAACGGCAGCGGCTCACCTTTAAACGCTTTGCTGTACCAACTGCCCGCATCCACGCGCAGTAAATCCTGCCAGTTCAGTTCGCCCGCGACGCCCCAGCCGTTGCTGGTGCGTTCGAGATTATCGTCATGCAGCAGGAAGATCTCACCATCTTTCGATAACTTCGCATCAAATTCGATCATCTTATGACCGTATTTTGCCCCAACGTCGATTGCCGCCAGGGTGTTTTCCGGGGCCAGCTTACCGCCGCCACGGTGGGCGACAATGCGGGGATAAGGCCAGTTACTCATACTCGTTGTCCTGTTTCACCATCAAAAAGATGCAGCTGATTTTCCGGCAGATGCAGCCACAGCGTGCTGCCTGTCGTCGGGCGCTCCTGATGCGCCAGTCGCACCACCAGCTTCTGTTCGCCCCAGCGTCCGTGCGCCAGGTTATCTGCGCCGAGGATCTCCAGCGTGTCCATCACCAGCGGTATGCCGCCTTCTGCCTGCGAACTTAACGCAATATGTTCCGGGCGAATGCCAAGAGTCATTTTACGCCCGGCATACTGACGGTAGCCACCGTTTAGCGGTAGCGCGATACCGCCATCCAGTTCGAAATGCGTGCCTTCGTTATTCACGCGGCCTGTCAGCAGGTTCATCGCCGGACTGCCGATAAAACTCGCCACAAACAGAGTGGCGGGCTTTTCGTAGACTTCAACTGGCGTGCCAATCTGTTCGGCAACGCCGCCGTTCATCACCATTACCCGCTGAGCGAGCGTCATCGCCTCAACCTGATCGTGAGTAACGTAGAGTGAAGTCGTTTTCAGGCGACGGTGCAGTTGTTGCAGCTCAAGGCGCATCTGCACGCGCAGCTTGGCATCGAGGTTAGAGAGCGGCTCATCAAACAGGAACACCGCCGGATCGCGCACAATCGCACGGCCCATAGCTACACGCTGACGCTGACCGCCAGAAAGCTCACGCGGACGGCGCTTGAGCAGGCCATCCAGCTCCAGAATGCGCGCCGCTTCTTTAACACGTTCGGCAATTTGCTGCTTGCCCATACCGCGAATTTTCAGCCCCCACGCCATGTTTTCTTCGACACTCATATGCGGATAAAGCGCGTAGTTCTGGAACACCATCGCAATCCCGCGATCTTTCGGCTCCATTTCGGTCACGCGTTGGTCGTTAATCCAGATATCGCCTTCGGTGACCCGCTCCAGCCCGGCAACCATGCGCAGCAGCGTGGATTTCCCGCAGCCAGACGGCCCGACCATCACGATAAATTCGCCATCCGCCACATCAAGGGTCAGCGGTTTAATGACCTGGGTTTTGCCATCCCAGCTTTTGGTTACTGCCTGTAATTTCAGTCCTGCCATCTTATTTCTCACTATCGACCAGGCCGCGCACGAAGGCACGCTGCATCACTAAAACAATCACCACCGGAGGGATAAGCGTTAACAACATCGCCGCCATCACCGAATTCCATTCCGTGGTGCCTTCGCCTGTAGCGATCATCCCTTTGATTCCTGCCACGGTGGTGCCGAGATCAACATCGGTAATAATCAACAACGGCCACAAATACTGGTTCCAGCCGTAAATAAAAGTGATCACAAACAGCGCCGCCAGATTGGTTTTCGACAGCGGAAAAACGATGTCGCAGAAGAAGCGCATCGGCGACGCGCCGTCGATCCGTGCGGCTTCCACCAGCTCATCCGGCAGCGTCATAAAGAACTGGCGGAACAGGAAGGTAGCGGTCGCCGAGGCCATTAATGGCAGCGTTAAGCCAGCGTAGCTGTCGAGCATGTTCAGGTTGGCGATGACTGCTACCGTCGGGAAGATACGCACTTCAACTGGCAGCATCAGGGTGATAAAAATCATCCAGAAGAAGAGGTTACGTAGTGGAAAACGAAACCAGACAATGGCAAATGCCGAGAGCATCGAGACGGTAATTTTGCCGAGCGTAATGCTGAACGCCATCACGAAGCTGTTAAGCAACATCCGCCAGAACGGCGCACTATTCGTGCCTACCCCGTTTACCCAGATGTTGTGGATGTTTTCCAGCAGATGCGTGCCGGGGATTAGCGTCATCGGCGCGGCATAGACTTCTTGTTTATCCAGCGTCGCCGCGACAAACGCCACGTACAGCGGGAAGAGGATCACCGCGATCCCGAGGATCAGCATGGTATGGCTGAATATTGTCAGCCACGGACGGTTCTCAATCATTGGTAACGCACCTTGCTTTCAACATAGCGGAACTGCACCACCGTCAGCACGATGACGAGGAACATCAACACCACCGACTGCGCGGCAGACGAAGCCAGATCCAGTCCGGTAAAGCCTTCGCGGTAGATCTTATAAATCAGCGTCGTGGTGGCCTGTACTGGTCCGCCGGACGTGGCGGCGTCGATCACCGGGAAGGTATCGAAGAAGGCGTACACCAGGTTCACCACCAGCAGGAAGAAGCTCACCGGGGCGATAAGCGGCAACGCAATCTTAAAGAAGCGGCGAATTGGACCTGCGCCGTCGATGGCTGCGGCTTCAATCAACGAACGGGGAATGGATTGCAGCGCGGCATAGAAGAACAGAAAGTTGTAGCTGATTTGCTTCCATACTGAGGCAAACACCACCAGGAACATTGCCTGACCGCTGTTTTGCGCATGGTTCCAGTCGTAGCCGAACTCAGCGAGAAAATGAGTGATCAGCCCGCGACCAGGGTTAAACAGGAAGATCCACAATACAGCGGCAACGGCGGGAGCCACGGCATACGGCAGCAGCATTAAGGTTTGATAGAAACGGCTGCCGCGCACGATGTACTCCACCAGCGCCGCGAAGAACAGCGACACCAGCAAACCGCTGACGGTGACAAAGGTGCTGAATTTTATCGTCGTCCAGAAGGAGTCGAGATAGTAGCTGTCATGAAACAGCGTGACGAAGTTATCCAGGCCGACAAACTGGCTGGAAAAGCCAAACGGATCGACGCTTTGTAGCGAGTACCACAACGCTTCGCCCGCAGGCCAGATAAAAAAGATAACGGTGATGATAAGCTGCGGCGCGACCAGCAAATAAGGCAGCCAGCGCGAGCGGAACACCGGACGGGATGATGACATAGTTAAACTCTTCGTGTTGTGTTCCCCTCACCCCGGCCCTCTCCCCAGAGGGGCGAGGGAGAAAGGCGGTGCATACTTTCCCACCGAGCGAAGTTGCAAACCGACACGGCACCTGGATACCACGCCGATCGGTCCCCTCTCCCTTTGGGAGAGGGTTAGGGTGAGGGTAAGAGAATTAAGACTTCGTAGACTGCTCAAAGCGGCGCAGTAACTGGTTCCCACGCTCAACAGCGGTATCCAGCGCCTGCTGTGGCGTCTTCTTACCGGTCCACACGCTTTCCAGCTCTTCATCCACAATCACGCGGATCTGCGGCATATTGCCCAGACGCAGCCCTTTGGTGAACGGCAACGGCGGCTTGTTCAGCATCTGACGCGTCGCGGTATCCGCCCCTGGGTTTTTCTCGTAAAAGCCCTGCTCACGGGTCAGGTCATACGCCGCTTTGGTGATTGGCAGATAACCGGTTTTCTGATGCCACTCGGCAGCGTTTTCTGGCTTCGCGAGGAAGTCGAGGAACTTCGCCACGCCGGTGTAAGTTTCTTTATCTTTGCCCTGCATCACCCACAGGCTGGCTCCGCCGATAATGGCGTTTTGTGGCGCATCTTTCGCGTCGGCGTCGTATGGCATCATGCCTACGCCGTAGTTGAATTTGGCGTACTCGCGAATGTTGGCAAGAGAACCCGAAGAGGCGGTCGTCATCGCGCAATCACCGTTATAGAACTTCTCGGTAGATTCATCCTTACGCCCTACGTAACTGAAATCGCCCTTCTTGTTCATCTCTTCGAGCATGGCGATGTGTTTCACCTGCTCCGGCTTGTTGAACTCAAGCACCGCGTCCGTGCCGTCAAAGCCGTTGTTTTTGCTGGCAAACGGCAGACCGTTCCAGGCGCTAAAGTTTTCCAGTTGGATCCAGCCCTGCCAGCCGCTGGCGTAGCCGCACTTCATACCGGAGGCTTTCAGTTTCGCGGCATAGTCTGCCAGATCCTGCCAGGTTTTCGGCGGCTGTTCCGGGTCTAATCCCGCTTTCTTGAAAGCATCTTTGTTGTAATAGAGAACAGGAGTCGAGCTGTTGAACGGCTGGGAGAGTAAGTGGCCGGTTTTGCTGTCGGAATAGTAACCTGAAACCGTCGGCACAAACTGCGACTCATCGAATTGAATCCCCGCCTCTTTAAACACGTCATACACCGGTTTAATGGCTTTCGACGCCATCATGGTGGCGGTGCCAACTTCATAAACCTGCAAAATAGCCGGAGCGTTGCCGGTACGAAATGCGGCAATCCCCGCACTTAAATTCTGTTCGTAGTTGCCTTTATAGGTCGGTACAATTTTGTAATCCGGGTTTTCGGCGTTAAAACGTTGAGCCAGAGAATCCACCTCTTTACCCAGTTCCCCTTCCATAGAATGCCAGAACGGAATGGTCGTCACTGCCTGTGCATTCCCCATTAACGCCAGTCCGAGCGCCAGTGCTGAAGCTGTATAATGTAACGGTTTCATCGTTTATCTCTCTTGTTGTACCGAATGCGCGAATTCACGCGTTTTATGCTCGCGGGGTAACATGACATGCTCGAATTACAGAAAAATAACTTTTTTGTTACATTTGTAAGATAGTAAGGTGTCAGAAAGATGACAAGGCGGTGACGGTACGGGTGAGGGAAAATGGGAGATGGGGCACGGATAATGCTACGTTCACAAAAATTAACGCGCCAGAGACTCTCTGGCGCAGCGCCTATCGAACAATACTCTGCTTCAGCCGTTCGTTGGCAGTCTTAATCCATTCCCGGTGGTGTTTTCTATAATGAGGTCTTGAGCGTTTAGCCGTATCAACCACAGCAACATACTGCTCGTTGGCTTCACGCAACCGACTCATTTTCGCCAGCATTTCCGCATAGAAAATACGTGCCTGAGGGCCGGGGTAATAAGAAATCAATACTTCAAACTCGCTTTCTGCGTCAGCGTATTTCTCCTGGGCTGCTAAGGTTCTGGCGAATAACAAGTGTCCGTCTGCCGACTGAAAATCAGGGTTATAACGTATCACATCTTCCAGCGTCTGCTGACAGGCGGCGAACTCCTGAATGGCAAACTGCGCCTGCGCCAGGCTTAGCATCATTGCCGCTTCATGGACGAATATCCCGCTTAACGCCTGATGATAATGGGGAACGGCTTCGTGATAACGCCCAAGGCGCGCCAGTTCGTTAGCTAACGCATAATGGTTTTGATTGGTCTCGGCAATCGCCAGCTCTTCGGTTAATTTGTGCAGGTGGCGTTCCGGGCTGATTTTGTCCTGCAGGCGCATCAGCAAAGTACGCCCGTGACGGTCAGCGCCCGTTTCAGGCAGCATAACCATGACGAAATACGCCACGCAGCCAATCACCGGAAAACAGAAGATAATAAAAATCCAGTATCGCTCTTGTCCGGAGCGATAAGCGTGAATACAGCAAAGCAGTTCAAGCATGACGACAACGGCATAATGCATGGGAGGGAACCTTTCCGTGGCAAATAAGTGGTCTGGTTTTAATCCTCCCGGTCAGTTGAAACAAGTCTGTATACGGACGAAGAACCCGGCAGAAGCTGGCTGCCGGGTATTCGATAATTTACCCGCCTAAATATGCACTTCTCACTGCTTCATTCGCCAGCAGCGCGTCGCCGGTATCGGAGAGCACTACATGACCGTTTTCCAGCACGTAGCCGCGATCCGCCAGCTTTAGCGCCTGGTTGGCGTTCTGCTCGACGAGGAAGATGGTCATCCCCTGCTCGCGCAGCTGCTCGATGGTGTCGAAAATTTGCTGGATGATAATCGGCGCAAGACCGAGCGATGGCTCATCAAGCAACAATAAACGCGGGTTGCTCATCAAAGCGCGACCAATCGCCAGCATCTGCTGCTCACCGCCGGACATGGTGCCCGCCCGCTGAACACGGCGCTCATGCAGACGTGGAAACAGTTCATAGACCCACTTTATGCGTTCCTGGAACTGGTCACGTTCAGCAAAAAAACCGCCCATCGCCAGGTTCTCTTCCACCGTCATCCGCGAGAAGACGCGGCGTCCTTCCGGGACAATCGCCACCGCTTCGCGCATGATTTTCGCCGTCTGCCAGTCGGTAATGTCTTTATCATCAAACACAATTCGCCCGCTGGTGGCGCGTGGGTCGCCGCATAACGTGCCGAGCAAGGTGGTTTTCCCCGCCCCGTTCGCGCCAATCAGCGTGACAATTTCGCCCTGATTGATATGCAGGCTCACCTCATGCAGCGCCTGGATTTTGCCGTAGTGGGCGCTGACTTTGTCAAAGGACAACATGACTTTTTCCATCTTATGCCTCACCTAAATAGGCACGGATCACGTCCGGGTTATTACGGATCTGCTCCGGCGTACCGTTTGCCAGCGGCGTCCCCTGATTGACCACGTAAATTCTGTCTGAAATCCCCATCACCAGCTTCATATCGTGTTCAATCAACAAGATAGTGGTGTTGTGATGGTTACGCAGTTCGGCAATCAGCTCATCCAGCTCTTTCGTCTCTTTCGGGTTAAGACCTGCTGCCGGTTCGTCGAGCATTAAAATCTCCGGCTGCGTCACCATACAGCGGGCAATCTCCAGACGACGCTGGTCACCATAGGCCAGGTTGCTCGCCTGGCGGTTGGCGTGTTCCAGCAAACCAATGCGCTCAAGCCAGGTTGCGGCACGGTCGAGGGCTTCGCTCTGGGCGCGGCGGAAAGAAGGCGTTTTCAACAGGCCGGAGAACAGCCCGGATTTCAGTTGCTGATGCTGCGCCACCAGCAAGTTTTCAATCACCGTCATTTCACGGAACAGACGCACATGCTGGAAGGTGCGCACCACGCCCATGCGGGCGATTTGCTGGCCGGGCAAACCTTCCAGATGCTGATCGCGCAGTAAAATAGTGCCACCGGTGGGTTTGTAGAAACCGGTCAGGCAGTTAAAAACCGTGGTTTTTCCGGCACCGTTAGGGCCGATTAACGAGACGATCTCCTGCGGGTACAGTTCAAGATTGACGTTATTCACCGCCAGCAGGCCGCCGAAGCGCATCATCAGGCCGTTAACGGATAATAATGGCTGACTCATGCCTGCTCTCCTTTCGCTGCGCCGTTTTTCAGCTTGAGTTGCGGGCGCGTCATGGGCAGCAAGCCCTGCGGACGCCAGATCATCATCAGCACCATCAAACCACCGAGCATTAACATGCTGTATTCGTTGAAATCACGCATCAACTCGCGCGACACCACCAGCAAAATTGCCGCCAGAATCACCGCAAACTGCGATCCCATACCGCCGAGCACCACTATCGCCAGCACAAAGGCTGATTCGGCAAAGGTGAAAGATTCCGGGCTGACAAATCCCTGACGCGCCGCAAACAGCGTTCCGGCAAAACCGGCAAACGCGGCACTGATGGTAAAAGCGGTCAGCTTGATACGACGCGGACTTAAGCCCAGCGAACGACAGGCGATTTCATCTTCACGCAACGCTTCCCACGCGCGGCCCAGCGGCATTCGCAGTAAGCGGTTAATGACAAACAGGCTTAACACCACCAACAGTAACGCCACCAGGTAGAGGAAGATGACGCGATCGGACGGGTCGTATTTCAGGCCAAAGAAATTGCTGAACGTATCCCAGCCGCCTTCGCGGGCGGTGCGACTGAACTCGAGTCCGAAGAGAGTCGGTTTCGGGATCTGACTGATTCCGTTCGGACCGCCGGTGATTTCCGTGTTATTGAGCAGCAATATGCGCACAATTTCGCCGAAACCGAGAGTAACGATCGCCAGATAGTCGCCACGTAAACGCAACACCGGGAAGCCGAGCAGGAAGCCCGCCGCCGCCGCCATCAACCCGGCAATCGGCAAACAGGTCCAGAAGCCAAGACCGTAATAGTGATTGAGCAAGGCAAAGGTGTAAGCGCCGATGGCGTAAAAACCACCGTAACCCAGTACCAGTAAGCCAGACAGCCCCACCACCACGTTCAACCCGAGGCCGAGGATAATGTAGATCATGGTCAGGGTGGCGATATCCACCGTCCCGCGCGACACCATAAACGGCCACGCCACCGCAAGCACCAGCAGTGCGACGAGGAACAGCTTTTGCTTCACCGTGGAACCATCAATTGCGGGCAGAATAAACTTCGGTCCGGAAACGCTTTTCAACCCTTTCTGAAACGCAGGTCGCACAAGCTGGAAGAAAAAGACCACCGCCGTGCCAATAAACACCCACTGCCAACGGATGTCTGAAGCCGTGTCGACCACCAGTTTGGTGCCGTCCAGCTCCAGTTGCACACCCATAAAGACGCCCGCGAGAACAAAGAACATGGCGGCAGAGAGCAGCGCCATTGCAATATGCATCGGTTTCATACTTTCTCTACCTCCGGGCGACCCAGAATACCGGTCGGCATCACCAGCAGTACCAGAATCAGCAGGGCAAATGAAACCACATCCTTATATTCCGTACTCAGATAGGCAGAAGAGAGCGCTTCCGCAATCCCCAGGATCAGGCCGCCAATCATCGCTCCCGGAATACTGCCAATCCCACCGAGTACCGCAGCAGTAAAGGCTTTCATCCCGGCCATAAAGCCGATGTAGGGATTAATTACGCCGTAGAACTGGCCGAGCAACACGCCGGCCACCGCCGCCATCGCCGCGCCAATCACAAAGGTCAGCGCAATCACCCGGTCAGTGTTGATGCCAAGCAGGCTCGCCATTTTCAGATCTTCCGCGCAAGCACGACAGGCGCGCCCCATGCGGGAATAGCGGATGAAAATTGTCAGCGCCAACATGGCGAGGAAGGTAACAATCCAGATCACCGCCTGCATGGTGGTAATAGAGGCAGAGAAGTTTTCACTATGGCCCACAACCCACTGACCGTTAAACAGGCTGGGTAGCGCCACGTCGCGCGAACCTTCGGTCAGGCTGACGTAGTTTTGCAGGAAGATGGACATGCCGATTGCGGAAATAAGCGCAATCAGGCGCTTAGAGTTACGCACCGGGCGGTAAGCCACCCGTTCGATACTCCAGCCATAGGCGCTGGCAATGACGATTGCGCCGACGAATCCCGCCGCCACCAGCAGCCAGCCGGTATCAATGCCCAGCATCATCAGTGCGGCGATGATCATAAAGGAGACGTAGCTGCCGATCATATAAACCTCGCCGTGGGCGAAGTTGATCATGCCGATAATGCCGTAAACCATGGTGTAGCCGATGGCTATCAGCGCGTAGGTACTGCCCAGCGTGACGCCGTTAAACATCTGCTGCAAGAAATACAAAAACTGCTCAGACATAAGGTAACCTTTCTAAAACCGCCCGCATTTCACGGGCGGTGGGATGATCACTTGGCTGCCGTCGATGAACCGTCGGCGTGCCACTGGAAGACACCAAAATCAAATCCCTTAAGATCGCCTTTTTCATCCCAGTTCAGCGGCCCAATCACGGTGTTTGCACCGTTAGCTTTTAAATCTTTCACCAGCGCCAGCGGCTCATCGCTGCCGGTACGCTCAAGGGCAGTCGCCAGAGATTGCACCGCCGCGTAGGTGATCCAGACATATGGCCCGGACGGCTCTTTCTTGTCTGCTTTCAGCGCATCAACGATGCCTTTGTTTGCCGGGTCCTGGTCATAGCGTTTTGGCATAGTGACCAACATACCTTCGGCGGCATCACCAGCAATGTTCGACAGCGACGCATTACCCACCCCTTCCGGCCCCATAAACTGAGTTTTCAGGCCAACGGAACGGGCCTGGCGCAGCATCTGCCCCATTTCCGGGTAGTAACCGCCGTAGTAAACGAAGTCGATATTTTCTTTTTTCAGGCGGGCGATCAGCGCGGAGAAATCTTTCTCACCAGCGGTAATACCGTCGAAGAAGACGACGTTGGCATTGGCTGCTTTCAATCCGTCCTGCACCGAACGCGCCAGCCCTTCGCCATACTGTTGTTTGTCGTGAATGATGGCGATGCGCTGGGGCTTCACCGTCTCAAGAATGTATTTTGCCGCTGTTGGCCCCTGGGAAGAGTCCAGCCCGGCAGTACGCATGATGTGTTGATAACCGCGTTGAGTCAGCTCCGGGTTGGTCGCCCCCGGCGAGATCATCAAAATACCTTCATCTTCGTAGATATCTGATGCAGGTTGGGTAGAAGAAGAACACAGATGACCAATAACGTATTTAATGCCGTCGTTAACGATTTTGTTGGCGACCGCAACGGCTTGTTTCGGGTCGCAGGCGTCGTCATATTCCACGCCCACCAGCTTATCGCCTTTAATTCCCCCTTTGGCATTAATGTCTTTAATCGCCTGACGCGCGCCGTTAAATTCCATATCGCCCCACTGGGCAATCGGACCGGACATCGCGCCGACAACGGCAACTTTAATATCGTCGGCCATAGCGGTGTGTGAAATTGTCAGTGCAATCATCCCTGCGATGATAGTTTTCGCATTCCGTTTCATAGTCAAAAATCCCCATTCGTGATGTTGTGTTGCTTTGTTTTTATGTGTTAACAAATCAGACTGTACTTTTTTTATACTGCACTGTTTTTGCCTGTCGGATTAAGGGTTTAGCGCAGTGTTTTGTGATAATAGCGATTAAAATCCCTATTTTTCAGTCGATTAAGAACAGATAATATTCTGAATTTATTGATAGATAAACAGAAAAAAGCGCCGTTGTCAGCATAAAATAACGGTACAAAGGGCGGAATAATTCACTACCATTCAGGGGATTATGCTGGACATTTTTCATTCTCTAATGTTTTTAATTTGTAATTATTGCTGTTAAAAAATTAATCACCTGCCAAAAGAAATAAAAAAGAGAAAGCCTCCGATTAAATTATTTCGCTACACTGGTTCCACTTTTGTGATTTACACGGGTTCCCCATGAAGCTGACCATCATTCGATTAGAACACTTTAGCGACCAGGACCGGATTGATCTGCAAAAGATCTGGCCGGAGTACTCCCCTTCCTCTTTACAGGTTGACGATAACCACCGTATCTACGCCGCGCGTTTTAACGAGCGCCTGCTCGCGGCCGTGCGGGTAACCTTAAACGGCACCGAGGGGGCACTGGATTCCCTGCGCGTGCGGGAAGTCACCCGACGTCGCGGTGTGGGGCAATATCTGCTGGAAGAGGTTTTGCGTAACAATCCTGGCGTTTCAGGCTGGTGGATGGCGGATGCAGGCGTGGAAGATCGCGGCGTGATGACGGCGTTTATGCAGGCGCTGGGGTTTACGGCACAACAGGGCGGCTGGGAGAAGCGTTAATCGTCAAGTTTGATTTCAAAAGTGATGACCAACGAGAAATTGCCTGATGCGCTACGCTTATCAGGCCTACAATGTGTGCTGCAATTTACTGATTTCTTTGGATCTTGTAGGCCGGATAAGGCGTTTACGCCGCATCCGGCATGAAGCAACGTACTCGATATTAGCAATTTGGCGGCAACCCAAAGTTGCCGATTAATGATTACTTCGCATCGGTCGCCGTGCCGTTGGCGTGCCAGTCAAATACGCCGAACTCAAAGCCTTTCAGATCACCTTTCTCATCCCAGGTCAGCGGCCCCATCACGGTATCAACCGAGTTCGCTTTCAGGTATTTCGCGATCTCAGCCGGATCGTCAGACTGATTCAGGCCCGCCTGCAAAGATTGCAGCGCGGCGTAGGTGGTCCAGACGAACGCGCCGCTTGGGTCCTGTTTTTTCGCTTTGATCGCGTCAACAATTGGTTTGTTCGCCGGAACCTGATCGTAGTTCTTCGGCTTGGTTACCAGCAACCCTTCCGCTGACTCGCCCGCAATGTTAGACAGCGAGACGTTAGCCACGCCTTCCGGCCCCATAAACTGGGTTTTCAACCCTGCCGCGCGTGCCTGACGCAGGATCTGCCCCATTTCCGGGTGGTAACCGCCGTAGTAAACGAAGTCGATATTCTCTTTCTTCAAACGCGCCACCAGCGTTGAGAAATCTTTTTCCCCGGCAGTGATGCCATCAAAGAACACCACGTTAGCATTGCCTTTCTTCAGGCCGTCCTGCACCGCTCGCGCCAGACCTTCGCCGTATTGCTGTTTGTCGTGAACGATAGCAATACGCTGCGGTTTCACTTTCTCAAGAATATATTTCGCCGCCGTCGGCCCCTGGTCGGAATCCAGGCCGGTGGTGCGCAGGATCAGCTGATAGCCACGGGCGGTCAGCTCTGGTGCGGTTGCTGCTGGGGTGATCATTAAAATGCCTTCGTCTTCGTAGATGTCAGACGCTGGCTGCGTTGATGAAGAACAGAGGTGGCCAATGACATATTTAATGCCGTCGTTAACGACTTTGTTCGCCACCGCGACCGCCTGTTTCGGGTCACAGGCATCGTCATATTTTACGATTTGCAGTTTGTTGCCTTTGATACCGCCTTTAGCGTTAATATCCGCAACTGCCTGCTCTGCGCCAGTAAACTCCTGGTCGCCGTACTGGGCCACCGGACCGGACATTGCGCCCACAACCGCGACTTTAATATCTTCTGCCAGAGCCATATTGCTGAATGCCAGCGCGATACATCCTGCCAGTAACGCTTTACCCTTTATATTCATCCTGAGAATCCCCATTCATCTGGTTATTACGTGTGTTGTGATGTTGTTGTTCAGCACTTTATTTCGTTTTATGCATGACTACCCGTGCTTTAGCAGCATACTCTGCTAAAACATACCCGATTTTTATGATATTGGAATAGCTATTTTGACAGTTTATTAACAATCTGCGTGGGGATTGGCGTTTTGTCGGAGGGGGTAATTGATTATTGCAGAGGTCCAAAAAACAAAAACCCCGGACTCTCATCCAGGGTTCTCTGATTAATAGTGGAAATTACGCTTCAATAGCAGCGCGAAGTTTTTTCATCGCGTTCTTTTCCAGCTGGCGCACACGCTCAGCGGAAACACCGTAACGGTCAGCCAGTTCCTGCAACGTGGACTTGTTGTCTTCGTCCAGCCAGCGCGCGCGGATGATATCCTGGCTACGCTCGTCCAGACCTTGCATCGCGTCGGTCAGACGGTTTGCCGCCTGCTCTTCCCAGTTATCATCTTCAATGCCGTCGGCAAAGTTAGATGATTTATCCTGTAGATAGAGCACCGGAGCCATCGGCTGGCTGTCGGAATCGTCGTCGGAAGACAGGTCAAAGGTCATGTCCTGTGCCGCCATACGCGACTCCATCTCACGTACGTCTTTGCTGGTTACGCCCAGTTCACGGGCCACCATTTCAACTTCATCCTGGTTAAACCAGCCCAGACGCTGCTTGGTTTTACGCAGGTTGAAGAACAGTTTGCGCTGCGCTTTGGTGGTCGCAACTTTGACGATACGCCAGTTACGCAGAACGTATTCGTGGATCTCTGCTTTGATCCAGTGGACGGCGAAGGAGACCAGGCGCACACCCACTTCCGGGTTAAAACGGCGCACTGCTTTCATCAGGCCGATGTTACCTTCCTGAATCAAATCCGCCTGTGGCAGGCCATAGCCCGCATAATTACGAGCAATATGAACAACAAACCGCAGGTGAGACAGGATCAGCGTTTTAGCTGCTTCCAGATCGCCATGGTAATGCAGCTTTTCAGCCAGCGCCCGCTCCTCGTCAGCCGACAACATCGGCCACGCGTTAGCTGCCCGGATGTAGGAATCCAGGTTGCCAACTGGGGCTAAAGCTAAACTTTGCATTTTGTCAGTCATTCAAATCCTCTCAATCGATATCTTCTGGCGTTTCAGTGGTAGCAACAACTGTGCCAGAGCTTAAGAGCAACGAGGTTATCATTCACTGTTTTATCAGACCGTGATTTTATCCACAAGTTCAATGCAACGCTGTGAATAAATTACGCACAAAATGTGACATAGAGATGAAATACCGGGAAGAGACAACGGGGTCTCTTTCCCTGCTACGGAACCCATTGCAGGGAAAGAGTATAACACGCTTTTATTATTCAGGCGTAAAGTGGCGTAAATGTTGTACCGTGGCAAGCCAGGCTGCCACCCAGCCAATCATCGAACACACCAGCAGCAAAAGCAGACATTCATCGAAAGATAAGCCATTGATATCAAACTTCGTTCCGAAAACCTGTGCCACTTCCGCAACCGCCGAAGACAAACGCAGGACCAGAATTTCCGACAAAATTAATGACAGCAATGCGCCAGAAAATCCCAGCAATGCGCCACCGTACAGGAATGGGCGCAGGATGAAACCATCTGTCGCACCAATCAGTTTCTGTACGTTAATGGAGTCACGGCGAGCAAAGATGCTCAGACGCACACTGTTACCGATGACGAGGAACACTGCCGCCACCATCAATACGCCGATCATTGCCGAAACGCGCCCGACCAGCCCGGTCAACGCCGCCAGACGGGCAAACCAGCTGTCATCCATTCGCACTTCGTCAATGCCGTTGATCTGGGTGATACGATCACGCAGCGTATTGAGTGATTCCGTCCCCTGAAAATCGAGTTTCGGGATCACCACCGCCACTGCCGGAAGCGGGTTTTCTTCCAGCATATCCAGCGCACCACCAAAACCAGACCAGTTACGGAACTCGCCCAGTGCGTCTTCACGAGAAAGATAGTTTACTTTCTCTACGCCTTGCTCGGCCTGCAACTGTGCCACCACGCCCGCAGCGGCGTCATCGTCCAGCGTTTTTTGCAGATAAACAGTGATTTGCGGTGACGGATAATACTGCGTCGCCGCCTGGTTAACGTTTTTGTACACCATATAACAGACGCTGGGCAGCGTCAGGGAGATGGCGATAACCATCACCGTTAAAAACGTGGCGAACGGTTTGCTTTTCAGATCCTGCAATGCGCCGTGGAAGGCATAGCGCACCTGTTCGTTGAAAACGTTGGTTTTGCGATTTACCGGTTTTGGCGAGGATTTCGCGCGTTTTGGCGCGTTACGACCGCCGTCGCCAGAGCCGCCGACCGATTTACGGAAGCGATCCAGACGCCCGCCAAACTGCCGGATATGATTGATTGCATCGCGCTTATTCATGGCCCACGCCTCCATGCAAGTGACCATCGCTCAGGGTGAGCATGCGATAGGAACGCCGCGAAATCAGGTTGATGTCGTGCGTTGCCATCAATACGGTTACCCCAACGCGGTTAAATTCTTCAAACAGACGTAGAATTCCTTCTGACAACGCGTCGTCAAGGTTACCGGTCGGTTCATCCGCCAGCAGTACCGCGGGCTTGTTCACCACCGCGCGGGCAATGCCAACACGCTGTTGTTCACCGCCGGAAAGCTGAATAGGGAAGTTCTTCGCTTTGTCCAGTAGCCCGACTTTATCCAGCGCCGCCGATACACGACGACGAATATCGTCACCGCTGGCACCGGCGATAATCAGGGGTATCGCCACGTTATCGTAGACAGTACGGTCCATCAGCAGATGGTGATCCTGGAAAATCATGCCAATCTGGCGGCGCAGAAACGGAACTTCACGGTTTTTTAGACGCGTGATGTCATGGCCGCTAAACCAGATTTTCCCGGCGCTGGGCCGCTCAATCCCACAGATCAGCTTCAGGAGGGTACTTTTCCCTGCGCCGGAATGACCGGTCAGAAACGCCATCTCACCCGGCTGCATATGGAACGTAACGCCCTGCAGCGCCTGTCTCCCACCGAGATAAGCCTTGCTGACATGTTCAAAGCGAATCATTGTTAATCCTCTCGGGCAAAAAGTGCCTCTATAAAGTCGTCCGCTTTAAACGGACGCAAATCCTCAATACGTTCGCCGACACCAATGTAGCGGATAGGGATACCAAACTGGTCAGCCACCGAGAAAATTACCCCGCCTTTCGCCGTGCCGTCCAGTTTCGTTAGCGTGATGCCGGTTAAGCCAACGGCTTCGTGGAACAGTTTGGCCTGGCTTACTGCATTCTGCCCGGTACTGGCGTCGATAGTCAGCATAACTTCATGCGGAGCTTCAACGTCGAGTTTCTTCATCACGCGGACGATTTTCTTCAACTCTTCCATCAAGTGCGATTTGTTCTGCAGGCGTCCGGCGGTATCGGCAATCAAAACGTCGATGTTACGCGCTTTAGCGGCCTGAATGGCGTCGAAGATAACAGAAGCGGAATCCGCACCGGTATGCTGGGCAATCACCGGAATATTATTACGCTGACCCCAGACCTGAAGCTGTTCAACCGCTGCTGCACGGAAAGTATCGCCCGCCGCCAGCATCACTGATTTACCCTGCTGCTCAAACTGACGCGCCAGCTTACCAATCGTCGTGGTTTTACCCACACCGTTGACGCCCACCATCAGGATCACGAACGGCGTTTTACCCTCAACGTTCAGCGGTTCATCGACTTTCGCCAGAATCTCACCCATCTCTTCTTTCAGTAGGCCATAGAGCGCCTCGGCATCACGAAGCTGCTTGCGGGTCGCACCTTCTGTCAGATTGGTGATAATTTTACGCGTGGTTTCCACGCCCACATCGGCGATGAGCAATTGCTCTTCCAATTCTTCAAACAGATCATCGTCGATTTTTTTACCGCGGAACAGGCTGATAAATCCGGAACCGAGGTTTTCTTTGGTTTTTAACAGGCTGCGTTTCAGGCGCGCGAAGAAACCTTCTTTGGTCGGTTTTTCCTGCTCCTGAGCGATTTCTTCCACCGGCTGCTCTTCTTCTGCCGGAGGAACCACCATCACCGCCTCTTCTGCCGCTTCGGCAGCCAGCGCCTGTGCTTCCAGCTCTTCGTCGGTGATTTCGTCTTTAGCCGCTTCTTCTTCCGCCGCTTCGACAATCTCTACGGTTTCCGCTTCGGCCTGCCACTCTTCTGGCGAAACCTCTTCGGCTTTGACGTCTTCCGGCAACGGCAGCTCTTCACGCTCGATAGCCACAGGCTCTGGCGTAACTTTAGGTTCAATGACTGACGCTGGCGTTTCTTCAACTATCGTTTCCGGCTCAGTAATAACTTCCGGTTCAGCAACAGCTTCAGGCTGCGCTTTTTCACTTTCAGCAACCTGTTCAGTAACTTCCACAACTTCGGCAGCAAAAGTTTCCGCCTCGGCTTCAGTATGCGCCTGCGGCTGCTCTTCAACGGCTTGTTCAGAAGCCTTCGCAGGCTCTTGCGCCGGAACGATTTCTTCTACAACCGGTTGTTCGTTCTGGACTTCTGTCTCTTTTTCCGGGGTCTGCTCTTTTTGACCAAAGCCCAGCCAGGAAAAAAAGCCACGTTTTTTTTCTTTCGCCATTTGCGACTACACTCCTCGCTGTTGCTTCATGGCACAGCGTTAACGCTATGTACATAGCAGCTAAAAAAATGATGAAATAGTCTATCACTTAACTTAATTCACATCACCGCCTGCAAGTATGTGTTATCTGGCGGATTGAGCAATTTATCATGAAAAAACCGAATCATTCCGGCAGCGGCCAAATCCGCATTATTGGCGGGCAGTGGCGAGGCCGTAAACTCCCGGTTCCTGATAGCCCAGGCCTGCGCCCCACCACCGACCGCGTACGCGAAACGTTGTTTAACTGGCTGGCTCCGGTCATTGTTGACGCCCAATGTCTGGATTGCTTCGCCGGGAGCGGCGCGCTGGGGCTGGAAGCGTTATCGCGCTACGCTGCGGGGGCCACGTTGATTGAGATGGATCGCGCGGTTTCTCAACAGTTAATTAAGAATCTGGCGACACTAAAAGCAGGTAATGCACGCGTGGTGAACAGCAACGCGATGTCATTCCTGGCGCAAAAAGGCACACCGCATAATATCGTTTTTGTCGATCCACCGTTCCGCCGTGGCTTGTTAGAAGAGACGATAAATTTACTGGAAGATAACGGCTGGCTGGCTGACGAAGCCCTGATTTATGTCGAAAGCGAAGTCGAAAACGGGCTCCCCACCGTTCCGGCGAACTGGTCATTACATCGGGAAAAAGTGGCAGGTCAGGTGGCTTACCGCCTGTATCAACGCGAAGCACAAGGAGAAAGTGATGCTGATTAATATTGGTCGTGTGTTAATGCTCTGTGTTTGGGGATTTTTAATCCTCAACCTGGTGCATCCCTTCCCGCGTCCGCTGAATATTTTCGTTAACGTGGCGCTGATTTTCACCGTGCTGATGCATGGTATGCAGCTGGCGCTGTTGAAATCCACTTTACCGAAAGATGGCCCGCAGATGACCACCGCCGAAAAGGTGCGGATTTTCCTTTTCGGCGTGTTTGAACTGCTGGTCTGGCAGAAGAAATTTAACGTTAAAAAATAACCTTATTGTTCGCCAACAAAGCTGACAAAGCGCGTTCCTTTATAACTCAGCGTACCTTTATCGCCCACTGTCAGGGCATGGTACTGCTGGGCGTCGAGGCGAAAGGTCTGTTCCATTCCTCCGCTTTGCGGTTTGAAGCTCGCCTCATAGCGCATGCTGGTACCAGCCGGTGTCACTTCCTGCTGGCGCGAACGGCGATCGTTAATCGGTTTTTCCCGCTTATTGCTCACCACCACCAACTTTTGCTGGAGTGGCGCTATATCATTATCAGCTTTTTCCCGTCGTTGTTGCATAAAACGAAACGATGCGGCGACGATGATTAAGCCAATGATAACAATAAAGAAAAGAGGTGGTTTGCTCATCTTAATCCCTCATCGGAAAATGCGGAAATAAGCATACCCTGCCAGTTATGGTGTTGTCATCCGTCCACCCTCGCCACTAAACTGGAAGCAAGACCGTAGGCATTCCGCTTACGAAAAAATAACGAATTCAAGGAACTAAGATGCTTTGGTCGTTTATCGCAGTCTGTCTTTCCGCATGGCTATCTGTGGATGCATCGTATCGCGGGCCAACCTGGCAACGCTGGGTGTTTAAACCGTTAACCCTTCTTCTCCTGCTGTTACTGGCATGGCAAGCGCCGATGTTCGACGCCATTAGTTATCTGGTGCTGGCAGGGCTGTGCGCTTCACTGCTGGGCGATGCGCTAACCCTGTTGCCACGTCAACGTCTGATGTACGCCATCGGCGCGTTTTTCCTCTCGCACCTGTTGTACACCATCTATTTCGCCAGCCAGATGACGCTCTCATTCTTCTGGCCTTTGCCGCTGGTGTTGCTGGTGCTGGGTGCGCTGTTACTGGCGATTATCTGGACGCGTCTGGAAGAGTATCGTTGGCCTATCTGCACGTTTATCGGCATGACGCTGGTGATGGTGTGGCTGGCAGGTGAACTGTGGTTCTTCCGTCCGACCGCTCCGGCGCTCTCTGCGTTTGTCGGCGCTTCGTTGCTGTTTATAAGTAATTTTGTCTGGCTGGGTAGCCACTATCGCCGACGCTTCCGTGCGGACAACGCGATTGCCGCCGCTTGTTATTTTGCCGGTCACTTCCTCATCGTCCGCTCGCTGTATCTCTGATAAAACTTGACTCTGGAGTCGACTCCAGAGTGTATCCTTCGGTTAATGAGAAAAACTTAACCGGAGGATGCCATGTCGACTCCTGACAATCACGGCAAGAAAGCCCCTCAATTTGCCGCGTTCAAACCGCTACCCACGGTTCAGAACGCCAACGACTGTTGCTGCGACGGCGCATGTTCCAGCACGCCAACGCTCTCTGAAAACGTCTCCGGCACCCGCTATAGCTGGAAAGTCAGCGGCATGGACTGCGCCGCCTGCGCGCGCAAGGTAGAAAATGCCGTGCGCCAGCTTGCAGGCGTGAATCAGGTGCAGGTGCTGTTCGCCACCGAAAAACTGGTGGTTGATGCCGACAATGACATCCGTGCACAAGTTGAATCTGCGGTGCAAAAAGCAGGCTATTCCCTGCGCGATGAACAGGCAGCCGCAGAACCGCAAGCATCACGCCTGAAAGAGAATCTGCCGCTGATTACGCTTATCGTGATGATGGCAATCAGCTGGGGGCTAGAGCAGTTTAATCATCCGTTCGGTCAACTGGCGTTTATCGCGACCACACTGGTTGGGCTGTACCCGATTGCGCGCCAGGCATTACGACTGATCAAATCGGGCAGCTACTTCGCCATTGAAACGTTAATGAGCGTAGCCGCCATTGGCGCACTGTTTATTGGCGCAACGGCAGAAGCCGCGATGGTATTGCTGCTGTTTTTGATTGGCGAACGACTGGAAGGCTGGGCCGCCAGCCGCGCGCGTCAGGGCGTTAGCGCGTTAATGGCGCTGAAACCGGAAACCGCTACGCGTTTACGTAACGGTGAGCGTGAAGAGGTGGCAATAAACAGCCTGCGCCCTGGCGATGTGATTGAAGTCGCAGCGGGTGGGCGTTTGCCTGCCGACGGTAAACTGCTCTCGCCATTTGCCAGTTTTGATGAAAGCGCCCTGACCGGCGAATCCATTCCTGTGGAGCGCGCGACGGGCGATAAAGTTCCAGCAGGCGCCACCAGCGTAGACCGTCTGGTTACCCTGGAAGTGTTGTCAGAACCGGGTGCCAGCGCCATTGACCGCATTCTGAAACTGATCGAAGAAGCCGAAGAGCGCCGCGCGCCGATTGAGCGGTTTATCGACCGTTTCAGCCGTATTTACACGCCAGCAATTATGGCGGTCGCTCTGCTGGTAACTCTGGTGCCGCCGCTGCTGTTTGCCGCCAGCTGGCAAGAGTGGATTTATAAAGGGCTGACGCTGCTGCTGATTGGCTGCCCGTGTGCGCTGGTGATCTCAACACCTGCGGCGATTACCTCCGGGCTGGCGGCAGCAGCGCGTCGTGGGGCGTTGATTAAAGGCGGTGCGGCGCTGGAACAACTAGGTCGTGTTACCCAGGTGGCGTTTGATAAAACCGGTACGCTGACCGTCGGTAAACCGCGCGTTACCGCGATTCATCCGGCAACGGGTATTAGTGAATCTGAACTGCTGACACTGGCAGCGGCGGTAGAACAAGGCGCGACGCATCCATTGGCGCAAGCCATCGTACGCGAAGCACAGGTTGCTGAACTCGCCATTCCCGCCGCCGAATCACAGCGGGCGCTGGTCGGGTCTGGTATTGAAGCACTGATTAACGGTGAGCGCGTGTTGATATGCGCTGCCGGAAAACATCCGGCTGTTGCATTTGCTGGTTTAATTAACGAACTGGAAAGCGCCGGGCAAACGGTAGTACTGGTGGTGCGTAACGATGAAGTGCTGGGTGTCATTGCATTGCAGGATACCCTGCGCGCCGATGCTGCAACTGCCATCAGTGAACTGAACGCGCTGGGCGTCAAAGGGGTGATCCTCACCGGCGATAATCCACGCGCCGCGGCGGCAATTGCCGGGGAGTTGGGGCTGGAGTTTAAAGCGGGCCTGTTGCCGGAAGATAAAGTCAAAGCGGTGACCGAGCTGAATCAACATGCGCCGCTGGCGATGGTCGGTGACGGTATTAACGACGCGCCAGCGATGAAAGCTGCCGCTATTGGGATTGCAATGGGCAGTGGCACAGACGTGGCGCTGGAAACCGCCGACGCGGCGTTGACGCATAATCACCTGCGCGGCCTGGTGCAAATGATTGAACTGGCACGCGCCACTCACGCCAATATCCGCCAGAACATCACCATTGCGCTGGGGCTGAAAGGGATCTTCCTCGTCACAACGCTGTTAGGGATGACCGGACTATGGCTGGCGGTGCTGGCAGATACGGGTGCGACGGTGCTGGTGACAGCGAATGCGTTAAGATTGTTGCGCAGGAAGTAAAAGTGTTGCCTGATAGCCTCTGGCTATCAGGCTTAGTGCTGGGCCGGGAACGGCGGCATAGTCAGGAAAGCGTAATATAGCGCTAACATCAGAATGATGGAGATAATACTGAATGCAGCAACCAGGCGGGATGCGAATGATGGGCTTTTGAACATCAACCATAGAGCATAAGCAAGCCCGACGCCGTTAAGTAAAGGTAAAAAAATCATTAGCCAGAGCCAACCCCAGGCAAGTACCCCTAGCCATCCCCCCACGAGGATAAAAACAGGGAGCAGCCAATTGGGGGTGAACATCGCGATTAGTCCCAGCAATACCAGACAAACTGGAATTAAATAATCCATTTGTGTATTCCATTACACTTGCTTGCCGGATGCGGCGTGAACGCCTTATCCGTCCTACACAGGGCATCGAACTCGTAGGCATGATAAGACGCGACAGCGTCGCATCAGGCATTGCGCACCGTATCGCCAGATGCAGCTTGAACGTTTTATCCGTCCTACAAACCGGTTGCAAGCCGCAAAATTGAGCGCGATCGGTCCGCTAGCCTGATCCACCTTACCCCGATTTGCGAATCAAATAACGATAAGGCAGTCCATCGGTCTCTTTAGCAACCAGTTCGTGTTCCATAAAGGTACAAAACCCAGGAATATCGCGTGTCGTCGCCGGATCGTCAGCAATAATCAGCAACGTTTCACCTGGCTGCATATTGCGCACAGTTTTGCGCACCATCATTACTGGTTCCGGGCAGCGCAGGCCAAGTGCGTCGAGTGTGTGGTCAGGGCAGGAAAAGAGATCGGTCATTTTCTTCTCATCACATAAAAAAACGGCGCTAGTTTACGCCCTGTGAGTCCGTAAGCAAACCAGGTTAACGATTGCGTGAAAATTAACCATTGCATTGTCAACGTAAAGCAGTATCATGCGGCGGCTCGAAAAAAGGGTCAGCACGTTATTATGTTAAGGTAACAGACGTGTCGTACGTATTGGGTTCCCTCACCCCAATGGTTAATCAAAAAGGTACAATATGAACGTTTTCTCGCAAACTCAACGCTATAAGGCGTTGTTCTGGTTATCGTTATTTCATCTGTTGGTGATCACCTCCAGTAACTATCTGGTTCAGCTTCCCGTATCCATTTTTGGTTTCCATACCACCTGGGGCGCGTTTAGCTTTCCGTTTATTTTCCTTGCTACCGACCTGACTGTGCGTATTTTTGGCGCACCACTGGCCCGTCGTATCATCTTTGCGGTGATGATCCCAGCGTTACTGATCTCCTACGTCATCTCGTCGCTGTTCTATATGGGTTCCTGGCAGGGATTCGGCGCGCTCGCCCACTTCAACCTGTTTGTCGCCCGTATCGCCACCGCCAGTTTCATGGCCTACGCGCTGGGGCAAATCCTCGACGTGCACGTTTTTAACCGCCTGCGTCAGAGTCGTCGCTGGTGGCTGGCACCGACGGCTTCCACCCTGTTTGGTAACGTCAGCGACACGCTGGCCTTCTTCTTCATTGCCTTCTGGCGCAGCCCAGATGCCTTTATGGCTGAACACTGGATGGAAATCGCGCTGGTCGATTACTGTTTCAAAGTGTTAATCAGTATCGTTTTCTTCCTGCCAATGTATGGCGTATTACTCAATATGCTGTTGAAAAGACTGGCAGATAAATCCGAAATCAACGCTTTGCAGGCGAGTTAAAGGTTCGTTATCAGAGTTGTGATAAGATGGATGAATGAGCCGTTATGGCCGTTTATCGAAAGGAAGAAGTCAATGCGCAATCTGGTTAAATATGTCGGAATTGGCCTGCTGGTTATGGGGCTTGCGGCCTGTGATGATAAAGACACTAACGCTACGGCGCAGGGTTCGGTCGCGGAAAGTAACGCTACCGGGAATCCCGTCAACCTGCTTGATGGCAAGTTAAGTTTCTCGCTGCCAGCGGATATGACCGACCAGAGCGGTAAGCTGGGAACGCAGGCTAATAACATGCATGTCTGGTCCGACGCCACCGGGCAAAAAGCAGTCATCGTCATCATGGGCGATGATCCGAAAGAAGATCTGGCGGTGCTGGCGAAGCGCCTGGAAGATCAGCAACGTAGCCGCGATCCACAGCTGCAAGTAGTGACCAACAAAGCCATTGAGCTGAAAGGTCACAAAATGCAGCAGTTAGACAGCATTATCTCCGCGAAAGGCCAGACGGCGTACTCTTCCGTTATTCTGGGTAACGTGGGTAATCAACTGCTGACCATGCAAATTACGCTGCCAGCTGACGATCAGCAAAAAGCACAGACCACCGCAGAAAACATCATTAATACGCTGGTTATTCAGTAAGTTTTAAGATGATGAGATGGCCTCAGGTACTTCCACCGGAGGCCGTTTTTTTAATCGCCACGTCAGTAATAACGCGATTGCGACCAGTCCCGCCGCCGCCAGATAAATCACCGGGACGCCCGCCCAACTCATCACCAGCCCAGCCAGTGGTCCGGTCACGCCAAGCGATAAATCCATAAATACGGTGTAAGTTGCCAGCGCCGCCCCCTGATTTTGCTGCGGAACCGCTTTTACCGCCACTACGCCCAATGCCGGGAACACCAGCGAAAACCCCGCCCCCGCGAGTAAGACGCCAATTTTCGCCATCCACGGCATAGTCGCCACGCCAACCAGTAGCAGGCCGATTATCTCAACGCTAAAGCAGAGCATCGCCACATTTAAGCCGCCGATACGGTTAATGCCGTTAGGAAATAACAAACGCGTACCGACAAACGCACAGCTAAACAGCGTCAACGCGAAAGCCGCACCGTCCCAACCTTTAGCGTCATAAAACAATGTGATAAAGGTGGCGATAACGCCAAATCCGGCGGAAGCCAGTGCCAGCGCCATGCCGTACAGCCAGACGCGCCCAAGCACCGCGCGAAACGGCAGCGGTTTGCCTTTACTGGCTTTTACCGTCGGACGCGGGATCGCCAACAAAATGGCCACCAGCGCCACGCCCATAATGATTAACGCTAACGCCTGCAAGCCGCCCCAGTGATAAAACACGACACCTAAGGGCGCACCCATCGCCATCGCCCCGTAAGTGACAATGCCGTTCCACGAAATCACCCGCCCGATATGCAGCGAACCAACCACGCCAACGCCCCATAGGGTCGATCCCGTTCCGGCAAAACTTTGCCCAATCCCAAGGATCACGCGCCCCAGGCACAGTAATAACAGGCTGATGACGGGCAGACTGGCGGTTAATCCTGCCGTCAGATAACCCAGCCCGCTCAAAAAGCAGCCGCACAAACCGAAGACGACAATTTTTTTGGGTCCCAGCAAATCGGCGTAACGTCCGGCATGAGGGCGGCTCAGCAAGGTGGCGAAATATTGCAGGCTGATAACCAATCCTGCCCAGAAAGCGCTAAAGCCCATCACATCATGGACATAGCCCGGTAATACAGCGAGCGGCAACCCGATGGTGAGGTAGCTGGCGAAGTTAAACATGACAATGGAGACAATGCGCAAATTCAGGCGCAATCCGTTTAGCGCGGGTTCGGCTACGGGTTCGGGCATGAGGATCACCACATTTTTACAACAGTGTTTCATTTTTACCACGTGCTGACGTGAAAATCAGCAGTAAGAATCAGAATATTGCTGGCGTGACTCCCGCTACACTTAATACAAAAAGTCACAAGGAAGCCCCAATGGAAACCCCTCAACCCGATAAAACGGGCATGCACATTCTTCTTAAGCTGGCCTCGCTGGTAGTGATCCTCGCGGGAATTCACGCAGCGGCAGATATCATTGTGCAGCTGTTACTGGCGCTGTTTTTTGCCATCGTCCTCAACCCGCTCGTCACTTGGTTTATTCGTCGGGGAGTACAACGCCCCGTTGCCATTACGATTGTGGTGGTGGTGATGCTGATCGCACTAACCGCGCTGGTCGGCGTACTGGCGGCATCGTTTAACGAATTTATCTCTATGCTGCCGAAGTTTAATAAGGAGCTGACGCGCAAACTTTTTAAATTGCAGGAGATGTTGCCTTTTCTTAATTTGCATATGTCGCCGGAGCGAATGCTGCAGCGGATGGACTCGGAAAAAGTGGTTACCTTCACCACGGCGCTAATGACCGGGCTTTCCGGGGCAATGGCGAGCGTGCTTTTGCTGGTGATGACCGTAGTTTTCATGCTGTTTGAAGTGCGCCACGTCCCTTACAAAATGCGTTTTGCGTTGAATAATCCACAGATTCACATCGCCGGACTACACCGCGCCTTAAAAGGTGTTTCGCACTATCTTGCATTGAAGACACTGCTAAGTTTATGGACAGGCATTATCGTCTGGCTGGGGCTGGAACTTATGGGCGTACAGTTTGCGCTGATGTGGGCGGTACTGGCGTTTTTGCTTAACTACGTCCCCAATATCGGCGCGGTAATTTCCGCCGTACCGCCAATGATTCAGGTGCTGCTGTTTAATGGCGTTTACGAATGTATTCTGGTCGGCGCATTGTTTTTAGTTGTCCATATGGTCATCGGCAATATTTTAGAACCGCGGATGATGGGCCATCGCCTGGGGATGTCCACCATGGTGGTATTTCTTTCATTGTTAATTTGGGGATGGCTGCTCGGCCCGGTAGGGATGCTACTTTCGGTACCATTAACCAGCGTGTGTAAAATCTGGATGGAAACCACCAAAGGCGGTAGCAAACTGGCGATTTTACTGGGACCGGGCAGACCGAAAAGTCGGTTACCGGGATGAGGCGACAAGTGATACGATACGCACTTTCATTTTCCATTAAACGTTGGCCCTGATATGTATCGGATAGTTCTGGGGAAAGTTTCGACCTTAAGCGCAGCTCCACTGCCACCGGCTTTACGCGATAAAGCACCGCAAGGTCCACGGCGCGAACGCTGGCTGGCGGGGCGTGCATTGCTTTCACACACGCTTTCCCCGCTACCTGAGATCATCTACGGCGAACAAGGCAAACCCGCATTCGCATCGGAAACGCCGCTATGGTTCAACTTAAGCCATAGCGGTGACGATATTGCCCTACTGTTGAGCGATGAAGGCGAAGTCGGCTGCGATATCGAAGTGATTCGCCCGCGTGCCAACTGGCGCTGGCTGGCGAACGCAGTGTTCAGCCTCGGAGAACATGCCGAGATGGACGCCGTGCATCCAGATCAGCAACTGGAAATGTTCTGGCGCATCTGGACACGCAAAGAAGCCATCGTTAAACAACGTGGCGGCAGCGCCTGGCAAATCGTCAGCGTAGACAGCACCTATCAGTCCTCGCTGTCAGTCAGCCATTGTCAGCTTGAAAATTTAAGTCTGGCGATCTGCACCCCTACTCCCTTTACGCTCACCGCCGACAGTGTGCAATGGATCGATTCAGTTAACTGATCAGCCCATCCGACTGCCCATCTATTGATCCAGAACAGGTTATCAGTATGACGAATACTTAAAATCGTCATACTTATTTCCGCCATCTATTTTAATCCATTGGGGTTACCATGCTCTCCACACTCCGCCGCACTCTATTTGCGCTGCTGGCTTGTGCGTCTTTTATCGTCCATGCCGCTGCACCAGATGAAATCACCACCGCCTGGCCGGTGAATGTCGGGCCACTAAACCCGCACCTTTACACACCCAACCAGATGTTCGCCCAGAGCATGGTTTATGAACCACTGGTGAAATATCAGGCAGATGGCTCGGTGAGCCCGTGGCTGGCAAAAAGCTGGACCCATTCAGAAGATGGCAAAACCTGGACCTTCACCCTGCGTGATGATGTGAAATTCTCTAACGGTGAACCGTTTGATGCAGAGGCCGCGGCAGAAAACTTCCGCGCTGTGCTCGACAACCGTCAACGTCACGCCTGGCTGGAGCTGGCAAACCAGATTGTTGATGTCAAAGCTCTCAGTAAAACCGAGCTGCAAATCACCCTGAAAAGCGCCTACTACCCTTTCCTGCAAGAACTGGCCCTGCCCCGTCCTTTCCGCTTTATCGCCCCCTCGCAGTTTAAAAACCATGAAACCATGAATGGGATTAAAGCGCCGATTGGCACCGGGCCGTGGGTTTTGCAGGAATCGAAACTGAATCAGTACGATGTCTTCGTCCGTAACGAAAACTACTGGGGCGAAAAGCCGGCGATTAAGAAGATCACTTTTAACGTCATCCCAGACCCGACTACCCGCGCAGTAGCGTTTGAAACCGGCGATATCGATCTACTATACGGTAATGAAGGGCTATTACCGCTCGATACCTTCGCCCGCTTTAGCCAGAACCCGGCTTACCACACCCAACTGTCACAGCCGATCGAAACCGTGATGCTGGCGCTCAATACTGCCAAAGCCCCCACCAACGAGCTGGCCGTACGTGAAGCGCTCAATTACGCGGTAAACAAAAAATCGCTGATCGATAACGCGTTGTATGGCACCCAGCAGGTCGCCGACACCCTGTTTGCCCCTTCCGTGCCCTATGCCAATCTCGGCCTGAAACCGCGCCAGTACGATCCGCAGAAAGCGAAAGCGTTGCTGGAACAAGCAGGCTGGACGCTGCCCGCAGGCAAAGACATCCGCGAGAAAAATGGTCAGCCGCTGCGCATTGAACTGTCGTTCATCGGCACCGATGCGTTAAGCAAATCAATGGCCGAAATCATTCAGGCTGATATGCGCCAGATTGGCGCGGATGTCACGCTGATCGGCGAAGAAGAGAGCAGTATCTATGCTCGTCAACGCGACGGTCGTTTTGGCATGATTTTCCACCGTACCTGGGGCGCGCCATACGATCCACACGCCTTCCTGAGTTCAATGCGCGTACCGTCGCACGCTGACTTCCAGGCACAGCAAGGTTTAGCCGACAAGCCGCTGATTGATAAAGAGATTGGCGAAGTGCTGGCGACACACGACGAAACACAACGTCAGGCGCTGTATCGCGACATTCTGACCCGTCTGCATGACGAGGCGGTTTATCTGCCCATCAGCTATATCTCAATGATGGTGGTTTCAAAACCGGAACTGGGTAACATCCCCTACGCGCCGATCGCCACCGAAATCCCGTTCGAACAGATTAAACCGGTGAAACCTTAATGTTGCGTTATGTATTACGCCGCTTTCTGCTGCTGATCCCAATGGTGCTCGCCGCCTCGGTGATCATTTTTCTGATGCTGCGCCTCGGCACCGGCGACCCGGCGCTCGATTATCTGCGTCTGTCTAACCTACCGCCGACGCCGGAAATGCTGGCTTCTACCCGCACCATGCTGGGGCTGGATCAGCCGTTGTACGTGCAGTACGGAACCTGGTTGTGGAAAGCGCTGCATCTTGACTTTGGTATCTCATTCGCCAGCCAACGCCCGGTGCTGGACGATATGCTGACCTTCCTGCCCGCCACGCTGGAACTGGCGGGCGCGGCGCTGGTGTTAATTCTGCTCACTTCCGTGCCGCTCGGCATCTGGGCGGCGCGCCATCGCGACCGCCTGCCGGATTTCGCCGTGCGTTTTATCGCGTTTCTTGGCGTGTCGATGCCTAACTTCTGGTTGGCGTTTTTACTGGTGATGGCATTTTCAGTGTATCTGCAATGGCTGCCCGCGATGGGTTACGGCGGCTGGCAGCACATCATTTTGCCTGCGGTTTCCATCGCTTTTATGTCGCTGGCGATTAACGCGCGTCTGCTGCGCGCCAGTATGCTGGACGTCGCCGGTCAGCGTCATGTGACCTGGGCGCGGCTGCGCGGCCTGAACGACAAACAGACCGAACGCCGCCATATCCTGCGCAATGCCTCGCTGCCGATGATCACCGCCGTGGGGATGCACATTGGCGAACTGATTGGCGGGACGATGATTATCGAAAACATCTTTGCCTGGCCGGGCGTCGGGCGCTATGCGGTGTCGGCGATTTTCAACCGTGACTATCCGGTGATCCAATGCTTTACGCTGATGATGGTGGTGGTTTTTGTGGTCTGTAATTTGATTGTCGATTTGCTCAACGCCGCGCTGGACCCGCGCATTCGTCGTCATGAAGGAGCGCACGCGTGAACTTTTTCCTCTCTTCTCGCTGGTCGGTACGCCTGGCGCTCATCATTATCGCCCTGCTGGCACTGATTGCGCTCACCAGCCAGTGGTGGCTGCCATACGATCCCCAGGTCATTGATTTGCCGTCGCGTCTGCTTTCTCCGGATGCACAGCACTGGCTGGGCACCGATCACTTAGGACGCGATATTTTCTCACGGCTGATGGCGGCGACCCGTGTGTCGCTTGGCTCGGTAATGGCCTGCCTGCTGTTGGTGCTGGCGTTAGGGCTGATTATTGGCGGCAGCGCCGGGCTGATTGGCGGGCGCGTTGATCAGGCCACCATGCGCGTGGCGGATATGTTTATGACCTTCCCGACTTCGATTCTGTCGTTCTTTATGGTCGGCGTGCTCGGCACCGGGTTGACCAATGTGATTATCGCCATCGCCCTGTCGCACTGGGCGTGGTACGCGCGCATGGTGCGCAGTCTGGTGATTTCACTGCGCCAGCGCGAGTTTGTGCTGGCATCACGGCTTTCTGGCGCAGGCCATGTGCGGGTGTTTATCGATCATCTGGCGGGCGCGGTGATCCCTTCACTGCTGGTGCTGGCGACGCTGGATATCGGCCATATGATGCTACACGTCGCGGGGATGTCCTTCCTCGGTCTCGGCGTGACCGCCCCGACCGCCGAATGGGGCGTGATGATTAACGATGCACGTCAGTATATCTGGACCCAGCCGCTGCAAATGTTCTGGCCGGGACTGGCGCTGTTTATCAGCGTGATGGCCTTTAACCTGGTGGGTGACGCACTGCGCGATCATCTGGACCCTCATCTGGTGACGGAGCACGCACACTAATGCCGCAACAGATTGAACTACGTAATATCGCGCTACAGGCCGCGCAACCGCTGGTGCACGGCGTATCGTTAACCCTGCAACGCGGGCGCGTGCTGGCGTTAGTCGGCGGTAGTGGTAGCGGGAAGTCGCTGACCTGCGCTGCGACGCTGGGCATTCTGCCCGCTGGCGTTCGCCAGACGGCGGGGGAAATTTTGGCAGATGGCAAACCGGTTTCTCCCTGCGCACTGCGCGGTATCAAAATTGCCACTATCATGCAGAACCCGCGCAGTGCCTTTAATCCGCTGCACACCATGCATACGCACGCGCGGGAAACTTGCCAGGCACTGGGGAAACCCGCCGATGACGCCACGCTTATCGCCGCTATAGAAGCGGTAGGGCTGGAAAACGCCGCACGCGTGCTGAAGCTGTACCCGTTCGAGATGAGCGGCGGCATGTTGCAGCGCATGATGATTGCGATGGCAGTGCTATGTGAATCACCGTTTATCATCGCCGATGAACCGACCACCGATCTCGACGTGGTAGCACAGGCGCGCATCCTCGATCTGCTGGAAAGCATTATGCAAAAACAAGCACCGGGAATGCTGCTGGTCACCCATGATATGGGCGTAGTGGCGCGTCTGGCGGATGACGTGGCGGTGATGTCGCACGGTAAGATTGTCGAACAGGGCGATGTCGAAACGCTGTTTAACGCCCCCAAACATGCGGTAACGCGCAGCCTGGTTTCTGCTCACCTCGCGCTTTATGGTATGGAGCTGGCATCATGACTTTACTTAACGTCTCCGACCTTTCACACCAATACGCACACGGTGGATTCAGCGGTAAGCACCAGCATCAGGCAGTGCTCAATAACGTTTCGCTGACCCTGAAAAGCGGTGAAACCGTCGCCCTGCTGGGACGCAGCGGCTGCGGAAAAAGTACCCTCGCGCGACTGCTGGTCGGGTTAGAGTCGCCCTCACAGGGAAATATTATCTGGCGCGGCGAACCGTTGGCGAAGCTCAATCGCGCGCAACGTAAAGCGTTCCGCCGTGATATTCAAATGGTGTTTCAGGACTCCATCAGCGCCGTGAATCCGCGCAAAACCGTGCGCGAGATCCTGCGTGAACCGATGCGCCACCTGCTATCGCTGAAAAAATCGGAACAACTGGCGCGTGCCAGCGAAATGCTGAAGGCGGTCGATCTTGACGATAGCGTGCTCGACAAACGCCCACCGCAGTTAAGCGGCGGTCAGCTCCAGCGCGTCTGCCTGGCACGTGCGCTGGCGGTCGAACCGAAACTGCTGATTCTGGATGAAGCCGTTTCCAACCTTGATCTCGTGTTACAGGCGGGCGTCATTCGCCTGCTGAAAAAGCTGCAACAGCAGTTTGGCACCGCCTGCCTGTTTATCACCCACGACTTACGTCTGGTGGAGCGCTTCTGTCAGCGGGTGATGGTGATGGATAACGGGCAAATTGTCGAAACCCAGGTAGTGGGAGATAAATTAACCTTTTCCTCTGACGCCGGACGTGTGCTACAAAACGCGGTATTACCCGCATTCCCAGTGCGCCGTCGCGCCACAGAAAAGGTTTAAGTCAATGCAACGAGTTACCATTACGCTTGATGACGATTTACTGGAGACGCTGGACAGCCTGAGCCAGCGTCGTGGTTATAACAACCGTTCCGAAGCTATCCGCGATATTTTGCGTAGCGCTCTGGCGCAGGAGGCCACCCAGCAGCACGGCACACAAGGCTTCGCGGTGCTGTCGTATGTGTATGAACACGAAAAACGCGACTTAGCCAGCCGTATTGTCTCCACCCAGCACCATCACCACGATCTCTCTGTTGCCACGCTGCATGTACATATCAATCACGACGATTGCCTAGAAATCGCCGTGTTGAAAGGTGACATGGGCGACGTGCAACATTTTGCCGATGACGTTATCGCCCAGCGCGGCGTGCGGCACGGGCATTTGCAGTGCTTGCCGAAGGAAGATTGAGTTATTTCTAAAACGAGGAAAGAAAAGATATTAACTGAACTTAATTTATAAAATTAAGTTCAGTTGCATAGATAGATCCTGTAAAGGCAGATATTCTGCGTATTGTACGCCGCTAAAATTTATAAATGATTCAAACGCTCATTTAGCGTTTCAATAATATAAGTATTTACAGAGACTTGTTGCTGCGCAGCCGCATTATTAAGGCGTTCACTCAGCGATTCTGGATAGCGTAATGTAAAGGTCTTAATCTTTTCTGTACGCGCATACGGCTCAATACCCGCAGCTTTACAATCCTCAAGATACTCTCGCAGGGAAAGCTCCCCTTCTTTTTGCAGCCCCTGAATGCTGTCAGAGACAAAATCACAATAACCTGACAAGCCCAGGAATTTGCCACGAAATGCATTCAGTTCTGGCACGTAAGTGATAACAGCAGGTTGCCCGGCAATCTCCATAGAGTTTGGCGTCTTCAGTTTGATCATGGTTTTACCCCTATACTTAGTAACCAGTCACGCACGCTTTCTACAGCGCCTTTATCGGTATCTGGCGACGGATGAGGCCGATGGAAACACGCAACGCTCATATTTAGTATGAACTTACAACGCGAACCTCTTTCTTCCTTAATTTCTCCGCCTAATGCTTTAACCAGTGACTCTATATCAGACCACTTAATCCCTTGAGGAACAGGAGATTTAAATATTTGATCCAATGTATTTTTTTGTTTCTTCCGTAAAGCCTGTACCTGGGTTCTCATGGCATGTCCTTATGACTTCACTTTATGACATCAATAGTATGACATCACAATATGAAGTCAAGTTTCCCTTCCTTACGCCATTGTCCCAATCGTCTTCCTGAATCGCAGCAGCGCGATGGTGAAAAACGCGCCGCCAATTGCCATCAACGTCAGGAACTGCGGCCAGACGATTTCGAATCCGGCACCCCGGTAGAGGATGGCCTGCGCGAGGCTGACAAAGTGTGTCGTCGGCATGGTCAGCATAATGTCCTGCACCATCTGCGGCATACTTTCGCGCGGCGTGGAGCCACCGGAAAGCATTTGCAGCGGCAGTAGCACCAGAATCACCAGCAGCCCCAGTTGCGGCATTGAACGCGCTATCGTCCCCATAAAAATGCCGATTGACGTGGTGGCAAACAGACTGAGCGCCACGCCAAGCATAAACAGCGGGATCGAGCCTTCTATCGGTACGCCCAGCACGCCTTTTACCATCAGCACCAGCGATAATCCCGATACCACCAGCACCACCAGCCCCATCGACCAGATCTTCGCCATCATGATCTCAAACGGCGTTATCGGCATCACCAGTAAGTGTTCCACCGTGCCGTGTTCACGCTCGCGGATCAGCGCCGATCCGGTCAACACAATCGCCAGCATGGTAATGTTGTTGATGATCGCCATCACCCCGCCAAACCATGCGGGATCGAGGTTCGGATTAAAGCGCATGCGGGTTTCCAGCGATACCAACGGTTCGCTGTTATCACGGTAACGCGCGACAAAGCTGTTCACTTCACCGTTGATAATATTCTGGATATAACCGTTGCCAGTGAATGCCTGGCTCATGCGCGTGGCATCGACGTTCACCTGAATATCCGGCTGGCGTCCTGCGAGGACATCACGCTGAAAATTAGGCGGAATATTTATCGCGAAGGTATAGCGCCCGGCGTCCAGCCCGGCATCCATCTCATCGGCGGTGATCATCTCCGGTGGCAAAAACCACGGGCGATAGAAGCTGTTAACGATCCGGTTCGATAACTGCGATTGATCCATATCGGCAATGGCGATCGGCGCGAGGTTCAATGATCCTGGCGTGACGGTCGCTGACGAATACACCGACACTGTAAACGAGAAGACAATCAACGTCAGCATCGCTTTATCACCGAGCAGACTGCGCAACTCTTTGATACCCAGATTAAAAATATTGCGTAAATGGCGCATCATCCCTCCTGTTTTTTCAGCAGCAGGATGCTTAAGCCCATCACCAGTGGAATGGCTATCAGCAACGGGATAAAAAGTTGCCACAAATCAGTCAGATCCAGCGCCTTCGAGAACGTCCCGCGGGCGATAGTCAGAAAATGACTGGTCGGGTAAACCTCGCCGATCCAACGTCCCGGACCTTCCAGCGAAGCTACCGGATCGATCATCCCGGAAAACTGTGTCGCCGGAATCAACGTGATAATCGCCGTACCGAAAATGGCGGCAATCTGGCTTTTCATAAAAGTAGAGATCAGCAGCCCCATTCCGGTGGCAATGATGATATACAGCAGCGCCGCCAGGGTGAGCGTCAGGAAACTGCCTTTATGCGGCACGCCAAACACAAACACCGACAGGGCGCAGAGCAGGAAAAAGTTCAGCATTCCCAGCCCGATGTACGGTAGCTGTTTGCCAAGCAAAAATTCGCTACGGGTGGTAGGAGTCACGTAAAGGTTGATAATCGACCCCAACTCTTTTTCCCGCACTACGCTAAGGGCGCTTAACATCGATGGAATCATCATCAGCAACAGCGGGATCACCGCCGGAACAATCGCTGGCAGGCTTTTTACGTCCGGGTTATAGCGATAGCGTGTCTCAATATTCATCAGCCCGCTTTGGCTCGCGGGCGTGGATTGCCGACTCGCCACATCCTGTAGCCAGCTCTGGTGCATGGCCTGCACGTAACCTTTTACCGTTTCGGCGCGACTCGGCATCGCACCGTCGATCCAGACACCGAGTTCCACGGGCGTACCCCGCGCGATATCGCGCCCGAAATTGGGTGGGATTTCAATAGCCACGGTGATATCGCCCGCACGCATCCGGCGATCAAGCTCGTCATAACTGGTGAGCGGCGGCTGCTCGATAAAGTAACGGGAACCGGAGAGATTGAGCGTCCACGCCTGGCTACTGATGGTCTGGTCACGGTCGAGCACCGCAAAGCGCAGATTTTCCACATCCATACTGATGCCGTAACCCATTATCAGCATCAGGATCACCGTTCCCATCAGCGCCAGCGTCGAACGTACCGGATCGCGGCGCAGTTCCAGTGCTTCGCGACGGCTGTAGCTAAACAGACGTCGCAGGCTAAATCCCTGACGCGGCGCGTGGGTGGTGTCATGTACCACAGGCGGCGCTTCGGCTTCGTTGCTCTGCCCTGCCGCTTCCTGCAAATAGGCGATAAATGCCTCTTCCAGACTGGCGGCTCCGCGTTTCTCAACCAGTTCCTGCGGTGTACCGCTGGCGAGCACTTTTCCGGCGTGCATTAGTGAGATGCGGTCGCACCGTTCCGCTTCGTTCATAAAGTGGGTGGAGATGAAAATGGTCACTTTGTCCTGGCGCGAAAGATCCACCATTAACTGCCAGAACATATCCCTCGCCACTGGATCGACGCCAGAAGTAGGCTCATCGAGGATTAACATTTCCGGGCGATGAATCACCGCCACCGCCAGCGAAAGCCGCTGGCGAATGCCGAGCGGCAATGACTCCGGCAGAACATCTTCAACGTCGTTGAGCTTAAAACGCTCACTCATTTCAGCCACTCGCGCGGGAATTTCCGCTTCCGGAATGTGAAACAAACGGGCATGTAACTCCAGGTTTTGCCGCACGGTGAGTTCGTTATAGAGCGAAAACGCCTGCGACATATAGCCCACCCGACGGCGAGTATCGATATCTTTTGGATCAACCGGTTGCCCGAACAGCCACGCCTCACCTTCGCTGGCAGGCAGCAGTCCGGTAAGCATTTTCATGGTGGTGGATTTACCGCAGCCGTTCGAACCGAGGAAGCCAAAAATCTCCCCGCGTGGAATGCGGAAATTGACGTGATCAACGGCAACGAAGGAACCAAAACGCATGGTCAGATCGCGCGCTTCGATGGCAATCTCTGCGTTTTCAGGTTGATACGGTGGGATCACTACCGCCTGATGCGCCTGGCGTTGCGCTTGCGGTAACAGATTTATAAATGCTTCTTCCAGCGTGGCGCTTTGCGTTTGCTGCCGCAGTTCTTCGGCGCTGCCAGTCGCCAGTACTTCTCCGGCATTCATCGCTACCAGCCAGTCGAAGCGTTCCGCTTCTTCCATATAGGCGGTGGCAACCAGCACGCTCATATTGCTCTGCCGCTGGCGAATGCTATCGATCAGATCCCAGAACTGGGCGCGAGAGAGCGGGTCAACCCCCGTTGTTGGCTCATCAAGAATCAACAATTCCGGGTCGTGGATTAACGCACAGCACAGCCCCAGTTTTTGCTTCATCCCGCCGGAGAGTTTACCTGCCGGACGATCGCGAAACGGTGCTAACCCGGTGCTGGTCAGCAGCTCATTAATTCGGACTTCCCGCTCCGCTTTGTCGTGACCGAACAGGCGGGCGAAAAAATCGACGTTTTCATACACCGACAAGGTGTGGTAGAGGTTTTTGCCCAGTCCCTGCGGCATCCAGGCAATGCGCGGGCAGACGTCACGGCGATGCCTCGGGTCGCGCATATCGCCGCCCAGCACGATCACGTTGCCCTGCTCAATGACGCGGGCACCGGAAATCAGTGACAACAAACTCGACTTCCCAACGCCGTCCGGGCCAATCAGCCCGACCATGCAGCGGGCCGGAATATCGAGAGTGATATTGTTCAGCGCAACGGTTTTTCCATAATGCTGGCTCACGCCCGCCAGTTGCGCGACAGGCGGGACGGGAACCAGTTCCAGATGCGTCATTGCGGCAACCTCACCGCAAGGTCGTCAGGCCACGGAAGTTCTTCGTTCACCCGCACCCACGCCACGCCCGGCAAACCGGTTTTGACATATTCCAGATGTTGCTGGAGTAATTCCGGTGGGATACGCGCTTTGACGCGGAACATCAGTTTCAGCCGCTCATCGCTGGTTTCGACGGTTTTTGGCGTGAACTGGGCGACGCTGGCGACAAAGCTGATGGACGCAGGAATACGCAGATCTGGCGCGGCATCGAGGATCAGTCGGGCTTCGCCGCCCAGTTTCAGCGTGCCCGCCTGTTCGGTTGGCAGGAAGAAGGTCATATAGACATCGCTGAGATCGACCATATTTAGCACCCGACCGCCTGCTGCCAGCACTTCGCCTGGCTCGGCAACCCGATACTGCACGCGTCCGTCACGCGGGGCTTTCAGTTCACTGTCATCGATATCTGCGGCAATGCGCCGCTCAGTGGCTTGTGCCGCTTCGACGCGCGTTTGCGCCTGAATGATATTGGTACGTGCCGCTTCTATAGCCGCTTTAGAAGCCGAAACCTGGGCTTTTGCCGATTCCAGCGCAGCACGGGCGCTTTCGGCGGCGGCACGGTCGTCGTCCAGCTGTTGCGCAGAAATAGCCCCTCGTTGGGCGAGTGAGCGGGAACGCGTATGACGTTTAGCCACGGAGTCCAGTTCGGCCTGGCGTTGATTAACCAGTGACTGCGCGGCACGAGTTTCACTTTGCCGTTGCTCCAGCAAAGCCTGCGCGGCGGCAACGGCGCTTTGTGCTTCTTTGATTTGCGCGATGGCTTCCAGTCGCTGTTCCTGCAACACGCGAGTATCCATCTTCGCCAATACTTCACCTTCACGAACAAACTGGCCTTCTTTCACCAGAATGGTGTCGATACGCCCGGCAATTTTGCTGGCGATATCCACTTCCGTCGCTTCAATACGCCCATTGCTGACGGCAAAGCCTTCCGGCACACCTGCCGGGCGCAACAGCCACCACGCCACGACGGCAGCCACCGCCAGTAACCCGACAACCCACCACGCCAGATGGCGCTTACTCTTATCCATAATCGACCCGCCATAATCCCTGTAAGCAAACGACACGTGTTACAACTGCCGCCGAACGACGTTCAGCGGATTCATCCATCCGGGATAAGAAGGAAACGGCAAATACGACCAGCGCACAGAGCATTGAGCGCCAACGGGGAAGGCTTAGTGAAAACGGGTAGTAATGTTGTCATCATCAGCATTCCTGGCCGTAAATGAAACACGCATACTCATAAGTGTGATCTATAAAACTGGCTGATAAAACGGTATCCATCCTGTTGGATAGCGTTTCACGCCTGTTCAGTTGCAGGAACAGAGCATTCCTTTTTACGTTTTATCAACAGTCTCAACCAGATAGTAACATTAATATTCATGTTGTCTATGGTTCAAAGCTGTAACAGCGTGCGCCTTCTACTCAAAGGCATAAGTTCATTTCTGTTTTTTTCATGCTGGTAAGACGTCCAGGGAGCGGTTACCTCAGGCCCTGCACCAGGATTAATTTGGCAATTATGCATACTGTACATCCTTCCGGCATGTTTACTGTCACGGGCGTTCAGACCTAAAACAGCCCCCCTTTCACCTATGAGTTCTCTTCCACCATTACCGTTATGTGCAACAACTTGATTTATACCTAACATTTGTGAGCATGCTAATAGTGCTTCAAGTTTGGGCCTGTAATCTGTCGAGATGGAAAAATAACGATTAAAAGATTGACAAGAGATGGCCCGGCTAATTTTAAATTTTTTACCATTAATTATGGTATGATGCTTTTTATTAATGATTGCCGCTAATTCGACCGGATCGAGAACATTGGTCATTTCATCTTTAGAGACTGTTATCGGACCTAAAATGTAACGTTCGCGTTGTATGTCGAAAGTTATCCCATGATGATTTGCCATTATTTTATATTTGGGGTCATAGAAACATACAGGATAATCTTTTATCCCAGCGTAGGTATCTTCATTAAGTGGTTTCATGCGCGTGAAGTTCTGCATATAGTTACCATTGCAATTTGTTTCATGATTTCCAGCTAATACATGAACATTTTCATTGATACTCATTATGCATTTTAACAAATCGATGATAAATTGATCGCCACAGATATTACTAAACCGATCGCCGGTTTGGTCACCCAGAAACGTACATGGCGTCACTGCGCCTTTATTAATAACCAAATAAGTCTGAAGACTTTCTAAAACAATATCTCTTCTGTTCAGAATACTGATAATTGTATTGACATTAGTGTCTAGTTCTTCATTAAAGTTATTCTTTAATAATACGTTGAGAACTTCATCTTCTATATTAAGCAACTGACTAAGGAAATTTTCTCCTTCAGCCATAATACCCAAATGACCTGTTGCAGTAAGCGCATACAAAACGGCACCGACTGAGCCATCGGTATCACCGAAATAGGTCGGTCTGGTACTTGTAGGATCAACGGGTGAACAATTTGAGAAATAGACTCTATTAGCAAAATGGGCCTTTATTACTGTTTCGAATTTAATATCAAATATATTGTATTGCGAAGTTTTCCAGTCCCAGAGGGGTTTGTACGACTCAGTATCTACAATATCATTCATATTACCATCTTCTGTCATGGCATTAAGAAAACAAACAATGCTGCGCCAATTTATTTCTATGTTATCAAGAGGGCAACCGTAATTTTTTCCATTAATTGTCACAATAAACTGATAACTATTATTCCTGCGTAGGATATGAACACGCATGCCCGATAGCATACTATATTTTTCTGATTGATACGTCTGTATGGAAAATGAAATCTTGTCATCTTGAAAAGATTGTTGGAAACGTTCTATTTGCCAGTCATCTATTTTTTCCACAACTTCACCGAGCATTGTCCTGGCAATACTTGATATGTCATCACCTAAGCCATTTGCTATATACCCAAACAGTTCTTTAGTGAAGTTGGTAACATGATCTTGCATAATATCATTTGCGGGGATTGTCGTCGTACTGTCGTGAGTACCGGTCACAGCTCCAATTTTCATTTTTTACCTCATGCTATTCACTGCGAGGAATACGTAGTTAATATTTAATCTTATGACATACACCTCATGTTCGATGGAAAAACAATTATATTTTGCACAAATCATTCAGCCTTAAGGCATAATATGAAATTTCTTATCTCAAAGTAGACAAAATCCCTAGAGATTGTAGAGGTGTTATCAGAACATACCTCTACAATCGATTAAGAAAACCTATGAAATACTTTCAGGATTAATAAGACATACCACAGTATTCATGGAGTTTTAATGAGATTGAAAACAACTAAGCCCTGATGAATAAATTATTTTATTATTTTTATCACGTACTTCCTTCCGGGAATTTAGACCCATAATACCATTATCAAATTGTTGATTCTGACCTACCCCGAGCCCATGATGGCCATATTTTTGTCTAATGTATTTGCTGGGGTCTTCACATTTGAGTTTCTCTCCACATTTAAAGATATCTTCAGGTTTTGGTCTGAAAGCAGTAGTGTTATTAAAATAATCAGTATATAAAGCAGTGGGTTTCATCATATTGCTTCGGATTAGATGGAATAGAGGATCATCCATATGTTCTTTATGTTTTTTATTAAATATATTAGCTAATTCCTCAGGATCAGTAGGATTTTTCATCTGTTTAAATGGAACCTGCAAAGCACCGAGACAATAACATTTACTTTCTTCATTTCTTATTATTCCGTGATGACTGGTTAAAACTTTCCTTTCTGGGTCATAATTACAAACATCAAGCGTTTTAATTAAATTATATGTATCACCGGCGGAGAGTCTATGATTTGCCAGTCCTGCAGTATAGTTACCATTAAAATGGATTTCATGATTTCCAGCCAGAACGACGACATTTTTATTTATACGACTATCTTTATTACTCTCCGTATTCCGCATAGAATTTAGCAAAGTAAGTATGTATTGGTCACCAAAAATAGTACTACATCTATCGCCGGTATGATCCCCAAGGAAGATACAGGGGGTAATCGCATCGCCTTTTAAAAAAATATGTTTATGCAACTTATTCAGGGTAAGATCCCTTGAATTTAATAAATCGTAGAGTTCTTCATTCTTTTTATGTTTGTATGCAAATGAAGCCATGCTTTCGTGATTTAATAATTCACATAATAAACTCCAACCATTTTTACTGATGCCTATATGCCCTGAAACGAGCAATGCATAAAGTACAGCACCCACTCTTCCATCTGTATCGCCAAAATAAGCCGTGTTGGCATTTTGTGAGTTTATCTGACCACACTGTTTATAAAAATCTATATTTGAGAAGATAGATTTAACTCTGTCATCAAACTTTTCCTTAGTGAGCATCTCAGTAGAGACATCCCAACGCCAGTCAGGTTTAAAATTACCGCTAAGAAGAGTAAAGAAATTTTCAGATATGATAGAAAGCCCATCAATTTTATAAATTATGTCTGATTTATCTCCGGAGAAATTAATAAAATAATAACCATCCCTACGCTCAATCGTAACGGTTATGGGAGACGATAATTTTAACACATGGTTATTGTCTGGTATAATTGTAAAGATAAACGTGTCAGTATCCATGTTGGCGAAACTATTATATTCCTGGATATCTATAGAAGGTTCACTATTGTAAAGCGATGTTTTCACCGTCTGATGAAAATAGTCATTTACATTCCAGTGACCATATTGCAGGAAATAGATGATATGCAGGCCTGCATTGTTACCTATTTGCGAAAATTTATCCAGAATATTAACTTCAACTGTCTTTGAAAGATGTTTTTTATCAACCTTGCCATGGTGTTGATGATTGTTAACTTTATCTGAATGCTTATCTTGATGGCTTAAGGATTTGTTTCCAATCAGATTGTGAATTGCTTTCATAAATAACCTGTGATATTTTTGAATTGTTTGTTACAAAATAAACGATACATGTCTGAAAGACATATTTACGACGATATAAAGCAATAATAATTATATGTTCGCTGATTTTAAACACCGAGACCATCCGGTCTTTTACCAATAATGAAAAAGAATCCCTCCCTGGAAGATAATTGAAAAAAACAAGAGAATAAGAATTAATCTTAGGATAAATATTTATTTACCATGGCCTTTTGAACGCTGAAAAGTAGCGCTCTGCAAAGTAAACCCCGCTATAGTTATGCTATGCATTTGTCTTTAATGATATCTCGTCATTGTATTAACAGGCTGAAATTATCATTAATGCACATTTCAATATTAGCAGGGATACCTGAGGAGTTTAAAGTGAACATATATATCGGGTGGCTTTTCAAATTAATCCCTTTAATTATGGGCTTGATTTGTATCGCGTTAGGTGGCTTTGTGCTGGAAAGTTCAGGGCAAAGCGAATATTTCGTCGCGGGTCATGTGCTCATTTCTCTGGCAGCCATATGCCTGGCATTATTCACTACCGCATTTATTATCATTTCGCAGCTCACGCGCGGCGTTAATACGTTTTACAATACATTGTTCCCCATTATTGGCTATGCCGGGTCAATTATCACCATGATATGGGGTTGGGCACTGTTAGCAGGCAATGATGTGATGGCAGACGAGTTTGTCGCCGGTCATGTGATTTTCGGCGTTGGTATGATTGCCGCCTGTGTATCGACGGTGGCAGCGTCATCCGGTCACTTTCTGCTCATTCCTAAAAACGCAGCGGGGAGTAAGAGCGACGGAACACCGGTACAGGCTTATTCTTCATTAATCGGTAATTGCCTCATTGCCGTTCCCGTGTTACTCACCCTGCTCGGTTTCATTTGGTCGATAACGCTGTTACGCAGTGCCGACATAACCCCACATTATGTCGCCGGTCACGTATTGCTTGGGTTAACCGCAATCTGTGCCTGTCTCATTGGCCTTGTAGCCACAATCGTCCATCAAACACGTAATACGTTCTCATCCAAAGAGCACTGGCTGTGGTGTTATTGGGTTATTTTTCTCGGCTCAATCACGGTGCTGCAGGGCATATACGTCTTAGTCAGTTCCGATGCAAGCGCTCGGCTGGCTCCCGGCATTATTCTCATTTGCCTCGGAATGATCTGTTACAGCATATTCTCAAAAGTCTGGCTACTGGCACTGGTCTGGAGACGTACCTGCTCGTTAGCCAACAGAATTCCGATGATTCCCGTCTTCACCTGCCTGTTTTGCCTTTTCCTGGCATCGTTTCTTGCGGAAATGGCGCAGACCGACATGGGATATTTTATTCCTTCGCGGGTTCTGGTCGGTTTGGGAGCGGTATGCTTTACGTTGTTCTCAATCGTTTCAATATTAGAAGCAGGTTCTGCTAAAAAATAATTGCAACGTACCGGATAAAACCAGCGTCGACCAATTGCGTAACGCTGGTTTTTCTTAGGTATCATGAAATAACTTAACATTGATGGTTAAGTATAAAAAAACAGTAAAGTTACTGTCTTTTTTCAACCTGTTCATATTTTATAAAGATCTGGACTTCGGTCGATTTTTAATCACCATTCCCCCACCTTATATTAAGCATGGAGGGATTCAGTTCACGGGCTTATTAGAAAATAATCACAAGATAGCCACTATCAAAATTAGCTCATTTTTAATGCGGCTCTAATAATTTTCATCTTTAGGTAATAGGTCAGGACGACTTCGCTGCAATCAAATCCTGCGCACAAGCCCACGCACTCGACCACGCCCACTGGAAGTTATAGCCCCCCAGCCAGCCGGTGACGTCCATCACTTCGCCGATGAAATACAGCCCAGGCACTTTGCGCGCTTCCATCGTCCGTGAAGAGAGTTCGTTGGTATCCACGCCGCCGAGCGTCACTTCGGCAGTGCGATAGCCTTCAGTGCCGTTCGGCTGCACACGCCAGTCGGTCAATGTGCTAATCAGTGCCTGTTGGTCACGTACGTTGAGCTGTTTTAGCGAGACATCCGGGATTTGCCCGAGTTGTTGTAAGCGTTCAACCAACCGCTTCGGTAGATGAACCGCCAGTGTGTTTTTCAGGCTCTGATTCGGATGTGCGTTACGCTGTTCATTCAGGAAGGTTTCGAGGTCCACATCCGGTAGCAGATTGATACTGACAAATTCACCCGGTTGCCAGTAGCTGGAAATTTGCAACACCGCCGGTCCAGACAAGCCGCGATGGGTGAAGAGTAAGTTCTCACGGAAAACGGTGCCGTTTTCAGCGGTAATCACGGAAGGCACCGCCACGCCTGCCAGCACCTGTAACTCTTCGAGCAACGGTTTATGCAGAGTGAATGGCACCAGACCCGCGCGGGTCGGCAGCACGTTGAGGCCAAATTGTTCGGCAATCTTATAACCAAACGGCGACGCGCCCAGCCCTGGCATTGACAGTCCACCGGTCGCGATGACCAGCTTTTCGCAACCGACAGTCATGCCGTTCAGTTCAAGCATGAAGCCTGTATCATCCTTCGCCACGCTCAGCACTTCGCTACGCAATCTAAAGGTCACATTGCCCTTCTCGCACTCATCCACCAGCATGTCGACAATCTGCTGCGCGGAGTCATCGCAGAAGAGTTGCCCTAACGTTTTCTCGTGCCAGGTGATGCCGTGTTTATTGACCAGATCAATGAAATCCCACTGGGTAAAACGCGCGAGTGCAGACTTACAAAAATGCGGATTCTGGCTCAGATAAGCGCCCGGTTCGACATAAAGGTTGGTAAAGTTGCAGCGCCCACCGCCAGACATGAGGATTTTGCGCCCTGGTTTTTTACCATTATCGATCAGCAGAACCCGGCGTCCTGCCTGACCTGCCTGCGCAGAACAGAACATACCCGCCGCACCAGCGCCTATAATAATGGCATCAAACCTTTCCACGTTGCGCTCCTCTAAGAAAAAACGGGCGTGAATTGTAAAGATTCCTCAGTGGCCGCACCAGCATCAATATTACTAAAAGGAAGTATTTGCCTGAATTATATAAGATAATTATTTTTTGAGTGCAATCTATACAGGAGGCAAATCAAAAAAAGTCTATATTTCACTTTGCCCGCGCCGCGAAAGTCACTGATAATGCGCCGCGTTCATGTCCTCAAAATGGCGTAACGTCCTATGCTACATTTGTTTGCTGGCCTGGATTTGCATACCGGGCTGTTATTATTGCTTGCACTGGCTTTTGTGCTGTTCTACGAAGCCATCAATGGTTTCCATGACACAGCCAACGCCGTGGCAACCGTTATCTATACCCGCGCGATGCGTTCTCAGCTCGCCGTGGTTATGGCGGCGGTGTTCAACTTTTTGGGTGTTTTGCTGGGTGGTCTGAGTGTTGCCTATGCCATTGTGCATATGCTGCCGACGGATCTGCTGCTTAATATGGGATCGTCTCATGGCCTTGCCATGGTGTTCTCTATGTTGCTGGCGGCGATTATCTGGAACCTGGGTACCTGGTACTTTGGTTTACCTGCATCCAGCTCTCATACGCTGATTGGCGCGATCATCGGGATTGGTTTAACCAATGCGTTGATGACCGGGACGTCAGTGGTGGATGCACTCAATATCCCGAAAGTATTAAGTATTTTCGGTTCTCTGATCGTTTCCCCTATTGTCGGCCTGGTGTTTGCTGGCGGTCTGATTTTCTTGCTGCGCCGCTATTGGAGCGGCACCAAGAAACGCGCCCGTATCCACCTGACCCCAGCGGAGCGTGAAAAGAAAGACGGCAAGAAAAAGCCGCCGTTCTGGACGCGTATTGCGCTGATCCTTTCCGCTATCGGCGTGGCATTTTCGCACGGCGCGAACGATGGTCAGAAAGGCATTGGTCTGGTTATGTTGGTATTGATTGGCGTCGCACCAGCAGGCTTCGTGGTGAACATGAATGCTACTGGCTACGAAATCACCCGTACCCGTGATGCCATCAACAACGTGGAAGCTTACTTTGAGCAGCACCCTGCGCTGCTGAAACAGGCTACCGGTGCTGATCAGTTAGTACCGGCTCCGGAAGCTGGCGCAACGCAACCTGCGGAGTTCCATTGCCATCCGTCGAATACCATTAACGCGCTCAACCGCCTGAAAGGCATGTTGACTACTGATGTGGAAAGCTACGACAAGCTGTCGCTTGATCAACGTAGCCAGATGCGCCGCATTATGCTGTGCGTTTCTGACACTATCGACAAAGTGGTGAAGATGCCTGGCGTGAGTGCAGACGATCAGCGCCTGTTGAAGAAACTGAAGTCCGACATGCTTAGCACCATCGAGTATGCGCCGGTGTGGATCATCATGGCGGTCGCGCTGGCGTTAGGTATCGGTACGATGATTGGCTGGCGTCGTGTGGCAACGACTATCGGTGAGAAAATCGGTAAGAAAGGCATGACCTACGCTCAGGGGATGTCTGCCCAGATGACTGCGGCAGTGTCTATCGGCCTGGCGAGTTATACCGGGATGCCGGTTTCCACTACCCACGTACTCTCCTCTTCTGTCGCGGGGACGATGGTGGTAGATGGCGGCGGCTTACAGCGTAAAACCGTGACCAGTATTCTGATGGCCTGGGTGTTTACCCTTCCGGCTGCGGTACTGCTTTCCGGCGGGCTTTACTGGCTCTCCTTGCAGTTCCTGTAATCGCACGCACCAAAACGAGCGGGTCAGCTGGCCCGCTTCAGATTGTTGACATAGTGCGCTTTGTTCATGCCGGATGCGGCGTGAACGCCTTATCCGGCCTACAAAAACATGCAAATTCAATAAATTGCAGAGATTATGTAGATACTGTTATGGCCTGCAAGTTTTTTTCTACCCCGGTTTCCCGGATTGCAGGCATGCCAGACACAGCGCCGTCAGGCGCTGTTTTTTTCATCCCTTCCGCGATTTTTACGCCGCTACCGG
>NZ_VNXM01000029.1:0-70353 GCF_009820205.1 Escherichia sp. HH26CH
CGTGTCAGTGGTGGCGCATTATAGGGAGTTATTCCGGCCTGACAAGAGGAAATTTAAAATAATTTTCCGACCGCGCATTTTTTCAGCAAAAGCCCCGTTAATGTGCCATAAAACAAGCAATTTGCCGTTTTTGCAACCGTAATCACACTTCCTGGTGGCATACTAAGGAGGAATAAAAAGAAAAAGGAAGATTAGTAATGCCTTTAAGCGCACAACAGTTAGCTGCACAGAAAAACCTTTCGTATGTTCTGGCTGAGAAGCTGGCGCAACGGATCTTAAAAGGTGAATATGAACCCGGCACCATTTTGCCTGGTGAGATTGAGCTGGGCGAGCAATTTGGAGTGAGTCGTACAGCGGTACGCGAAGCGGTTAAAACGTTAACGGCAAAAGGGATGGTTTTACCGCGACCACGAATTGGTACCCGGGTCATGCCACAATCAAACTGGAATTTTCTTGATCAGGAATTGCTTACCTGGTGGATGACAGAAGAGAACTTTCATCAGGTCATCGATCACTTTCTGGTTATGCGTATCTGTCTGGAGCCGCAAGCTTGCCTACTGGCTGCAACGGTTGGCACCGCGGAACAGAAGGCGCATCTCAATACGTTAATGGCCGAAATGGTGGCATTAAAAGAGAACTTTCGCCGTGAACGCTGGATTGAGGTCGATATGGCCTGGCATGAGCATATCTATGAAATGAGCGCCAATCCGTTTTTGACCTCATTCGCCTCGCTCTTCCATTCGGTTTATCACACTTACTTCACGTCAATTACCAGCGACACAGTGATAAAGCTGGATCTGCACCAGGCGATTGTTGATGCGATTATCCAAAGCGATGGCGACGCGGCATTTAAAGCTTGTCAGGCGCTGCTACGCTCACCTGATAAGTGACACCCCGATAACAGGACATTGAATGAGCGATAAAAAGAAGCGCAGTATGGCGGGTTTGCCGTGGATCGCGGCGATGGCCTTCTTCATGCAGGCACTTGATGCCACTATTCTGAATACCGCCTTACCCGCAATCGCTCATAGCCTTAATCGTTCTCCTCTCGCGATGCAATCAGCCATCATCAGTTACACGCTGACGGTGGCGATGCTTATTCCGGTAAGCGGATGGCTAGCCGATCGCTTCGGTACGCGTCGCATATTTACCCTTGCCGTGAGTCTGTTCACATTGGGTTCTCTGGCCTGCGCACTTTCTAACTCGCTACCACAGCTGGTTGTCTTCCGGGTTATTCAGGGGATAGGTGGCGCAATGATGATGCCTGTTGCTCGGCTGGCCTTACTGCGTGCTTATCCTCGTAATGAGCTTCTTCCTGTATTGAATTTTGTCGCCATGCCGGGTCTGGTGGGGCCAATTTTAGGCCCCGTACTTGGCGGCGTGCTGGTCACCTGGGCAACCTGGCACTGGATATTTTTAATCAATATCCCCATAGGTATTGCCGGCCTTCTTTACGCGCGCAAACATATGCCCAATTTCACCACCGCACGACGCAGATTCGATATCACTGGCTTTTTGCTGTTTGGCCTCAGCCTTGTTCTCTTCTCAAGCGGAATAGAGCTATTCGGTGAAAAGATTGTCGCCAGTTGGATTGCCTTGACGGTAATTGTCACCAGCATCGGGTTACTGCTTATCTATATTCTCCATGCACGACGCACGCTAAACCCATTAATTTCATTAGATTTATTTAAAACCCGCACTTTCTCGATCGGTATAGTAGGCAATATTGCAACCCGTCTGGGGACCGGCTGTGTACCGTTCCTTATGCCATTGATGTTACAGGTAGGATTTGGTTATCAGGCGTTTATTGCCGGCTGTATGATGGCACCGACAGCGTTAGGTTCCATTATTGCAAAATCGATGGTTACCCAAGTCTTACGTCGTCTGGGCTATCGCCATACGTTAGTGGGGATCACGGTAATTATTGGGCTAATGATCGCTCAGTTCTCTTTGCAATCACCAGCAATGGCGATATGGATGCTGATCTTGCCGTTATTTATATTAGGGATGGCTATGTCGACGCAATTTACCGCGATGAATACCATCACACTTGCCGATCTGACCGATGACAACGCCAGCAGCGGTAACAGTGTTCTGGCGGTCACGCAGCAACTGTCTATCAGTTTAGGCGTTGCTGTAAGTGCGGCCGTCCTTCGTGTTTATGAAGGGATGGAAGGCACAACGACTGTCGAACAATTCCACTATACGTTTATCACAATGGGCATTATTACTGTTGCTTCAGCAGCAATGTTCATGCTTCTGAAAACAACCGATGGTAATAATTTGATCAAAAGACAGCGTAAATCTAAGCCGAACCGCGTTCCATCAGAATCGGAGTAAGTTGTAATCGTTGTTGCTGAAGGGTCGGCTGGGTTATCCGATGGATGAGTACATCAATCGCCAGCTCCCCCAGTTCATCTTTCGGTTGATGGATAGTGGTTAATGGTGGCGTCATAAAGCTTGCCAGTTCGATATCGTCATAGCCAATCACCGCGATATCCTGCGGAACCTGTAACTCTGCCTGATATAGCGCCTGGTAAACGCCAACAGCCATAGCGTCATTTCCGGTAAAGACGGCCTGAGGACGCAGCGGATGTGATAACAGTTGGCGCATAGCGTCAAACCCGCCGTTAAATTCAAAATCACCAGTGACTTCATAGCCATCAGGAATGTTGAGACCCGCACGTTTCATCGCCGCCCGATAACCTTCCAACCGCAGGCGCGCCGGAGTTTTATCCAGCGGGCCGGTAATACAGGCGATACGGGTATGACCTTTATCGATCAGATATTGCGTTGCTAAGTCTCCGCCCAGCAACGAGTTATCCTGTATAAGATCGCTGTCGCCATCGAACGGTGCCCAGTCCATCATCACGGTAGGCACTGTCGGATAACGTTGCATGATTTCACGCGAAGGCTGATGCGTTTCGGTGCACAGTAACAGCAAGCCATCAACGCGTTTTTGCATCAGCGTTTCCAGATTGCGATTCATCCGCTGTTCATCGCCTTCGGTATTGCAAAGGACAAGACTATAACCGCGTTCGAAGCAGCTGCGTTCAACGCCACGCACCAGTTCAGAATAAAAAGGATTGGTACTGGCAGTAATCAACATGCCAATGGTTCGAGTCTGATTGAGCTTGAGGCTACGCGCCAGAGCTGATGGCGCGTAATTGAGTTCTTTAATTGCCGCTTCAACTTTGGCAGTAATCGCTTCACTGACGAAGCGATCTTTATTGATGACGTGAGAAACTGTTGAGGTAGAAACGCCCGCCAGGCGGGCAACATCTTTCATTGTAGCCAAGCGTCACCTCTGCCTGTCTAAAAATGCGTCGATCTCTTCACGCCACGGTACGGAAGGTTGTGCGCCTTTACGTGTTACGGCAATCGCAGCGGCGGCATGGGCAAAACGAATCGCCTCTGGCAATGGTTTTTCTTCCAGCAACGCCGTGATTAACGCGCCGTTAAAAGTATCTCCGGCAGCAATGGTATCGACAGCCTGCACCCGGAATCCAGGAACGCGCTGACCTTCACCATTCACGCTAGCCCATACACCACGACTTCCTAAAGTAATCAGTACAGTACGGATACCTTTTTCATGCAGTACCTGCGCCGCTTTCGCTGCATCTCCATCATTTTCAACACGAATATCGGTGAGCTTTTCTGCTTCCGTTTCGTTTGGCGTAATAATGTCCACCAGCGCCAGCAGTTCGTCAGGAAGTTCGCGAGCCGGAGCCGGGTTAAGCGCAACGATAGTCTTATTTTGATGGGCGATTTTCGCCGCTGCCATCACACTTTCGAGTGGTGATTCCAGCTGCATTAATAATGCCGATGCGTTAGCAATACGCTCACGTTGCGCCTCCACCAGCGCAGGGGAAAGGGCTGCGTTAGCGCCGGCATGAATACCAATGACATTCTCACCTTCGCCATTAACAAAAATCAGCGCCACACCTGTTGATTCGCCTTTGATCACGCTCACCGGAGAAATATCGATGTTATCAGTGGCGAGCTGCTGGCGAACGCTTTCACCAATGCTGTCATCACCCGTACAGGCAATAAACGCGATATTCGCACCGCTACGCCCAGCAGCCACTGCCTGATTCGCGCCTTTGCCGCCAAATGCAACCTGATAGTGGTTACCGGTTACGGTTTCGCCTGGAGTAGGAAAAGATTGAAGATTAAGAATGTGGTCAGCATTAATGCTGCCAAGAACAACGAGGCTGCCTGCGTTTTGCATATTCGGGATGTCCATAAAATGCGCCACCGTGTTAGGGTGGCGCGTGCCCTGCTTTTCTTTATTTTACACGTTCATCTGTCGATGACGTATTTATGTCACCATCAGGTCATACAACCTGATTAAAACTACTGCTTAACAACCAGTTTCAGATCAACCGGATACTTAGCCTGAACTTTCTCGCCTTTCAGCACTTTATCGGCGGTTTCGACGCCTTTCGCGCCAATCTGATCGGGTAGCTGAGCGATAGTCGCTGCTAGTTTGCCATCATTCACCGCTTTTTCGCCATCCGGTGTACCGTCAAATCCGACGACCATCACATCCGATTTACCGGCAGTTTGCAGTGCGCGCAGCGCGCCCAGCGCCATTTCATCATTCTGCGCGAACACAGCCTGAACATCCGGATGAGCGGTCAACAGGTTCTGCATTACGTTCAAACCTTTGGTACGGTCAAAATCCGCTGGCTGGCTGGCAAGAACATTAAACTTGTGAGCAGCAACGGCCTGCTGGAAACCTTCGCCACGCTCACGGGCTGCGGAGGTACCGGCAATGCCTTGCAGCTCGATAACTTTGGCACCTTCACCCGCTTTCTTCGCGATATAATCCCCCGCGATTTTGCCGCCCAGTACGTTATCAGAAGCAATATGGCTCACTACTTCACCTTTCGTGGCCTGGCGGTCAAGAGTGATAACCGGGATGTTCGCCTGGTTAGCCATCTTCACAGCATTACCCACTGCGTCGGAGTCGGTCGGGTTAATCAGCAGAATTTTGGTGCCGCGAACGGTTAAGTCCTGCACGTTCGCCAGCTCTTTCGCCGGGTTATTCTGGGAGTCCAGCACCACCAGGTTATAGCCGAGTTTATCCGCCTCTTTCTGCGCGCCATCTTTCAGCGATACAAAGAACGGGTTGTTAAGCGTGGAAACCACCAGCGCGATGGTGTCTTTTGCCATCGCATTCGCACTGACGGTGGCGCTTAGCGCAACAGCGGAAACCAGGGTAGCCAGTTTTTTCATGTTCATATTCAAGATGTCCTGTAGTCGTTATTACTGTTTTTTGTTGTCTACCAGCACCGCCAGCAAAATCACCACCGCTTTGACGATCATCTGGTAATAGGAGGAAACACCTAACAAATTCAATCCATTATTAAGGAAGCCAAGAATTAATGCGCCGATCAACGTCCCAACAATGCGACCTTTTCCGCCCGCCAGACTCGTACCGCCCAGAACCACCGCAGCAATAGCATCCAGCTCATAGCCAGTTCCCGCAGTGGGTTGTGCGGAGGAGAGACGCGCCACTTCAATGATCCCGGCCAGCGATGCCAGCAGACCACAAAGAGAATAGACGATGATTTTGATTTTATTGACGTTGATACCAGAAAGACGCGTAGCCGCTTCGTTGCCGCCCAGCGCGTAGATGTAACGCCCCAAACGTGTGTGATGCAGCATGTACCAGGCCGCGAGGAACACAATCCCCATGATCCAGACTGGCGTCGGTACGCCCAGCGGACGACCAATACCAAACCAGCCGAACAGATCGGCGTTCTCAGTAAAGCCGGTATTCACTGGGCTCCCGTTGGTATAAACCATGGTCACGCCGCGCAGTAAAAGCATCATAACCAGCGTAGCGATAAACGCCTGGACACGACCTTTCGCTACAATCACCCCGGTTACCGCACCAATAGCGGCACCTAACGCGAGAGCGGCAGCGACAGCCACCAGCGCATTGACTTCAATGCCGACGATAGATGCAGCCACTGCGCCAGTCAGCGCCAATAGAGAACCTACCGACAAGTCGATGCCCGACGTCAGGATCACCAGCGTCATCCCGACCGCCATAATGGCATTCACCGAGGTTTGCTGGAGAATATTGAATAAGTTATTGATGGTGAAAAAGTTCGGGCTTAACGTCGAGACAATCGCGATCAGCACCAGCAGAGCGATAAGCGATTTCTGCTCCATCAGCCACGCTTTCGTGAAATAACGGCGACCAGAGACAGTCTGGGTTGTCATTTTTTTACTCCTGATTCACGCGATTAAGCTTGCCCACAGCGGCAGCCATTAACACTTCCTGGGTGGCCTGCTCACGAGTAAATTCCCCGCTGAGATGCCCTTCATGCATGACGATGATGCGATCGCTCATGCCTAATACTTCTGGCATCTCCGATGACACCAGAATGATGCTCAAGCCATCGGCTTTGAACTGGTTAATCAGTTGATAGATCTCTTTTTTCGCACCAACATCTACGCCACGGGTAGGCTCATCGAGGATCAACACTTTGGGGCGTGTCATCAGACCACGGGCAATCGCCACTTTTTGCTGATTGCCACCGGAAAGCAGACCAATTGCCTGTTCCATCGACGGCGTTTTCACATTAAACAGACGAATAAAATCACTCACTGCCTGCTGTTCATCGGCATGCTTCAAACTGCCGCCAGTACGGCTAAAGTAACGCAGCGCAGTCAGCGACATATTCTCTTTGACTGACATACCCAGCACTAAACCGTCACGTTTGCGGTCTTCGGAGATATACACAATGCCGTTTGCCAGGCCATCCTGCGGTGAACGGGTAACGACTTCATGCCCATCCAGGGTGACGTAACCGCTGGTGCGCGGCAGTGCGCCGTAGAGCACTTTCATCAGTTCGGTACGACCTGCGCCCATCAAACCAGAGACGCCAAGAATTTCGCCTTTGCGTAAAGTAAAAGAGACATCGTTAACGCCAGGTCCGCAGAGATTATCGACTTTCAGGCGGATATCTCCCGGCGCTTTGTCCAGGTGCGGATATTGATCTTCCAGCTTGCGGCCCACCATCATCTCAATCAGCGAATCTTCGGTCAGTGATGCCACTTCGCGCTCAGCAATAAATTGCCCATCACGAAAAACGGTAACGTCATCGCAAATCTCGAAGATTTCTTTCATGCGGTGGGAAATATAGACAATACCGCGGCCTTGCGATTTCAGCTCGCGGATGACGCGGAACAAGGATTCGGTTTCGGTATCGGTCAGTGCATCGGTCGGTTCATCCATAATGATGACTTTCGACTCAAAGCTCAGCACTTTGGCAATTTCAACCATTTGCTGGTCACCGATGGAAAGATCGCCCACCAGCTTGTCGCTTTTAAAGCGCAGGTTAAGTTTAGCCAGCAATTTATCCGCTTCGGCATACATGGTTTTCCAGTCAATTTTGCCAAAGCGATTAACAAACTCACGGCCGAGGAAAATATTTTCGGCAATGGTCAACTGTGGGATCAGGTTCAGTTCCTGATGGATAATCCCAATCCCGGCTTCCTGGGATGATTTCGGTCCGGTAAACGTCGTTTCTTTCCCCAGCCATAAAAGCGTACCGGCATCGCGAGTATAGATACCAGTAAGCACTTTCATCATGGTGGATTTACCCGCGCCGTTTTCGCCCACCAGCGCCATCACGCGGCCAGGATAGACATTTAACGCTGCGCCCGAGAGGGCTTTTACGCCCGGGAAGGCTTTATCGATGCCTTTAAGCTGAAGTAATGCTTCCATGACGGCCTCAGAACGTCACGCCAGCACAGAGAATGATATTCGCATACGGAGAACATTCTCCGCTGCGAATTACCGCCTGACTGTCTGCGGTTTGTTGTTTGAATTGTTCATGCGTGGTGTAACGAATTTCAATGGTATTTCCCTGGTGTTTTTGCAGCTGCTCAAGGTGAGTGAGCAACGTTTCGTGGAGTTGCGGATTATGTTGTTTGATCTCTTCCGCGATAATGGCAGCCTCGACCTGCATTTCATTTGTGACGACGCCCAGCACCTGCATAAAAGAAGGTACCCCTTGGGTTAATGCCATATCGATACGCGTTGTACTTTTGGGGATGGGTAAACCAGCATCACACACCACCAACGTATCGGTATGTCCCAGACGGGAGATCACCGAAGAAATATCAGAATTAAGAACGGTGCCTTTTTTCATTTTTTTCTCCATCAGCGAAACGTTTCGCTGACCCGCAGTTTAATCCTGACTGAGTTGGGAAAACCATCGTGACGTTACGGAAATGTGATCAACATCGAAACGTTTTACATGGTGATTAACCATGAAAACAAAAACGCCCCCTTATGGAGAAAGGAGGCGTCTGGCGTTAAATTTCGACCTGAGTACCCAGTTCGATAACCCTGTTTGGCGGGATTTCAAATTGATCCGGTGCGCGCAGCGCATTACGTTGCAGCAGCAAGTACAGCTTGCCGCGCAGACGCAAATACCACGGGCGTTTGCCGAGGATCAACGACTCATGCGACATAAAGAAGGAGGTTTCCATCATCCGGCAACTTAATCCTTCCAGACCGCAGCGGTGGAATACTTCTTCCACGTTTGGCGTTTCTCGCCAACCATAACTTGCCACCACGCGCCAGAAAGTGGGCGACAGTTGTTCAATCTGTACCCGACGGACGTTATGGACATAAGGCGCGTCTTCGGTGCGCAGAGTTAACAGAATCACCCGCTCATGCAATACCTTGTTATGTTTAAGGTTATGCATCAGCGCAAAGGGAATGACGTTGATTGCACGTGACATATACACCGCGGTCCCAGGCACGCGAACGGGCGGTGATTTCTCCAGCGAAGCAATCATCGCCTCCAGAGAGTTGCCATGTTCATGCATCCGCCGCAGCAAGCGGAAACGCTCGCTCTTCCAGGTGGTCATCACGATAAACATCACCGTACCGAGGCTCAATGGCAACCAGCCGCCGGAGAGCAGTTTATCAAGGTTAGCGGTGAACAATGGAATATCGACACAAAGGAAAGCAATCAGGATCAGCGCAACAAAATACTTATTCCAGTGCCAGTTCTGACGTGCCACGGTAGTCGAGAGAATAGACGTCAGTACCATGGTTCCGGTCACCGCAATCCCGTACGCCGCCGCCAGGTTGCTGGAGTGCTCAAAGCTGACAATCACAATCACGACCGCGACATAGAGCATCCAGTTCACAAACGGAATATAGATTTGCCCAGACTCCATTTCGGAGGTGTGAATAATGCGCATCGGCGACAAATATCCCAGACGTACCGCCTGACGCGTCAATGAGAAGACGCCAGAGATAACTGCCTGCGAGGCAATTACCGTCGCCAGTGCGGCGATGATCAGCAGCGGGATCAGCGCCCAGTCCGGTGCCAACAGGAAGAACGGGTTCTTAATCGCTTCCGGGTTCTTTAACAACAGAGCGCCCTGGCCAAAGTAATTAAGAGTTAATGAAGGCAATACGACGGTGAACCACGCCAGGCGAATCGGGAACTTACCAAAGTGCCCCATATCAGCGTACAGCGCCTCGACACCGGTAATCGACAGCACCACTGCCCCTAACGCAATAAACGAAACCGTTTTATATTCAAGGAAGAAATGCACCGCCCACATCGGATTCAGCGCATGCAGCACTTCCGGGTTAGCAATAATGCTACGTAACCCCAGTACTGCCAGAATCAAAAACCAGGTCAGCATGATCGGCGCAAACAGCTTACCGACCATAGCCGTGCCATGTTTTTGAATCATAAATAGTAAAGTGAGAACGATGATTGAGAGGGGAACTATCCAGGTATCCAGCTGCGGGGCGACGATTTCCAGACCTTCAATGGCAGACATCACCGAAATAGCGGGTGTAATGACGACTTCACCATAGAAAAAGCTGCCGCCGATTAATCCCATAATCACCAGCATTGATGTGGTTCGCGCCGACGTATTGCGCCCGGCAAGCGACATCAACGTCAGAATGCCCCCTTCTCCGGCGTTATCTGCCCGCATCACGAAGGTGAGATATTTAATGGAAACCACAAAGATTAGCAGCCAGAAGATCAGCGATAAAAAGCCAAACACGGCATCGCGTTCAACGCCAAAACCAAACTGGCCGGACAAACATTCACGAAGTGTATATAACGGGCTGGTACCAATATCGCCGTAGACAACTCCAATCGCCGCGAGGGTAATCGCGGGCAACGATTGCTTATTATCAGTGCTCATAGACTAGTCTTTCGTTGAAATATGAAATGTGTGCTTAGTCCCTTGGCCCACAAAAAAGCGCACAGTATGCACGATTAACGACAAAATCGTACTCCTAAATGCGGCCACATTAACCTGGCTCAAAGAAAAATAGACCTCTTTTGAGACTATTTTAGCCACCAGCAAGAAACGTCTATACTCGCAATTTACGCAGAACTTTTGACGAAAGGACGCCACTTCATTATGGCTCACCCTCATTTATTAGCGGAAAGAATTTCCCGCCTGAGCAGTTCGTTGGAAAAGGGGCTTTATGAACGTAGCCACGCCATCCGCTTGTGTTTATTAGCGGCATTAAGTGGTGAAAGTGTGTTCCTCCTTGGCCCGCCAGGCATTGCCAAAAGTTTGATCGCTCGGCGCTTAAAATTCGCCTTTCAGAATGCCCGCGCGTTTGAATATCTGATGACCCGCTTCTCCACGCCGGAAGAAGTTTTTGGTCCCCTTTCTATTCAGGCGCTAAAAGATGAAGGGCGCTATGAACGTTTAACCAGCGGTTACCTGCCGGAAGCAGAAATCGTCTTTCTTGATGAGATCTGGAAAGCGGGCCCGGCAATTCTTAATACCTTGCTCACCGCCATTAACGAGCGCCAGTTCCGCAACGGTGCACACGTAGAAAAAATCCCGATGCGTCTGCTGGTAGCGGCCTCCAACGAGCTGCCGGAAGCAGACAGCAGTCTGGAAGCGTTATATGACCGCATGCTGATTCGTCTGTGGTTAGATAAAGTGCAGGATAAAGCGAATTTCCGCTCCATGCTGACCAGTCAACAGGATGAAAATGACAATCCGGTTCCTGCCTCCTTGCAGGTCACTGATGAAGAATATGAACGCTGGCAGAAAGAGATTGGTGAAATTACGCTGCCCGATCATGTATTTGAGCTGATTTTTATGCTGCGCCAGCAACTGGATAAATTACCGGATGCGCCTTATGTCTCGGATCGTCGCTGGAAAAAAGCGATCCGCTTATTGCAGGCCAGCGCCTTTTTTAGCGGTCGCAGTGCTGTTGCCCCGGTAGATCTCATTTTGCTGAAAGATTGCCTGTGGTATGACGCGCAAAGCCTGAATTTGATACAACAACAAATTGATGTATTGATGACCGGTCATGCCTGGCAACAGCAAGGGATGTTGACCCGCCTGGGCGCGATTGTGCAACGTCACCTGCAACTACAGCAGCAACAAAGCGATAAAACAGCCTTAACGGTAATTCGTCTGGGCGGCATTTTCAGCCGTCGTCAGCAGTATCAACTCCCTGTTAACGTTACTGCTTCCACCCTGACTCTGGTGCTGCAAAAACCGTTAAAACTGCATGATATGGAAGTGGTTCATATCTCCTTTGAGCGTAGCGCGCTGGAACAGTGGCTGAGCAGAGGTGGTGAAATTCGCGGCAAACTGAACGGTATCGGCTTTGCCCAGAAACTGAATCTGGAAGTTGATAGCGCCCAACATCTTGTCGTACGCGATGTAAGTTTACAAGGCAGTACGCTGGCACTTCCCGGTTCATCGGCTGAAGGTCTGCCAGGTGAAATAAAACAACAACTGGAAGAGCTTGAAAGCGACTGGCGCAAGCAACACGCTTTATTCAGCGAACAGCAAAAATGTCTGTTTATCCCTGGCGACTGGTTAGGTCGCATTGAAGCCAGCCTACAGGATGTCGGCACCCAGATTCGCCAGGCACAACAATGCTAACGCTGGATACGCTTAATGTGATGCTGGCCGTCAGCGAAGAGGGATTGATCGAAGAGATGATCATCGCGCTGCTGGCCTCACCGCAGCTGGCAGTCTTCTTTGAAAAATTCCCACGACTGAAGGCGGCAATCACTGATGATGTTCCCCGCTGGCGTGAGGCGCTGCGCAGTCGGCTGAAAGATGCCCGAGTCCCGCCGGAACTCACCGAAGAGGTGATGTGCTATCAGGAAAGCCAGCTCCTCTCCACGCCGCAGTTTATTGTGCAGCTACCACAGATCCTGGACTTACTGCATCGTCTGAATTCCCCATGGGCAGAACAAGCCCGACAGTTGGTTGATGCTAACAGCACGATCACTTCAGCGTTACACACACTTTTTCTCCAGCGTTGGCGTTTAAGTCTGATCGTGCAAGCAACGACGTTAAATCAACAGCTATTAGAAGAAGAACGCGAACAACTGTTGAGTGAAGTTCAGGAACGCATGACGCTGAGCGGGCAACTTGAACCGATTCTCGCAGATAACAATACCGCAGCTGGTCGTCTGTGGGATATGAGCGCCGGTCAGCTTAAACGTGGCGACTATCAGTTGATTGTGAAATACGGTGAATTTCTTAACGAACAGCCGGAACTGAAACGCCTGGCAGAACAGTTGGGACGTTCCCGGGAAGCCAAATCAATACCGCGCAACGATGCGCAGATGGAAACCTTCCGCACCATGGTGCGCGAACCGGCGACAGTTCCTGAGCAGGTTGATGGTCTGCAACAAAGCGACGATATTTTACGTCTCCTGCCGCCAGAACTGGCGACACTGGGGATAACGGAACTGGAGTATGAGTTTTACCGTCGGCTGGTGGAAAAACAATTGCTCACCTATCGCCTGCACGGTGAGTCGTGGCGTGAAAAAGTGATCGAACGCCCGGTGGTGCATAAAGATTACGACGAACAGCCGCGCGGACCGTTTATTGTCTGCGTGGATACTTCCGGCTCAATGGGCGGCTTTAATGAACAGTGTGCGAAAGCGTTCTGCCTGGCCTTGATGCGCATTGCTCTCGCTGAAAACCGGCGCTGCTATATTATGCTATTTTCCACCGAGATCGTCCGTTATGAGCTTTCAGGCCCACAAGGTATTGAGCAAGCGATCCGCTTTTTAAGTCAGCAGTTTCGTGGTGGCACCGATCTTGCCAGTTGTTTTCGCGCCATTATGGAACGCTTGCAAAGTCGGGAGTGGTTTGACGCCGATGCGGTGGTGATTTCTGATTTTATCGCCCAGCGGTTGCCTGACGACGTGACGAGCAAAGTGAAAGAGTTGCAGCGGGTACATCAGCATCGCTTTCATGCCGTGGCGATGTCGGCACATGGCAAACCCGGCATCATGCGCATTTTCGATCATATCTGGCGCTTTGATACCGGGATGCGAAGCCGCCTGCTCAGACGCTGGCGGCGATAAACAATTACAGCAGAGAAGGGACGCTCTCGCGAACAGCAGCTGGCCATACACCACACTGAACCTGGCCGATATGCGGCAGTTGCAACAGCAGCATGGTCAAACGAGACTGGCCGATACCGCCGCCGATGGTCTGCGGCATTTCACCGCGCAGCAGCGCCTGATGCCACTCCAGCAGCAGGCGATCTTCGTCACCGGTCAGCGCCAGCTGATGCTTCAGCGTTTCGGCATCCACGCGGATCCCCATGGAAGAAAGCTCAAACGCATCTTCCAGTACCGGGTTCCATACCAGAATATCGCCGTTCAGACCCGCATGGCCCAGCTCTGACGGGGTGCTCCAGTCATCATAATCCGGTGCGCGCACGTCGTGACGATGACCATCACTCAACTTGCCGCCAATCCCGACGAGGAATACCGCGCCAAGATCTTTCGCAATCGCCCGCTCACGTCCTTTGGCATCTAGATCCGGATAACGAGCCAGTAACTCCTGGCTGTGTACGAAGTGGATCTGATCCGGCAGGAACGGTGCCAGGCCAAACTCTTCGCTAACTGCAGCTTCGGTTGCTTTAATTCCCGCCCAGATCGCCTCTACCGTGCTTTTCAGAGTCGAGAATTGACGCTCGCCGTCGCCCATTACGCGCTCCCAGTCCCACTGGTCTACATAGATCGAGTGCAGCGGGGAAAGACGGTCTTCATCGGGGCGAAGGGCTTTCATGTGCGTGTATAGCCCTTCGCCCGCGCTGAAGTCATGTTGCCCTAAGGTCTGACGTTTCCACTTCGCCAGTGAATGAACCACTTCGAACTGGGCATCAGGCAGAGCTTTCACTTTTACCTGCACCGCTTTTTCACAGCCCGACAAGTTATCCTGCGTGCCATCCCCCACACGGCTAAGAATCGGCGCCTGGACTTCGATCAGCCCCAGACGTTCTTCCAGTTGACGAGAAAAGTGAGATTTCACGAAGCTAATTTGACGTTGTTTGGCAATGTAAGCGGTTTTCATTTTTTATACTCCTGCGTCCTGTTGCTTATGATTAAGCAACAAAAACCGACACACATGCAATAATCATTCAATAAAAAGCCTCACACACTTTTGATTCATTAAAAAAGAAGGCTAAAATAGAGTGATTCTTCAATCTGCATAAGAAAATCCTATGGAAAATTATCTGATCGACAATCTGGACCGCGGCATCCTGGAAGCATTAATGGGTAATGCGCGTACCGCTTACGCCGAACTGGCGAAACAATTTGGCGTCAGTCCGGGGACGATTCACGTTCGTGTAGAGAAAATGAAGCAGGCGGGGATCATTACCGGGGCACGTATTGATGTCAGCCCGAAGCAGCTCGGTTATGACGTAGGCTGCTTTATCGGCATTATATTAAAGAGCGCCAAAGACTATCCTTCCGCGCTGGCAAAGCTGGAAAGCCTCGATGAAGTCACTGAAGCCTATTACACAACTGGCCACTACAGCATCTTTATCAAAGTGATGTGCCGTTCGATCGATGCTCTCCAGCATGTACTTATCAACAAGATCCAAACAATTGATGAAATTCAGTCCACCGAGACACTGATCGTCCTGCAAAACCCGATCATGCGTACCATTAAGCCATGATCAGCTTTTTTAATCCCATACTTTTCCACAGGTAGATCCCAACGCGTTCACAGCGTACAATACGCCACTCTTAATAAAGGTGGCGGTTTATGGCAGATATCACTCTTATCAGCGGCAGCACCCTCGGCGGTGCCGAATATGTGGCAGAACACTTGGCTGAAAAGCTGGAAGAGGCGGGTTTTACCACCGAAACGCTGCACGGTCCGCTGTTGGAAGATTTATCTGCCTCGGGGATCTGGCTGGTTATCAGCTCAACCCACGGTGCCGGAGACATTCCGGACAACCTTTCTCCTTTCTATGAAGCATTGCAGGAACAGAAGCCCGATCTTTCTGCGGTCCGCTTTGGCGCTATCGGTATTGGCAGTCGTGAATATGACACCTTTTGTGGGGCTATCGATAAACTCGAGGCAGAACTCAAAAATTCCGGTGCAAAACAGATAGGCGAAACACTGAAGATCAACATCCTTGATCACGACATTCCGGAAGATCCGGCAGAAGAATGGCTGGGATCGTGGATTAATTTACTCAAATAAGTATACAGATCGTGCGATCTGTTGTGGATAACTCTGTCAGGAAGCTTGGATCAACCGGTAGTTATCCAAAGAACAACGGTTGTTCAGTTTTTGAGTTGTGTATAACCCTTCATTCTGATCCCAGCTTATACGGACCAGGATCACCGATCATTCACAGCTAATGATCCTTGCCAGGTTGTTGATCTTAAACGCCGGATCCTTGTTATCCACAGGGAAGTGCGATCCTAATAAGAGATCACAATAGAACAGATCTCTAAATAAATAGATCTTCTTTTTAATACCCAGGATCCCAGGTCTTTCTCAAGCCGACAAAGTTGAGTAGAATCCACGGCCCGGGCTTCAATCCATTTTCATACCGCGTTATGCGAGGCAATCACCATGTTTTATCCGGATCCTTTTGACGTCATCATCATTGGCGGGGGTCATGCAGGCACCGAGGCCGCGATGGCCGCGGCGCGTATGGGTCAACAGACTCTGCTTTTGACACACAATATCGACACTCTGGGGCAGATGAGCTGCAACCCGGCGATCGGCGGTATTGGGAAGGGACATCTGGTAAAAGAAGTGGATGCACTCGGCGGCCTGATGGCTAAAGCGATCGATCAGGCGGGTATCCAGTTTAGGATACTAAACGCAAGCAAGGGACCGGCAGTTCGCGCTACCCGAGCTCAGGCGGATCGTGTGCTCTACCGTCAGGCGGTACGTACGGCGCTGGAGAACCAACCGAATCTGATGATCTTCCAGCAGGCGGTTGAAGATCTTATTGTCGAAAACGATCGCGTGGTCGGTGCTGTTACCCAAATGGGACTGAAGTTCCGTGCCAAAGCCGTCGTGCTCACCGTTGGGACGTTCCTCGACGGTAAAATTCATATCGGTCTGGATAACTACAGCGGTGGCCGTGCTGGTGATCCGCCGTCCATTCCGCTCTCTCGCCGTTTGCGTGAACTGCCGCTGCGCGTTGGTCGTCTGAAAACCGGGACACCGCCGCGTATTGATGCGCGTACTATCGACTTCAGCGTGCTGGCGCAACAGCATGGCGATAACCCAATGCCGGTATTCTCGTTTATGGGCAATGCGTCCCAGCATCCACAGCAGGTGCCGTGTTATATCACTCATACCAACGAGAAAACCCATGATGTGATCCGCAGTAACCTCGATCGTAGCCCAATGTACGCAGGGGTGATCGAAGGTGTCGGCCCACGCTACTGCCCGTCGATCGAAGACAAAGTCATGCGCTTCGCCGACAGAAATCAGCATCAGATCTTCCTTGAACCGGAAGGGCTGACCTCTAACGAAATTTATCCGAACGGTATCTCCACCAGCCTGCCGTTCGATGTGCAGATGCAAATCGTCCGCTCCATGCAGGGGATGGAAAACGCGAAGATCGTGCGTCCGGGTTATGCCATTGAGTATGACTTCTTCGATCCACGCGACCTGAAACCGACGCTGGAGAGCAAGTTTATCCAGGGGCTGTTCTTTGCTGGTCAGATTAACGGCACTACCGGTTACGAAGAAGCCGCTGCGCAAGGTTTGCTGGCCGGTCTTAACGCTGCCCGTCTGTCTGCTGACAAAGAAGGTTGGGCTCCGGCGCGTTCTCAGGCGTATCTCGGCGTACTGGTTGATGACCTGTGCACTTTAGGAACCAAAGAGCCGTACCGTATGTTTACCTCGCGTGCAGAATATCGCCTGATGCTACGCGAAGATAATGCGGATCTGCGTTTGACTGAAATCGGTCGTGAACTGGGCCTGGTGGATGACGAACGTTGGGCGCGCTTTAACGAGAAGCTTGAGAACATCGAGCGTGAGCGTCAGCGTCTGAAATCGACATGGGTAACCCCGTCGGCGGAAGCTGCAGCCGAAGTGAATGCTCACCTGACTGCGCCGCTTTCCCGTGAAGCCAGTGGTGAAGATCTGCTGCGTCGTCCGGAAATGACTTATGAAAAATTAACCATGCTGACGCCGTTTGCCCCTGCGTTGACAGACGAACAGGCGGCGGAACAGGTTGAGATTCAGGTTAAATACGAAGGTTATATTGCGCGCCAGCAAGATGAGATCGAAAAGCAGCAGCGTAACGAGAATACCTTGCTGCCAGCGACGCTGGATTACCGCCAGGTATCCGGTCTTTCTAACGAAGTGATCGCCAAACTTAACGATCACAAACCGGCTTCTATCGGTCAGGCTTCGCGTATTTCTGGCGTCACGCCTGCTGCCATCTCCATTCTACTGGTGTGGCTAAAAAAACAGGGTATGCTGCGTCGTAGCGCATAACGCATTAAAAATGCCTGGTAAGCACCCGCTTACCGGGCTACGCATCAAGAACAGGTAATCACCGTGCTCAACAAACTCTCCTCTCTGCTGAAAGACGCAGGAATTTCGCTTACCGATCACCAGAAAAACCAGCTAATTGCCTACGTGAATATGCTGCATAAATGGAATAAAGCGTACAACCTGACTTCGGTCCGCGATCCTAATGAGATGCTGGTACGCCATATTCTCGATAGCATTGTGGTGGCACCGTATCTGCAAGGTGAACGGTTTATCGATGTCGGCACCGGACCAGGACTGCCTGGCATTCCACTCTCTATCGTGCGTCCTGAAGCCCATTTCACGTTGTTGGATAGCCTTGGTAAACGCGTGCGTTTCCTTCGTCAGGTGCAACATGAGCTTAAACTGGAGAATATTGAGCCAGTACAGAGCAGGGTAGAAGAGTTTCCTTCTGAGCCGCCATTTGATGGCGTAATTAGCCGCGCCTTTGCCTCTTTGAACGATATGGTGAGCTGGTGCCACCATCTTCCTGGTGAGCAAGGTCGTTTCTACGCGCTGAAAGGCCAAATACCGGAAGATGAAATCGCTTTGTTGCCCGAAGAATATCAGGTCGAATCAGTGGTTAAACTTCACGTTCCGGCCCTGGATGGCGAACGTCATCTGGTGGTGATTAAAGCAAATAAAATTTAATTTTTATCAAAAAAATCATAAAAAATTGACCTGTTAGACTGTTAACAACAACCAGGTTTTCTACTGATATAACTGGTTACATTTAACGCCACGTTCACTCTTTTGCATCAACAAAGTAACGTGGCTTTTTTTGGTAAGCAGAAAATAAGTCATAAGTGAAAATATCAGTCTGCTAAAAATCGGCGCTAAGAATCATCATTGCCTGTTAAAACATTATTAAAAATGTCAATGGGTGGTTTTTGTTGTGTAAATGTCATTTATTAAAACAGTATCTGTTTTTAGACTGAAATATCATAAACTTGCAAAGGCATCATTTGCCAAGTAAATAAATATGCTCTGCGCGAACATGCTCAATATGTGATCTGAAGCACGCTTTATCGCCAGTGTTTACGCGTTATTTACAGTTTTTCATGATCGAACAGCGTTAGCAGAAAAGTCGCAATTGTATGCACTGGAAAAATATTTAAACATTTATTCACCTTTTGGCTACTTATTGTTTGAAATCACGGGGGCGCACCGTATAATTTGACCGCTTTTTGATGCTTGACTCTAAGCCTTAAAGAAAGTTTTATACGACACGCGGCATACCTCGAAGGGAGCAGGAGTGAAAAACGTGATGTCTGTGTCGCTCGTGAGTCGAAACGTTGCTCGGAAGCTTCTGCTCGTTCAGTTACTGGTGGTGATAGCAAGTGGATTGCTGTTCAGCCTCAAAGACCCCTTCTGGGGCGTCTCTGCATTAAGTGGAGGCCTGGCAGTCTTTCTGCCTAACGTTTTGTTTATGATATTTGCCTGGCGTCACCAGGCACATACACCAGCGAAAGGCCGGGTGGCCTGGACATTCGCATTTGGCGAAGCTTTTAAAGTTCTGGCGATGTTGGTGTTACTGGTGGTGGCGTTGGCGGTTTTAAAGGCGGTATTCTTGCCGCTGATCGTTACGTGGGTTTTGGTGCTGGTGGTTCAGATACTGGCACCGGCTGTAATTAACAACAAAGGGTAAAAGGCATCATGGCTTCAGAAAATATGACGCCGCAGGATTACATAGGACACCACCTGAATAACCTTCAGCTGGACCTGCGTACATTCTCGCTGGTGGATCCGCATAACCCCCCAGCCACCTTCTGGACAATCAATATTGACTCCATGTTCTTCTCGGTGGTGCTGGGTCTGTTGTTCCTGGTTTTATTCCGTAGTGTAGCCAAAAAGGCGACCAGCGGCGTGCCAGGTAAGTTTCAGACCGCGATTGAGCTGGTGATCGGCTTTGTTAATGGTAGCGTGAAAGACATGTACCATGGCAAGAGCAAGCTGATTGCTCCGCTGGCCCTGACGATTTTCGTCTGGGTATTCCTGATGAACTTGATGGACTTACTGCCTATCGACCTGCTGCCGTACATCGCTGAACATGTACTGGGTCTGCCGGCACTGCGTGTGGTTCCGTCTGCGGACGTGAACGTAACGCTGTCTATGGCACTGGGCGTATTTATCCTGATTCTGTTCTACAGCATCAAAATGAAAGGCATCGGCGGCTTCACGAAAGAGTTGACGCTGCAGCCGTTCAATCACTGGGCGTTCATTCCTGTCAACTTAATCCTTGAAGGGGTAAGCCTGCTGTCCAAACCAGTTTCACTCGGTTTGCGACTGTTCGGTAACATGTATGCCGGTGAGCTGATTTTCATTCTGATTGCTGGTCTGTTGCCGTGGTGGTCACAGTGGATCCTGAATGTGCCGTGGGCCATTTTCCACATCCTGATCATTACGCTGCAAGCCTTCATCTTCATGGTTCTGACGATCGTCTATCTGTCGATGGCGTCTGAAGAACATTAATTTACCAACACTACTACGTTTTAACTGAAACAAACTGGAGACTGTCATGGAAAACCTGAATATGGATCTGCTGTACATGGCTGCCGCTGTGATGATGGGTCTGGCGGCAATCGGTGCTGCGATCGGTATCGGCATCCTCGGGGGTAAATTCCTGGAAGGCGCAGCGCGTCAACCTGATCTGATTCCTCTGCTGCGTACTCAGTTCTTTATCGTTATGGGTCTGGTGGATGCTATCCCGATGATCGCTGTAGGTCTGGGTCTGTACGTGATGTTCGCTGTCGCGTAGTAAGCGTTGCTTTTATTTAAAGAGCAATATCAGAACGTTAACTAAATAGAGGCATTGTGCTGTGAATCTTAACGCAACAATCCTCGGCCAGGCCATCGCGTTTGTCCTGTTCGTTCTGTTCTGCATGAAGTACGTATGGCCGCCATTAATGGCAGCCATCGAAAAACGTCAAAAAGAAATTGCTGACGGCCTTGCTTCCGCAGAACGAGCACATAAGGACCTTGACCTTGCAAAGGCCAGCGCGACCGACCAGCTGAAAAAAGCGAAAGCGGAAGCCCAGGTAATCATCGAGCAGGCGAACAAACGCCGCTCGCAGATTCTGGACGAAGCTAAAGCTGAAGCAGAGCAGGAACGTACTAAAATCGTGGCCCAGGCGCAGGCGGAAATTGAAGCCGAGCGTAAACGTGCCCGTGAAGAGCTGCGTAAGCAAGTTGCTATCCTGGCTGTTGCTGGCGCCGAGAAGATCATCGAACGTTCCGTGGATGAAGCTGCTAACAGCGACATCGTGGATAAACTTGTCGCTGAACTGTAAGGAGGGAGGGGCTGATGTCTGAATTTATTACGGTAGCTCGCCCCTACGCCAAAGCAGCTTTTGACTTTGCCGTCGAACACCAAAGTGTAGAACGCTGGCAGGACATGCTGGCGTTTGCCGCCGAGGTAACCAAAAACGAACAAATGGCAGAGCTTCTCTCTGGCGCGCTTGCGCCAGAAACGCTCGCCGAGTCGTTTATCGCAGTTTGTGGTGAGCAACTGGACGAAAACGGTCAGAACCTGATTCGGGTTATGGCTGAAAATGGTCGTCTTAATGCGCTCCCGGATGTTCTGGAGCAGTTTATTCACCTGCGTGCTGTGAGTGAGGCTACCGCTGAGGTAGACGTCATTTCCGCTGCCGCGTTGAGTGAACAACAGCTCGCGAAAATTTCTGCTGCGATGGAAAAACGTCTGTCACGCAAAGTTAAGCTGAATTGCAAAATCGATAAGTCTGTAATGGCAGGCGTTATCATCCGAGCGGGTGATATGGTCATTGATGGCAGCGTACGCGGTCGTCTTGAGCGCCTTGCAGACGTCTTGCAGTCTTAAGGGGACTGGAGCATGCAACTGAATTCCACCGAAATCAGCGAACTGATCAAGCAGCGCATTGCTCAGTTCAATGTTGTGAGTGAAGCTCACAACGAAGGTACTATTGTTTCTGTAAGTGACGGTGTTATCCGCATCCACGGCCTGGCCGATTGTATGCAGGGTGAAATGATCTCCCTGCCGGGTAACCGTTACGCTATCGCACTGAACCTCGAGCGTGACTCTGTAGGTGCGGTTGTTATGGGTCCGTACGCTGACCTTGCCGAAGGCATGAAAGTTAAGTGTACTGGCCGTATCCTGGAAGTTCCGGTTGGCCGTGGCCTGCTGGGCCGTGTGGTTAACACTCTGGGTGCACCAATCGACGGTAAAGGTCCGCTGGATCACGACGGCTTCTCTGCTGTAGAAGCTATCGCCCCGGGCGTTATCGAACGTCAGTCCGTAGATCAGCCGGTACAGACCGGTTATAAAGCCGTTGACTCCATGATCCCAATCGGTCGTGGTCAGCGTGAATTGATCATCGGTGACCGTCAGACCGGTAAAACCGCACTGGCAATCGATGCCATCATTAACCAGCGCGATTCCGGTATCAAATGTATCTATGTCGCTATCGGCCAGAAAGCGTCCACTATTTCTAACGTGGTACGTAAACTGGAAGAGCACGGCGCACTGGCTAACACCATCGTTGTGGTAGCAACCGCGTCTGAATCCGCTGCACTGCAATACCTGGCGCCGTATGCCGGTTGCGCAATGGGCGAATACTTCCGTGACCGCGGTGAAGATGCGCTGATCATTTACGATGACCTGTCTAAACAGGCTGTTGCTTACCGTCAGATCTCCCTGCTGCTCCGTCGTCCGCCAGGACGTGAAGCATTCCCGGGCGACGTATTCTACCTCCACTCTCGTCTGCTGGAGCGTGCTGCGCGTGTTAACGCCGAATACGTTGAAGCCTTCACCAAAGGTGAAGTGAAAGGGAAAACCGGTTCTCTGACCGCGCTGCCGATTATCGAAACTCAGGCGGGTGACGTTTCTGCGTTCGTTCCGACTAACGTAATCTCCATTACCGATGGTCAGATCTTCCTGGAAACCAACCTGTTCAACGCCGGTATTCGTCCTGCGGTTAACCCGGGTATTTCCGTATCCCGTGTTGGTGGTGCAGCACAGACCAAGATCATGAAAAAACTGTCCGGTGGTATCCGTACCGCTCTGGCACAGTATCGTGAACTGGCAGCGTTCTCTCAGTTTGCATCCGACCTTGACGATGCAACACGTAAGCAGCTTGACCACGGTCAGAAAGTGACCGAACTGCTGAAACAGAAACAGTATGCGCCGATGTCCGTAGCGCAACAGTCTCTGGTTCTGTTCGCAGCAGAACGTGGTTACCTGGCGGATGTTGAACTGTCGAAAATCGGCAGCTTCGAAGCCGCTCTGCTGGCTTACGTCGACCGTGATCACGCTCCGTTGATGCAAGAGATCAACCAGACCGGTGGCTACAACGACGAAATCGAAGGCAAGCTGAAAGGCATCCTCGATTCCTTCAAAGCAACCCAATCCTGGTAACGTCTGGCGGCTTGCCTTAGGGCAGGCCGCAAGGCATTGAGGAGAAGCTCATGGCCGGCGCAAAAGAGATACGTAGTAAGATCGCAAGCGTCCAGAACACGCAAAAGATCACTAAAGCGATGGAGATGGTCGCCGCTTCCAAAATGCGTAAATCGCAGGATCGCATGGCGGCCAGCCGTCCTTATGCAGAAACCATGCGCAAAGTGATTGGTCACCTTGCACACGGTAATCTGGAATATAAGCACCCATACCTGGAAGACCGCGACGTTAAACGCGTAGGCTACCTGGTGGTGTCGACCGACCGTGGTTTGTGCGGTGGTTTGAACATTAACCTGTTCAAAAAACTGCTGGCGGAAATGAAGACCTGGACCGACAAAGGCGTTCAATGCGACCTCGCAATGATCGGCTCGAAAGGCGTGTCGTTCTTCAACTCCGTGGGCGGCAATGTTGTTGCCCAGGTCACCGGCATGGGGGATAACCCTTCCCTGTCCGAACTGATTGGTCCGGTAAAAGTGATGTTGCAGGCCTACGACGAAGGCCGTCTGGACAAGCTTTACATTGTCAGCAACAAATTTATTAACACCATGTCTCAGGTTCCGACCATCAGCCAGCTGCTGCCGTTACCGGCATCAGATGATGATGATCTGAAACATAAATCCTGGGATTACCTGTACGAACCCGATCCGAAGGCGTTGCTGGATACCCTGCTGCGTCGTTATGTCGAATCTCAGGTTTATCAGGGCGTGGTTGAAAACCTGGCCAGCGAGCAGGCCGCCCGTATGGTGGCGATGAAAGCCGCGACCGACAATGGCGGCAGCCTGATTAAAGAGCTGCAGTTGGTATACAACAAAGCTCGTCAGGCCAGCATTACTCAGGAACTCACCGAGATCGTCTCGGGGGCCGCCGCGGTTTAAACAGGTTATTTCGTAGAGGATTTAAGATGGCTACTGGAAAGATTGTCCAGGTAATCGGCGCCGTAGTTGACGTCGAATTCCCTCAGGATGCCGTACCGCGCGTGTACGATGCTCTTGAGGTGCAAAATGGTAATGAGCGTCTGGTGCTGGAAGTTCAGCAGCAGCTCGGCGGCGGTATCGTGCGTACCATCGCAATGGGTTCCTCCGACGGTCTGCGTCGCGGTCTGGATGTAAAAGACCTCGAACACCCGATCGAAGTCCCGGTAGGTAAAGCGACTCTGGGCCGTATCATGAACGTACTGGGTGAACCGGTCGACATGAAAGGCGAGATCGGTGAAGAAGAGCGTTGGGCGATTCACCGCGCAGCACCTTCCTACGAAGAGCTGTCAAACTCTCAGGAACTGCTGGAAACCGGTATCAAAGTTATCGACCTGATGTGTCCGTTCGCTAAGGGCGGTAAAGTCGGTCTGTTCGGTGGTGCGGGTGTAGGTAAAACCGTAAACATGATGGAGCTTATTCGTAACATCGCGATCGAGCACTCCGGTTACTCTGTGTTTGCGGGCGTAGGTGAACGTACTCGTGAGGGTAACGACTTCTACCACGAAATGACCGACTCCAACGTTATCGACAAAGTATCCCTGGTATATGGCCAGATGAACGAGCCGCCGGGAAACCGTCTGCGCGTTGCACTGACCGGCCTGACCATGGCTGAGAAATTCCGTGACGAAGGTCGTGACGTTCTGCTGTTCGTTGACAACATCTATCGTTACACCCTGGCCGGTACGGAAGTATCCGCACTGCTGGGTCGTATGCCTTCAGCGGTAGGTTATCAGCCGACTCTGGCGGAAGAGATGGGCGTTCTTCAGGAACGTATCACCTCCACCAAAACTGGTTCTATCACCTCCGTACAGGCGGTATACGTACCTGCGGATGACTTGACTGACCCGTCTCCGGCAACCACCTTTGCGCACCTTGACGCAACCGTGGTACTGAGCCGTCAGATCGCGTCTCTGGGTATCTACCCGGCTGTTGACCCGCTGGACTCTACCAGCCGTCAGCTGGACCCGCTGGTGGTTGGTCAGGAACACTACGACACCGCGCGTGGCGTTCAGTCCATCCTGCAACGTTATCAGGAACTGAAAGACATCATCGCCATCCTGGGTATGGATGAACTGTCTGAAGAAGACAAACTGGTGGTAGCGCGCGCTCGTAAGATCCAGCGCTTCCTGTCCCAGCCGTTCTTCGTGGCAGAAGTATTCACCGGTTCTCCGGGTAAATACGTCTCCCTGAAAGACACCATCCGTGGCTTTAAAGGCATCATGGAAGGCGAATACGATCACCTGCCGGAGCAGGCGTTCTACATGGTCGGTTCCATCGAAGAAGCAGTGGAAAAAGCCAAAAAACTTTAACGCCTTAATCGGAGGGTGATATGGCAATGACTTACCACCTGGACGTCGTCAGCGCAGAGCAACAAATGTTCTCTGGTCTGGTCGAGAAAATCCAGGTAACGGGTAGCGAAGGTGAACTGGGCATTTACCCGGGCCACGCACCGCTGCTCACCGCCATTAAGCCTGGTATGATTCGCATCGTGAAACAGCACGGTCACGAAGAGTTTATCTATCTGTCTGGCGGCATTCTTGAAGTGCAGCCTGGCAACGTGACCGTTCTGGCTGACACCGCAATTCGCGGCCAGGATCTCGACGAAGCGCGAGCCATGGAAGCGAAACGTAAGGCTGAAGAGCACATTAGCAGCTCTCACGGCGACGTAGATTACGCTCAGGCGTCTGCGGAACTGGCCAAAGCGATCGCGCAGTTGCGCGTTATCGAGTTGACCAAAAAAGCGATGTAACACCGGCTTGAAAAGCTCAAAAGCCAGTCTGGAAACAGACTGGCTTTTTTATATGTATTTTGCTGATTGATACAAAAATTATATTATTCATCAAAAAGTTAGCGTCTTGCCAAGTCGTTAATTGTCACCTTTTCTCCATAGTGATATCGTCCCTGTTGTTATTATTATTTCTATAATTATATGAGGGATCATATCTATGTCTTTTAAAACGTCTTTTGAAGGTGTCCAACCGGTTGTGATGACCGATCGCGCCACCTTTATCCGCCGTGCTTATATGCATCTGGCTGGGGCAGTTGTCGGGTTCATCATTCTCAGCGCGCTGTTTATCTTTAGTGGGCTTGGCAAAATGATGCTTAGGGTGCTGATGAACAGTGGTCAGTTTGGTTGGCTGGTGGTGCTGGGTGCTTTTATTCTGGTCAGCATGCTGGCGACTCGTCTGGCAGATAATGTGGAGTCTAATCAGACCCAACTGATTGGACTGGGGATATACGTACTGGCAGAAGCGTTAATTTTTGCACCTTTACTGACACTGGCAGCGTATATTAATCCAGCAATTATTGGCGCGGCGGGCATCACCACAGCACTGCTTGTGGGTGGTCTGACATTCACTGCCTTCACGACCAAAAAAGATTTCTCTTTCATGCGTTCGTTTTTAACCATGGCGGGCTTTATCGCTTTCGGTGCCATTATCGCGAGCATTTTTATGGGATTCTCACTGGGCGTCTGGTTCTCGGCGGCAATGGTGCTGTTGTGTGCTGGCTTCGTGCTGTACGACACGTCTAATATTATTCATCATTATCCTACCGATCGTCCGGCAGGTGCGGCGCTACATCTCTTCGCCTCTATTGCTACCATGTTCTGGTATGTTCTGCGCATTTTCATGTCCCGCGATTAACCCTGCTTGTATAAACCAGCGAAATTATTCGCTGGTTTTCCCGTTTATTCATTGATCGAAATAAGAGCAAAAACATCCACCTGACGCTTAAATGAAGGTACTGCCTTAATTTTCTGCAGACAAAAGGCGTGACGATGGTCGAAAATGGCACTTTCGTTAGCGGGGATAATCCGTTATTGAACAATTTATCCTCTGTCCATTTCACGATGAAAAAAATGTAGTTTTTTCAAGGTGAAGCGGTTTAAATTCGTTCTCAAATTACAGTCAGGACGCGTATGTTGAATAATGCTATGAGCGTAGTGATCCTTGCCGCAGGTAAAGGCACGCGCATGTATTCCGATCTTCCGAAAGTGCTGCATACCCTTGCCGGGAAAGCGATGGTTCAGCATGTCATTGATGCTGCGAATGAATTAGGCGCAGCGCACGTTCACCTGGTGTACGGTCACGGCGGCGATCTGCTTAAACAGGCGTTGAAAGACGATAACCTGAACTGGGTGCTTCAGGCAGAACAGCTGGGTACGGGCCATGCAATGCAGCAAGCCGCACCTTTTTTTGCCGATGACGAAGACATTTTAATGCTCTACGGCGACGTGCCGCTGATCTCTGTTGAAACACTCCAGCGCCTGCGTGATGCGAAACCGCAGGGGGGCATTGGTCTGCTGACGGTTAAACTGGATGATCCGACCGGTTATGGACGTATCACCCGTGAAAACGGCAAAGTTACCGGCATTGTTGAGCACAAAGATGCCACCGACGAGCAGCGTCAGATTCAGGAGATCAACACCGGCATTCTGATCGCCAACGGCGCAGATATGAAACGCTGGCTGGCTAAACTGACCAACAATAATGCGCAGGGCGAATACTACATCACCGACATTATTGCGCTGGCGTATCAGGAAGGGCGTGAAATCGTTGCCGTTCATCCGCAACGTTTAAGCGAAGTAGAAGGCGTGAATAACCGCCTGCAACTCTCGCGTCTGGAGCGTGTTTATCAATCCGAACAAGCTGAAAAACTGCTGTTAGCAGGCGTTATGCTGCGCGATCCGGCGCGTTTTGATCTGCGCGGTACGCTTACTCACGGGCGCGATGTTGAAATTGATACTAACGTTATCATCGAGGGCAACGTGACTCTCGGTAATCGCGTGAAAATCGGCACCGGTTGCGTGATTAAAAACAGCGTGATTGGCGATGATTGCGAAATTAGCCCGTATACCGTTGTGGAAGATGCGAATCTGGCAGCGGCCTGTACCATTGGCCCGTTTGCCCGTCTGCGTCCTGGTGCTGAGTTGCTGGAAGGCGCACACGTCGGTAACTTCGTTGAGATGAAAAAAGCGCGTCTGGGTAAAGGCTCGAAAGCTGGTCATCTGACTTACCTGGGGGATGCGGAAATTGGCGATAACGTCAACATCGGCGCAGGAACCATTACCTGCAACTACGATGGTGCCAATAAATTTAAAACCATTATTGGCGACGATGTGTTTGTTGGATCCGATACTCAGCTGGTGGCCCCGGTAACGGTAGGCAAAGGCGCAACCATTGCTGCGGGTACAACTGTAACGCGTAATGTTGGCGAAAATGCTCTGGCAATCAGCCGTGTGCCGCAGTCGCAAAAAGAAGGCTGGCGTCGTCCGGTAAAGAAAAAGTAATTCTGGCTGGGTAATCCGGCCATATGGGGTGAGGAGATAACATAATCTCCCGCCCACAAGCAGTAACTATAAAAATAACCCCACTCTCTACAAAGGCTCGGGGCGCCCGAAAAACGGGCATACAGGTTGACCGACAACGATATAAATCGGAATCAAAAACTATGTGTGGAATTGTTGGCGCGATCGCGCAACGTGATGTAGCAGAAATCCTTCTTGAAGGTTTACGTCGTCTGGAATACCGTGGATATGACTCTGCCGGTCTGGCGGTTGTAGATGCAGAAGGTCATATGACCCGTCTGCGTCGCCTCGGTAAAGTCCAGATGCTGGCTCAGGCAGCGGAAGAACATCCTCTGCATGGCGGCACCGGGATTGCTCACACTCGCTGGGCGACGCACGGCGAACCTTCAGAAGTGAATGCGCATCCGCATGTTTCTGAACACATTGTGGTGGTGCATAACGGCATCATCGAAAACCATGAACCGCTGCGTGAAGCGTTAAAAGCACGTGGCTATACCTTCGTTTCTGAAACCGACACCGAAGTGATTGCACACCTGGTGAACTGGGAACTGAAACAAGGCGGTACTCTGCGTGAGGCTGTTCTGCGTGCTATTCCGCAACTGCGCGGCGCGTACGGTACGGTAATTATGGACTCCCGTCACCCGGATACCCTGCTGGCGGCTCGTTCTGGTAGCCCGCTGGTGATTGGCCTGGGCATGGGCGAAAACTTTATTGCTTCTGACCAGTTGGCGCTGTTGCCAGTGACCCGTCGCTTTATCTTCCTTGAAGAAGGCGATATTGCGGAAATCACTCGCCGTTCGGTAAACATCTTCGATAAAACTGGCGCGGAAGTGAAACGTCAGGATATCGAATCCAATCTGCAATATGACGCGGGCGATAAAGGTATTTACCGCCACTACATGCAGAAAGAGATCTACGAACAGCCGAACGCGATCAAAAACACCCTTACCGGGCGCATCAGCCACGGTCAGGTTGATTTGAGCGAGCTGGGACCGAACGCCGACGAACTGCTGTCGAAGGTTGAGCATATTCAGATCCTCGCCTGTGGTACTTCTTACAACTCCGGTATGGTTTCCCGCTACTGGTTTGAAGCGCTGGCAGGTATTCCGTGCGATGTTGAAATCGCCTCTGAATTCCGCTATCGCAAATCAGCCGTGCGTCGTAACAGCCTGATGATCACTCTGTCGCAGTCTGGCGAAACCGCGGATACCCTGGCGGGTCTGCGTCTGTCAAAAGAATTGGGTTACCTTGGATCGCTGGCAATCTGTAACGTTCCTGGCTCTTCGCTGGTACGTGAATCCGATTTGGCGCTGATGACCAATGCGGGTACGGAAATTGGCGTGGCGTCTACTAAAGCATTCACCACCCAGTTAACTGTGCTGTTGATGCTGGTGGCGAAGCTGTCTCGCCTGAAAGGTCTCGATGCCTCCATTGAGCATGACATCGTGCATGGTCTGCAGGCGCTGCCGAGCCGTATTGAGCAGATGCTGTCTCAGGACAAACGCATTGAAGCACTGGCAGAAGATTTCTCTGACAAACACCACGCGCTGTTCCTGGGTCGTGGCGATCAGTATCCAATTGCGCTGGAAGGCGCATTGAAGCTGAAAGAGATCTCTTATATTCATGCGGAAGCCTACGCAGCAGGCGAACTGAAACACGGTCCGCTGGCGTTGATTGACGCGGATATGCCGGTTATCGTCGTCGCACCGAACAACGAACTGCTGGAAAAACTGAAATCCAACATTGAAGAAGTTCGCGCGCGCGGCGGTCAGTTGTATGTCTTTGCCGATCAGGATGCTGGTTTTGTGAGCAGTGATAACATGCACATCATCGAGATGCCGCATGTGGAAGAGGTTATTGCACCGATCTTCTACACCGTTCCGCTGCAGTTACTGGCTTATCACGTTGCGCTGATTAAAGGCACTGATGTTGACCAGCCGCGTAATCTGGCAAAATCGGTAACGGTTGAGTAATTTTCATCATTGATATAAAAGGGCTGCCGACGGGCGGCCTTTTTTTATAAAGGGTATCAGTGGGTTATTATTGATACGTAAATCAATATAAATATATTCTTAATTATCGCCAATGTCCGATAACAAACTTGATTTTTTATTATTTTAATAATAACTATATAATAAATTTATATTTAATTTCGCATAATTAATATTATTTTTAGATAAATCTACCCCATTGGTGTACTATGCCTCTGAATCATTAAACTACTTATTAATTTAAGTGATGATTTAGACTGAAGGATATATTATATCAATGGAGTTTGTATGAAACGTAATATTATTGGTGGTGCACTTACGCTGGCATCTTTAATGTTAGCCGGAAATGCACTTGCAGAAGATGGCGTTGTTCACTTTGTCGGTGAAATTGTCGATAGCACATGTGAAGTGACTTCCGATACCGCCGATCAAACTGTTCCTCTTGGTAAGGTCAACAAAAGTGCGTTTTCAGGAGTAGGCAGCCTGGCGTCACCACAGCAATTTAGTATTAAACTGGAAAAATGTCCGTTAACCTATGCTGAGGCAGCCGTTCGTTTTGATGGTACCGAAGCACCTGGCGGAGACGGTGATCTGAAAGTAGGTTCACCTATTACAGCGAGTGATCCGGGTGATTATACTGGCACAGGCGCTGCAATAGTTGCTACTGGCGTCGGCATCCGTATATTTAACCAGTCCGATAACTCTCAGGTTAAACTCTATAACGACTCCGCCTATACCGCTATCGACGGTGAAGGCAAGGCTGAAATGAAGTTTATTGCACGCTATGTTGCTACCAATGCGACCGTAACGGCGGGTACGGCGAACGCGGATTCACAATTTACCATCGAATATAAGAAATAATTAATTCAGGGCCTTTTTATTCAGTTGGCTTTGGCCAGGGAGTCGTTATGTCCAGAAAAAGTTGTTTAATCAGGCTCTTTAAAGCAATAATTTCGCATAACTTATTATATATCATGCTACTAAGCGCCTTTTTATTCCGGCCAGCATTAACCTATGCTGGTGTTGTTATTGGTGGTACACGAGTCGTTTATGCGAGCAATAATGCAGATAAATCTATTTCTGTATTTAGTAAGGAAGATAAAATTCCTTATCTCATCCAGGCATGGGTGGACCCATTTAATAAAGATGATAAAACTAAAGCGCCATTTATTGTTATTCCTCCGGTATCACGGTTAGAACCCGCACAAGAAAAAATATTACGTATCGTCCACACCAAAGGTTTGTCATTACCAGAGGATCGTGAGTCTGTCTTCTGGCTAAATATCAAAAATATTCCGCCCTCTGCGAGAAACAAAGAAGCGAACTCTCTGGAGATCGCCGTTAAAACGCGAATTAAGCTGTTCTGGAGACCGGCATCTATCCGCATGATTCCCGAAAATGCCGCACCAAAGGTGAAGTGGCATCGGGAAGGCCGAAATCTTATTGCTGAGAACCCTAACCCGATTCATATCAGCGTGATGGATGTCATTGTAGATGGCCATGATGTGCCTCTTAACATGATCCGACCTTTCGAGACGCTCACATTACCGTTGCCTGCTAATTCTTCGGGTAGCCAAATGACCTGGCGATTTATTAATGACTACGGCGCGATAAGCGAGCCAATAAAGCAAGCGTTGTAAGCATTGCATAAGGATAGGCGAATTATGGTTACGACCAGAATAGCGGTTGGTCTGACGGCAGGGACGTGTCTCGTTTTCTCGCAAAGCCTGATGGCCGAGGTCAGTGTATTTAATCCGGCGCTGCTGGAAATAGACCATCAATCCGGAGTCGATATTCGCCAGTTTAACAAAGCGAATCACATACCTCCCGGCGTCTACAGTGTTGATATTTTTATCAATGGCAAAATGTTCGAGCGTCAGGATGTGACTTTTGTTCAGGATAACCCTGATGCCGATCTGCACGCTTGCTTTGTCGCGGTTAAAAAAACGCTGACTTCCTTTGGCGTAAAAGTTGACGCGCTGAAAGCGCTCAATAAGGTGGATGACAAGGCCTGTATTGACCCTGCACCACTCATTGAAGGCTCAACCTGGCAACTGGACAGCGATAAGCTGCAACTGAATATCACCATTCCCCAGATCTATATGGATGCGATGGCTTACGATTACATAAGCCCCACGCGTTGGGATGAGGGAATTAACGCACTGACTATCAACTACGATTTTTCCGGTTCACATACCCTGCGCTCGGATTACAGCTCTCAGGAGACCGATACCAGTTATCTCAACTTGCGTAACGGACTCAATATTGGGCCGTGGCGACTACGCAATTACAGCACCTTAAACACCACCGATGGTCGTGCGGAATACAACTCTATCAGTACCTGGATACAACGTGATATTGCTGCGTTAAGAAGCCAGATTATGATCGGCGATACGTGGACGGCGAGCGATATTTTTGACAGCACGCAAATCCGTGGTGCACGACTATATACTGATAAAGATATGTTACCCTCCAGCCAGAATGGCTTCGCGCCAGTGGTTCGTGGGATTGCAAAATCCAACGCCACCGTCATCATTCGGCAGAACGGCTACGTAATTTATCAGTCAGCCGTGCCACAAGGCGCCTTTGAAATCACCGACCTCAATACTGCCAGCTCAGGCGGCGACCTGGATGTAACTATCAAGGAAGAAGATGGTAGTGAACAACGATTCACCCAGCCTTATGCGTCGCTGGCAATCCTCAAACGTGAAGGTCAGACTGATGTAGATGTTAGCGTGGGGGAACTGCGCGATGAAGATGGTTTTACTCCTGACGTGCTTCAGGCACAGATCCTTCATGGCTTGCCCCACGGTTTTACCTTGTATGGCGGCGTACAGGCTGCTGAAAAGTATGGTTCTGTTGCTTTGGGGGTAGGTAAAGATCTCGGTTCTCTGGGAGCCATCTCCTTAGATGTAACACATGCCAGAGCGAAATTTGCTGATGATACGGAAACGGGTCAATCATATCGTTTTCTGTATTCAAAACGTTTTGACGATACAGACACCAGCTTACGCCTGGTTGGCTATCGTTACTCCACCGAAGGCTACTATACCCTCAATGAATGGGCCTCTCGGCAAAATAGTCCGGAAGATTTCTGGCAAACCGGAAACCGCCGCAGTCGTGTGGAAGGAACGTTAACGCAATCGCTGGGCAGAGATTATGGCAATTTATACCTGACATTAAGCCGCCAGCAGTATTGGCATACAGATGATGTCGAACGATTAATCCAATTTGGTTACAGCAGTAGCTGGAAGCGCCTCTCGTGGAACGTCTCATGGAGTTATTCCAATACGGCCCGGCAAGGGACGAGTAATAGTCAGGCCAGTGATAACACCAGCGAGCAAATCTACATGCTCTCTTTATCAGTTCCATTATCGGGCTGGTGGGGAAATAGTTATGCCACCTATTCGGTTTCGCAAAATGATGATTCTGGTAGCTCGCATCAACTTGGCCTAAGCGGTACGGCGCTGGAGAAAAATAATCTCTCCTGGAATCTCATGCAGTCCTATAACAGCCGCGATGATCAAGTAGGCGGTAATATGTCGCTGACCTATGACGGTACCTACGGCACGTTAAACGGCAGTTATAACTACAGCCAAAATTCTCAGCGACTCAATTATGGTATCCGGGGGGGCATTCTGGCGCACAGTGAAGGGGTAACGTTCAGCCAGGAACTGGGTGAAACCATCGCTCTTATTAAAGCACCGGGAGCCGCAGGTCTGGAAATTGATAATATGCGCGGGGCGGCAACAGACTGGCGTGGTTACACGGTTAAGACACAGCTAAATCCTTATGATGAAAACCGGGTAGCGATCAGCGACAACTATTTCTCTAAGTCGAATGTTGAACTCGATAATACCGTCGTTACGATGGTTCCTACCCGCGGCGCGGTGGTTAAAGCGGAGTTTGTGACGCATGTGGGTTACCGCGTTCTCTTCAGAGTGGTAAATGCAAATGGTAAACCGGCACCTTTTGGCGCCATTGCCTCAGTTCAAAACGCAAGTACCGCCGATTCAGGAATAGTCGGTGATTCTGGTGAGCTTTATCTCTCGGGTCTGTCAGATAAAGGGCAGGTCACTTTATCCTGGGGAGGAGACGCCGTCACGAAATGTACCTTTGGCTACTCACTTTCAGTACCAGAAAATGAGAATGGTTTAATTGAACAGAGTGTCACCTGTAAATAAAGGTTTTTTATGAAAAATAATATTCTGGTGTGGTGTTTTTCTATTGTTGCCATTTTTTACACGAGTACGACGCTTGCGGCTCCTAAAGGTATCTGTACTCCTGATAATGGCGTTTTTCATAGTACACTGGATTTTACAGGGACCGTTATCAGCGCAGGTCAGAATAAAGCGGGGACCATATTTAATAAAATAGTCACTAATGGTCAGTCTTATCCGGGACGCTGTTACTGTGATACAGGAACGGTCGGTGAGTTTCCCTACATTTACTATACAGCAAGAATGAATGAAGCCTTAAGTTATGCTGGGGCTCATTCTAATTTAAATTACTATAATCTTAACCCTCATCTTGATACCGGCATAGCAATCGATCTTTTGGGTGTGGGGTTTGTTAATGCACCATTCGAGTATCATGCTAATAATCCCGGTGGGAACACAAAGTATAATTGCGGTCGAAAGGAGGCATTAAACATTTCCAGTGGCGCTAAGGCTCAGATTTATTTTTATATCAAAAAGCCATTTGCAGGAAAGTTAATGATTCCCGAAATACTTATCGCAAAGTTGTATGGAACGATCAGTCGTGATACACCGGTTGATTATTCTAAACCGATGGCTGAGGTTTATATTCGTGGAGACATTACTGCACCACAAAGTTGTGAAATCAATAGTTTACAGCCTATTAATTTTGATTTTAGTACTATTCCAGCCTCAGATTTTTCATCTGTTGTCGGGAGTGCTGTGTCAGCGAGTAAGATCACCAGAACTGTCACCATTGAGTGTGTAAATTTGGGAATACTGAATAAGGATGAGATCACGACCTCTTTTTACGCTACTGAATCCAGTAGCGACAATTCAATGGTTGTAACATCAAACCCGAATGTAGGGATAAAAATCTACGATAAAAATAACAGGGAAATCAACGTGAACGGTGGCGAATTGTCAACTGATATGGGAGCAACAAGCGTTTATGGTGATAAAGCTGGCAGCGTGACTTTTTCTGCTGCTCCTGCGAGCCTCACTGGTGCACGACCCGCGCCTGGAACATTTACTGCTACGGCAACAATCACACTCGAAATTGTTCGCTAATCAAACTGACAACGGTGCTCCTCGCACCGTTGTCATCAGACACCTCTTTCTAACCTATTTGCACATGACATGACAAAAAGATGACATGAGTTTTCTTTTTGTCTGGTTATAAAAATCAATAAATTACGCATAAATCTCGTTGTGTCATAAAACTGTCATATTCCATACATATAACTGTCACCTGTTTGTCCTATTTTGCTTCTCGTAGCCAACAAACAATGCTTTATGAATCCTCCCAGGAGACATTATGAAAGTTATGCGTACCACCGTCGCAACTGTTGTCGCCGCGACCTTATCGATGAGCGCTTTCTCTGTGTTTGCAGAAGCAAGCCTGACAGGTGCAGGTGCAACCTTCCCTGCGCCGGTGTATGCCAAATGGGCTGACACTTACCAGAAAGAAACCGGTAATAAAGTTAACTACCAGGGTATCGGTTCTTCCGGCGGCGTAAAACAGATTATCGCCAACACCGTTGATTTCGGTGCTTCTGACGCGCCGCTGTCTGACGAAAAACTGGCTCAGGAAGGTCTGTTCCAGTTCCCGACCGTAATTGGCGGCGTGGTGCTGGCGGTTAACATTCCGGGGCTAAAATCTGGCGAACTGGTGCTGGATGGTAAAACCCTCGGCGACATCTACCTGGGCAAAATCAAAAAGTGGGATGATGAAGCCATCGCCAAACTGAATCCGGGTCTGAAACTGCCTTCACAGAACATTGCTGTAGTGCGCCGTGCAGATGGCTCCGGGACATCCTTCGTCTTCACCAGCTACCTGGCGAAAGTGAACGAAGAATGGAAAAACAACGTTGGTACTGGCTCTACCGTAAAATGGCCAATCGGTCTGGGCGGTAAAGGTAACGACGGTATCGCCGCGTTCGTTCAGCGTCTGCCGGGTGCAATTGGTTACGTTGAATATGCTTACGCTAAGCAGAACAACCTGGCGTACACCAAACTGATCTCCGCTGATGGTAAACCGGTTAGTCCGACCGAAGAAAACTTCGCTAATGCAGCAAAAGGCGCAGACTGGAGCAAAACATTCGCTCAGGATCTGACCAACCAGAAAGGCGAAGATGCATGGCCTATCACTTCTACCACCTTCATTCTGGTCCACAAAGATCAGAAGAAACCTGAGCAGGGTGTAGAAGTGCTGAAGTTCTTCGACTGGGCGTACAAAACAGGGGCTAAACAGGCTAACGACCTGGATTACGCCAGCCTGCCGGATAGCGTAGTTGAACAAGTTCGCGCTGCGTGGAAGACCAATATTAAAGACAGTAGCGGCAAGCCACTGTACTAATAAAACACCATGCCGGATAAGGCATTAACGGCTTATCCGGCATTACAAAATGACTTTGTAAACGCGTTTAACTGAAGAGTAACTTATGGCTGCAACCAAGCCTGCTTTTAACCCACCGGGTAAAAAGGGCGACATAATTTTCAGCGTGCTGGTAAAACTGGCGGCGCTGATTGTGCTATTGATGTTGGGTGGCATTATTGTCTCTCTGATCATCTCCTCCTGGCCGAGCATTCAGAAATTTGGTCTGGCTTTCCTGTGGACCAAAGAGTGGGATGCGCCGAACGATATCTACGGGGCGCTGGTGCCGATCTACGGTACGTTGGTGACCTCGTTTATCGCGCTGCTGATCGCCGTCCCGGTGAGTTTCGGTATCGCCCTGTTCCTGACCGAGCTTGCGCCTGGCTGGCTGAAGCGCCCGCTGGGTATCGCCATTGAGTTGCTGGCAGCCATTCCAAGTATCGTGTACGGCATGTGGGGCCTGTTTATCTTCGCGCCACTGTTCGCCGTTTACTTCCAGGAGCCGGTCGGCAATATCATGTCTAATATCCCGATTGTTGGCGCGCTGTTCTCCGGCCCGGCCTTTGGTATCGGTATCCTTGCGGCAGGCGTGATCCTCGCCATCATGATTATTCCGTACATTGCAGCGGTAATGCGCGATGTATTCGAACAAACCCCGGTGATGATGAAAGAGTCAGCCTACGGTATCGGCTGCACCACCTGGGAAGTTATCTGGCGTATCGTTCTTCCGTTCACCAAAAATGGGGTTATCGGCGGCATCATGCTGGGTCTGGGGCGCGCGCTCGGTGAAACCATGGCGGTGACCTTTATCATCGGTAACACCTACCAGCTCGACAGCGCCTCGCTGTACATGCCGGGCAACAGTATCACCTCTGCGCTGGCGAACGAATTTGCGGAAGCGGAATCCGGTCTGCACGTTGCCGCACTGATGGAACTGGGCCTGATCCTGTTTGTGATTACCTTCATCGTCCTCGCCGCATCGAAGTTTATGATTATGCGCCTGGCTAAGAATGAGGGGGCACGCTAATGGCTATGGTTGAAATGCAAACCACTGCGGCGCTGGCAGAATCCCGCCGCAAAATGCAGGCGCGTCGCCGCCTCAAGAACCGTATTGCACTGACGCTCTCAATGGCGACGATGGCCTTCGGCCTGTTCTGGCTGATCTGGATTTTAATGTCCACCATCACCCGCGGTATCGACGGTATGTCGCTGGCGCTGTTCACTGAAATGACGCCGCCGCCAAATACGGAAGGCGGTGGTCTGGCGAACTCCCTGGCAGGTAGCGGCTTGTTAATTTTGTGGGCTACGGTATTCGGTACGCCGCTGGGCATTATGGCGGGGATTTATCTGGCGGAATATGGCCGTAAGTCCTGGCTGGCAGAAGTGATTCGCTTCATTAACGACATTCTGCTCTCCGCGCCGTCGATTGTGGTTGGTCTGTTTGTTTACACCATCGTGGTGGCGCAAATGGAGCACTTCTCTGGTTGGGCTGGTGTAATTGCGCTGGCGCTGTTGCAGGTGCCGATTGTTATCCGCACCACCGAGAACATGCTGAAACTGGTGCCGGACAGCCTGCGTGAAGCGGCTTATGCGCTGGGTACGCCGAAGTGGAAGATGATCTCCGCGATTACGCTGAAAGCGTCGGTGTCCGGGATTATGACCGGTATCCTGCTGGCGATTGCCCGTATTGCCGGTGAAACCGCGCCGCTGCTGTTTACCGCGCTCTCCAACCAGTTCTGGAGCACGGACATGATGCAGCCGATCGCCAACCTGCCGGTAACGATCTTTAAGTTTGCGATGAGCCCATTTGCAGAATGGCAGCAACTGGCCTGGGCCGGGGTGTTGATTATTACCCTGTGCGTCCTGCTGCTGAACATTCTGGCGCGCGTTGTTTTTGCGAAGAATAAACACGGTTAACACTTTGCCGGATGCGGTGTGAAACGCCTTATCCGGCCTACGGTAAGCCTGATTAGCGAAGTGCATCAGGCACGATGAGGAAAAGATTGCAATGAGTATGGTTGAAACTGCCCCGAGTAAAATTCAGGTTCGTAATTTGAACTTCTACTACGGCAAATTCCATGCCCTGAAAAACATCAACCTGGATATCGCCAAAAACCAGGTTACGGCGTTTATCGGGCCGTCTGGCTGCGGTAAATCGACGCTGCTGCGTACTTTCAACAAAATGTTTGAACTGTATCCGGAGCAGCGTGCGGAAGGTGAGATTTTGCTCGATGGCGACAACATCCTGACTAACACTCAGGATATCGCCCTGCTGCGTGCGAAAGTGGGCATGGTGTTCCAGAAACCGACGCCGTTCCCGATGTCCATTTACGACAACATCGCCTTTGGCGTGCGTCTGTTTGAGAAGCTCTCCCGTGCCGACATGGACGAGCGCGTGCAGTGGGCATTGACCAAAGCCGCATTGTGGAACGAAACCAAAGATAAATTGCACCAGAGCGGTTACTCTCTCTCTGGTGGTCAGCAACAGCGTCTGTGCATTGCGCGTGGTATCGCCATTCGCCCGGAAGTGCTGCTACTCGACGAACCGTGTTCGGCGCTCGACCCTATCTCTACCGGGCGTATTGAAGAGCTGATCACCGAACTGAAGCAGGATTACACCGTAGTGATCGTCACCCACAACATGCAGCAGGCAGCGCGTTGTTCCGACCACACGGCGTTTATGTACCTGGGCGAATTGATTGAGTTCAGCAACACGGACGATCTGTTCACCAAACCAGCGAAGAAACAAACAGAAGACTACATCACCGGTCGTTACGGTTGATTCAGGAGTGCGTTATGGACAGTCTCAATCTTAATAAACATATTTCCGGCCAGTTCAATGCCGAACTGGAAAGCATCCGCACGCAGGTGATGACCATGGGCGGCATGGTGGAGCAGCAGCTTTCTGATGCGATCACCGCGATGCATAACCAGGACAGCGATCTGGCGAAGCGGGTGATCGAAGGCGACAAGAACGTCAACATGATGGAAGTGGCGATCGATGAAGCCTGCGTGCGCATTATCGCCAAACGTCAGCCGACGGCGAGCGACCTGCGTCTGGTGATGGTGATCAGCAAAACCATTGCCGAGCTGGAGCGTATTGGTGACGTGGCGGATAAAATCTGCCGTACTGCGCTGGAGAAATTCTCCCAGCAGCATCAGCCGTTGCTGGTAAGCCTGGAATCACTGGGGCGTCACACTATCCAGATGCTGCATGACGTGCTGGACGCGTTCGCGCGGATGGATATTGACGAAGCGGTGCGAATTTATCGGGAAGATAAAAAAGTCGATCAGGAGTACGAAGGTATTGTTCGTCAACTGATGACCTACATGATGGAAGATTCGCGCACCATTCCGAGCGTCCTTACCGCGCTGTTCTGTGCACGTTCTATCGAACGTATCGGCGACCGCTGCCAGAATATTTGTGAATACATCTTCTACTACGTGAAAGGTCAGGATTTCCGTCACGTAGGCGGTGATGAGCTGGATAAACTGCTGGCCGGAAAAGACCCGAAAGAGTAACGCTAACTGTAGGTCAGATAAGGCTTTTACGCCGCATCTGGCAATCAGCCCGGTCATACATAGTTACCGGGCTGATAAACTTTCTCCTTGAAATATTGCCACACAAACTCACCTCGAAACTCTCCCCAGTGCAATGCAAATATATTATTTCATTTGAATTATTTTACTTTTAATGTAGTGCCCCGTTATAAAATTTTTTTTGTTATTCCTTTCATTTATATCGTTACCCGCACAGAAAATGGAAAAGAAAACAAAAAAACCAGGGTAAAAGCCCTATATCGGAACATAAAAAATGAGCGATTTTTTACAGTATTCATAGGTGGTTTAGTCATAATCGTATCAAAACAACACCAAAGTGTTCTTTTTTATACAAAACGGTTATGTATTGTGAGCGGGCGAATAAATATTGTGTTCAGGAGAAATGATTATGGCTATATCATCATATAGTACAGTTACAGATAAATTTGCTACTCTGACTAAAATGCCAGATGAAAATCTGAATGAAAAAAATAGAACGCAAAAATATTCAGGAAAAATTGGTTTGTCTCTTGATGATGTGGGTAAGTATTCAGTAACTCATAAAGATATAACAAATATTTTAGCTGGTGATAGTCAATCTTTTCTTAAACGAAGTCTTTGGGAGTTTATACTCGATCTTTTTCCCATGTCTCATATTAAGGAGGCTAAACAAGCCATTGTAGATTTTGTGACGAAAACTGATGATAAAGTTGAGATGTTTAATAGAGTTAAATCTCTCGCCGATCAAGATCAACAATGGCGCTTTAATACGACTACAGAATTTACTGTAGATGAAAATAAAGACATTATTGTTAGTAGAGTATTTAATATAAATATTAATGCGCAAGATTATCATAATGATGCTGAAAAAAACACAATGCGTTCTTTATTTTCTGAAGAACTCAGCTTGGATATTTATAAGCATGATATTCATTTTGATCAGAAGGCTTTTCAATCAGGGATGCTGAAAATACAGTTCCCAAATGATAATGAAAAGCTTAGCGTATATTTAAAAAATAAAATCCCCTTTGAAAATATCACAATCGATTTATCTGCGCTGGAAAAAGAAGCCCTGGCATCTCTAAAATATTGTAACTTTAAAAAAGTGACATTCACTGGTGCTATATCTTACGAAAATCTTAATGGTTCAGTATTTGGAAATTGTTTTTTTGAGGACTGTATTTTTGAGAATGTGTCACTTGTTAGCTCCAGGTATCGAGTAAAACCAAATAATGAAATACCTATTTACGGCGTGTTTAAAGAGTGTTTTCTGTATCGATGTGAAATAAAAAATTTTAACATAGATACATCAAAAATATACTCTGTAAATCAAGATCCCAATGTGGGTAAGCCAGTTGGTGCATATCTGTTTATGCAGTCATTTGTAGATGAGTGTACTCTTCAGGATGGAGTGTGTAAAAATGCAAGTGTTATTGCAAGCAGTTTGTTATGTTGTAAAATAGCAAAGCTTAATGGTGCTGAAATGGATTTCATAGGGACTTCGTTTTATCACAAATATAAATGTGAATTAAAATATGATAATCATTTTTATAATTGTGATTTTAGCTCCTCTGATATGACATACAAGCGAAATGGAATTCGCAAAGATTTACTGGATTTTGATCCCAGAGAGTATTTCAAAAAGGATGGAGGTAAACTTAATCTGGATAAACACATTTCAAACCTTATCTACGTTAATCTTTTCCCTAATATGAGTGGCGGTCGTTATATAAATGATAAATACGTTGCTGATGATATAGATAAATATTTAAAACTTAGTAATTGCAATTTACTTAAAACTTGTTTGGGCGAGTCAATCAATGGAATTAAATTGGATGATTGTGCTATTGATCATTTAACCACTTGGTTAAGTGGTAATCTTGCTGCGAACACCCAGATTAGAATTCCTGTTTATATGGACATGAAAGGAGCTATAGCTGAAAATGGCATTTCAGATTTCATGAAAAATTTAATGGAAATTAATTCATGGGTAGAAGAATTTAATAATTATGGCAAGGATGCGGAAAGTCATTACCAAAAGGAACTATTATATTTACAATCTTTGTTGGTCAAGCTGGGGCGCTTCAATCTTGATGATGAAGGAAAAAAATATCAACTTAATGGTGAAGCTATCCAGTATATTATATTAAAAGTTTTGTACAATATAGAAAAAGATATAGCCAATGAAATAGATATTGATAAAGTGAATTTCATGCATAAGCTCTATACTGGATTCTTTTGGCAAAGACCTTACGATCAACGTAACTATTTAAAAATAAATCGTTCTGCTATTTCAAACAGCAAAACATTTCACTTCCACTTTGATTTTAATGATTTGCGAAATATTTACAAAGAATATAATAAAAATCATAAAGATGATAGTTTTGATAAAATGCAAAAGATTTTTTTAGCATTGAATGAATTTAAGGAAAGAACGAAAATAAATTATAGGGATTATAGAAAAGTATCAAAATATGTAGATGATAAAGTCGATTTATTCTCTGGCATTGAGCAATACTTACGGTGGGTAATTGAGAAAAATAATGACTATAATAAGGAAAATTATGGCGATATAAAAGACAAATATGCCAAACTTATTGTCGAAAGAAATGATTTAGTCGATACTAAGGATCAATTGATTAAAGAGGATTTTTACTTAAATAATAAAGACAATAAAGATAAAAAAGATGCGGAAAGAATTAATGAGATTAAGGGGATAATAAAGGTGATAGATGGAAAAATACCAAATATAAGTAAAGAGATTCTACATCTTAAGGATGAAACAGAGAGATTGGAGAAAGAGTATCAACAAGAAAATACACTTAATGATGTAGTTCAAAATATCAGGAGTTGGCTAAAAGAAAATGAAAATATGGTGAAAGCTATTAAGAAAATTGATACTGAATAACATGGCGAATAAATAAACGGATCAAGTCGTTCCTGTGACAATGAGGTTATACGAAAAGACGCTTACTCATCAGAAATTTGGTATGCTTTAATTAAACCAGTGTCGCTGATGTGTAAGCGTTGACGTTGGGAGGCGATTAAATGGTTATACCACTCCTACGCCTTTTCCAGACGGCGTATAAGAGTGCAACATGTTGAGTTTTCCGAGCGAATGGTGCATTTTACTAACCGAGCCATTTGAAACAACCAACGCAATAAAAAAGACTGGAATAATAAGCCTGTATTTATTATTCATCGCAATCGCACTCTACGGTTTTATCCTGCAGAAATGAGACTACTTCCAGCGGTTGTGGATTATCCCTGGGCGATAGTCATAGTCTGGTGTCAGGATTCACAAATGACCTGTTACCTGACATGGATATAAACACAACATAGAGTGCGGTAGTTAATCTGAATCATCTATTTTTCGGCTACACAGCACAAAACAACATTATTGATTCTTTATAAGAGAGAATCTCTCCATTATTTTTATATAAATCATTATTAAGAAAATCCAGAAGCTCTTGCCTTACACTATAAATATTGACTTTTTGGTCAACCAACGACAGTAATATATCCTTGATACCTTTTAATTTCATATTTCTATCAGATATTGTATTAAAAGTGAAGATGATATTACGTTTATTACAACTGGAGAACCAATATTTTAGAGTATTATTCGTCCACTTTGTTGGTGTCTTAATTAGTTGCGCTGTTGTTGTTTTTACATTGTTAAATGTAGAACCGCTAAAATTTGTCCCGACGCACGAAATGAAATTCATCTCTGAATTGTCAAAATTGCAATTCTTTATCTCACACATATCAAGGTTAACATCATGAAATGTCGAATATTTCATGTTTGCATGTGAAAATAAACATGCAATAAACGTTATATATTGCAACCTGGCATTACAAAAAGATTTATTTTTAAAATCAAAACAAAAGGTTTTTTTTATTTTGAAATTATTATTATATCTGCAATGTAAAGAAATCATGTTTTTTATTAACTGATAACACCATTGTGATGATTCTGGTAATTCATAGGGATGTAAATGGATGTTTTCATCGAATATAACCTGTGAGTTATGGTTGTTTATTGAAGATATATGGAAGCTATCATTTGTTAAAGCTATGGTTGTGCTAAAATTATGGTGGTGATCAGCGCTCATGAAATCAAATGTAACAATGTCGTTGTTTTCTTTCTTTTCTTTGTGATATGCGTTTAAAAAAGAAATATTTTCGATCTGTTCATCAGTTAATGTCAATGGCATTTCGTCATCAAAGAAAGCGTAATCGGCATTTGGGACTGGAATATTTTCAATTGAGCATAGTTTTAATAAAAAAATATGAAAACAATGGAACTTATTTTTGTCAATAAGAGAACTTAATCTCTGTTGTATCTTCTGTAGTTGTCCTTTGGGAAGTAAATGCTGTAAATTTGAAAAAGAGCCATCTAAAACATATTTGTATGTAAAAAGGTCCTCTCTCTGACCAGTTATCAAAAAATCGTCAGGTATTTTAGAAAAACGATTGATATGACATAAATATTCCATTTGCTCCATGTCTATATACTTATGGGGAACTGCGTGGTTTGGTGGTGTGCCAATAAGATTATCCATAAATCACCTTGATAAAATTTAATAAAATCTCTTTATTCTAACATTGACAATATAACCAGCTATAAAAAATCGCTCATTTTCGGATATTGCGGTTTACCTGAGGGATGGTTCGTTATGCATAAAAATTGGGAATCCAGGGTAAACACCCTGGATTAAATCGAGGGAAATGAGCTATTTTTTACAGTATTCACTGGTAATATAAGTAACACTTGTTGCTAACCTGGCTAGCGGTAGTGTTAATTAACAATCTAGATGTCGTTATTTTTAAACACCCCAATATTGCACATCGGAGGATTTATGGTTGCTAAATTAAGATCAGATGTTCTTATAAATACTAATCCCTTTTCAGAAGTGAAAAATGAGAAGCATAAGCATAACGGATATTCTGACAAGGTTACTTTAGATATTAATAATAAGAAATACGATGTAAATTTTAAGGATATTGAAAATATTCTGGATGGTAATGGGGCATTATTTAAAAAACGTACACTGTGGGAGTTTATTCTCGATCTTTTTCCCGGATCAAATATTAAACAAGTTAAAGCCTTTATTTACGAATTTGTGACAAAAAATGATAATAAAGCGGAGATGTTCAAGAATATTAAATCTCTGGCCAAAACAGAAGAACAATGGCGATTTAGTACTACTACAGATTTTACCACAAATGAAAATAATGAAGTGGTTGTGTGTAGATCTTTTAATCTCTACACGGGGGAGACTGTAAATGAGGCCGATAAGCATCAAGTTTTTTCTGAAAGATTCACTCTTGATAACTATCTTGATGATTTACATTTTGATAATTCTCCCATGAAGAGATTAAAGTTTTCTGATAATGCTGTAAAACTTACGACGCTGATTAAAAATAAAATTCCTATTTTTGATACAACTATCAATTTAACTTCGTTGCCTAAAGATGTATTAAATTCATTAAAATATTGTAGTTTTAAAAATGTAACTTTTTCAGGAAATATAGAAACTCCGACCCTTGAAGGCCCAGTTTTTGAAAATTGTTATTTCGAAGATTGTAAGTTCAACAACATACATTTTTATGATCCTAATGAAAAAACTGCAGAGTCAGGAAATGAAAAATCAATAATAGGTATGTTTAAAGGTTGTTTTATTTCTAAATGCGAAATAAAACAATATAGTTGTGAGACGTCTCAAGTCTACACCGTTAAACAACCCGTCAATATCCAAGAAAAATTAGGGGCTTATCTCTTTATGCAGTCTTTTGTTCAAGACTGTACAATTCAGGGAGGTAGTTGTCCTGGATCGAGTATACTTCTGAGTCATTTTTATAACTGTGATATCACAGGACTTGAAGCTCCTGGAATGAAATTTTTGGCAAACTCATTCAACAAGTCTAATAATAATTACATCAGGGGGAGGGATCATGGGATAGTATTTAATAATTGTACTTTGAACCATATTAAAATAAACAGTGGTCTTGGTGAAGCTGGTTCAGGTAAATATATGTTTAACCCCGTTGAGTATTTTTCTGATCGCATTGAAAGAAGATCGAGAACTCTTAAGTTAGATGATAATTTTATTAAATGTGCAGACAATATTAATAAAGGTATTAACTCTTCATATAGCAATGAAAATACAGAGAATAATAACATTTTCTTTAAAAATAGTCGTTTGCACGGGGCGGATCTGGGCTATTGTTACAGAGAGGACAGACTCGAAGGCTGTGCTATCGATTCTGCTACAATTTATTCACAAGGTAGTCTTACCGATAAAAAATACATTTATATGAATATAGATGGAGCTATAAGTAAAGAACAAATACCTAATTTCATAAATCAGGCAGATGCTCTATATAAAGACATAGGGGAACTTGAAAAATCCTTGCCAAATACTCGGCTAATATATGAAAAAGCATTTGCAGAATTACAGTCGTTTTTAGCCGCACTCTATAATGAAAATGGATCGTTTAAAGAGGAATTTTCTTTTGATATTGAAAAAGCTAATTTTTTTATCTTCAAAGATATGCATGGTAGGGCACAACATATCATTAACAATATGATGGGACGTGACAGAATTAACTTTGTTGAATCTGTCATAAAAGAAAAAACTTCGCAGTCAAATGCACAAGAAGATCTTAAATATTCAGAAGAATTTATCCGAAAAGAAAGGCAAGAGTCTCATAACCAATTTGATAGAAATTTAAATTTCAAATTTAAAGATCTTGTCCACCTATTTGACGATGTTGATATAGACAAAATAGAGCTAAAAAAACAACTAGAAAAAATAAAATCTTTTAAAGAACTTTACGACTCAGCACTCAATAATTTTGCTTTCGATTTTCAAAATTTAGCAGGTATATTTAAAATTAACAAGGAAAGTTTAACCAAATATTATCAGGAAGTAAAAGAGTCCAATGAAGGTTACGAGGACATATTGCAAAAAATTAACGAATTAACAAAAGAACATAATAAAATTGTGAAAGAGAAAGCACAACTAGTTAGTGAAAACAAAGATAATTTGACGCGTAATGATATACAAAGAAAATTAAATAACTTTAAGATTGATATTGATAAAATAGATGATGAAATACGAACTTACCAGGATATTGTTCAAAATTATAGTCGGGAGAAAAAATATAAAAAGTATAAAAAACTCAGTGAAATAATCTTGAATATTATTACATGGTTCGATAAATATCCCGATATTGTGAAAAATATAACCCAGGCTTAGCTAAGCAGAGAGTGATTGACTGGACGAATAACGACATAAATTTTTGAAAGGGAAACATACGCTTACTCATCAGACACTTGGTAGTCTTTATCTCAAACCAGCGTGACTGATGTGTAAGGGTTAAAGTTCGGAGCAATTAACGCGCTATATCCCAGCCGCGTGCCTTCCAGAGCGCAGGCAGCTGCCCCAGCTCGGTAAAGGTGGTGACTTTAGGGTGAACGATTGGTTTATTGTGCGGGTCAGCGCAGAAGTAAAACACTTCCATTCCGGCATCGATTCCTGATTGCGCACCGGCGCTGGAGTCATCGACCAGAATGCAGTTTTCAACGTTCACATTCATCGCTTTTGCCGCATGGAACATTAATGCCGGGTCAGGCTTCCAACGCTGAATGTCGTAACCACTGAACAGTTTTTCCGGGAAGTAGTGCAGCATATTGAGCTTACCAAGCGAATGCTGCATTTTGCTCACCGGGCCATTAGAAACCACGCACATCGGCACGTTAACGCTCGCCAGCAATTCGTTCGCTCCCGTGATGACCTCTAGTTCGCTATCAAACAGGCGGGTGACTTCTGCGCGGTAAACGTGCTCTGCATCGGCCTGGACCATCGTCACGCCCTGCTCTTTACTGATGATATCGATGATTTCATAGAGTTTTACGCCTTTAAAACGGGTAAAAATCTCTTCCAGGTCAACATGAATGCCAAATTCCCTGAACATCGTGACATAGGCGCGAGAGCAAATGACCTCGCTATCGACCAGCGTACCGTCGCAGTCGAAAAATACCGCTTCTATCTGGGACATGTCTTTCCTTTATCGTTAGTTTAACGTTTTCGTCATGCAAATTTGCACAACGCAATCGTTGCCGTATAAGCAAATACAATGAAAAAAAGTTATCTTCAGCCGTCCATATTGTCTCATTTTGGTATACGATAGCGACGGATTTTCCCTCCTTAGTTCGGAAATAGATAATGAGTCAACAACACACAACCCAGGCTTCTGGTCAGGGGATGCTGGAACGCGTGTTTAAACTGCGCGAACATGGAACGACGGCTCGGACCGAAGTGATCGCCGGTTTTACCACCTTCCTGACGATGGTTTACATCGTTTTTGTTAACCCGCAAATTCTTGGCGTTGCTGGCATGGACACCAGCGCCGTCTTCGTCACCACTTGTCTGATTGCTGCATTTGGCAGCATTCTGATGGGACTGTTTGCTAATCTGCCAGTTGCACTGGCACCAGCAATGGGCCTGAACGCATTCTTCGCTTTTGTGGTTGTACAGGCGATGGGCTTGCCGTGGCAGGTCGGGATGGGCGCAATCTTCTGGGGCGCGATTGGTCTATTGTTACTGACAGTTTTCCGCATTCGCTACTGGATGATTGCTAACATTCCGGTAAGTCTGCGTGTGGGCATCACCAGCGGTATCGGCCTGTTCATTGGCATGATGGGGCTGAAAAACGCGGGCGTGATTGTCGCGAATCCCGAAACGCTGGTGAGCATCGGTAACCTGACTTCTCACAGCGTGCTGCTGGGTATCCTCGGCTTCTTCATCATCGCTATTCTGGCCTCGCGCAATATTCACGCGGCGGTGCTGGTTTCTATTGTGGTGACGACGCTGCTGGGCTGGATGCTGGGTGATGTGCACTACAACGGCATCGTGTCTGCGCCACCGAGCGTAATGACAGTAGTGGGTCATGTCGATTTAGCCGGTTCGTTTAACCTCGGTTTGGCAGGGGTGATTTTCTCTTTCATGCTGGTCAACCTGTTTGACTCCTCCGGTACGCTGATTGGCGTGACCGATAAAGCAGGTCTGGCGGATGAGAAAGGTAAATTCCCGCGCATGAAGCAGGCGCTGTATGTCGACAGTATCTCTTCCGTGACCGGTTCGTTTATCGGTACTTCTTCTGTTACGGCGTATATTGAGTCCTCTTCCGGCGTTTCTGTTGGCGGTCGTACCGGTCTGACGGCAGTGGTTGTTGGTCTGCTGTTCCTGCTGGTTATCTTCCTGTCGCCGCTGGCGGGAATGGTGCCGGGATATGCCGCAGCTGGCGCGCTGATTTACGTTGGCGTGTTGATGACCTCAAGTCTTGCTCGCGTGAACTGGCAGGATCTTACCGAATCCGTTCCAGCGTTTATTACCGCCGTGATGATGCCGTTCAGCTTCTCGATTACCGAAGGTATCGCACTGGGCTTTATCTCCTACTGCGTGATGAAAATCGGTACCGGACGTCTGCGTGATCTAAGCCCGTGCGTAATCATCGTTGCGCTGCTGTTTATCCTGAAGATTGTATTTATCGACGCTCACTAAAACCGATAGTTCGTTAAAAAAACCCGCCACGCGCTACCGCAGGCGGGTTTTTTATTTAGCGTTTTACCCTTTGAATAAACTCGCTAAATGCGGTCAATTGTCCGGTCAGGTGATCCAGCGTTCCCTGATCAATCACTTCTCCGGTTTGCGGATCAACCTTGTTCTGAATCACGCCGCCCATAAATTCCGGCCTGTTCATCACCATTGCATCGAGAAAAACCAGAATCTGGCGCAGGTGATACTGACAGCGCGCGCCGCCAATCACACCCATTGAGCTGGTCTGAATCAACACCGGTTTACCGGCCAGCGGTTGATCCGGCAGGCGGGAAAGCCAGTCGATGGCATTTTTCAGCCCGCCCGGTACCGAGTAGTTATATTCCGGCGTGACGATCACCACACCGTCAGCCTGACGGATCTGCTCCGCCATAGCTTCTACCGTTGCGGGAAAACCTTCTTCCTGCTGTACATCAGCGTCATACAGGGGAATGTCGGCAATGGAAGGTAATGCATTGATTTCCATGCTAGCAGGAGCAATTTTCGGCAGGGTACGTGCAACCATGCCATTAAATGAGCCTTTGCGCAGGCTTCCCAGTAACGTAACCACCTTCAATTTTTCAGACATGATGACTCCTGTGGTTGTCTATCAATTTGGAGAAAAAGACTTCATGGTAGAGAGTTGGGCAAAACGCATCATCCTGCTGGTAGGATTGTTGGCGCGGCTGTGAATATCCGGCAGGCTTTTCCAGCCGCGTTTGCCATCTAACTCCCAGACACTGAGCTTTTCAATTGTGGGCGTGACCGCCACGGACCACACCAGCACGTCCTCCGCGTCGCATAACGCTTCAACATGATTTACATGAGCACATTTCAGGCGTCCGGCAATGGGCAGCAGTTGCAGATCGCGCGGATCGTCATTCAAAACATCACCGGTTAGTTTTAGCACGCTTCGGCGCAGCGTGATGAGTTGCGCTCGCGCTTCGTTATGATCGTTTTGTTTACTGATCCATAGTGATTCGTTGCTGGAAAAGGTGTGGTTATCGGGCGCGTGTGGGCTATGAAACCCGCGCGTCGCACGCTGCAGTTCCATATCGAGGCCACATTCACCTTCGGTTGTTAGCGCCACGCCAACCATATTCCCGGCATAGGAAATAGAAAACGAGGGCAAATTTTTATCACTGAAAACCGGTTTTCCTTTCGGCAGGGTGACGATTTCCGGTAATTCGCCGATGCCATACAGCATGAACATCAGTTCTGCGAGTAAACCTCTGGACGCCAGGAAACGGCTTTGACGATGAGGGGGAATATTTCGGGCTTCTTGATGACACTGGGAGGAGAGACGAACAGAAATCAGATGTCCTTCCGTTAAAATCCCTCGGGCAAAGTGAGTCGCCATTTTTCGCTCCATGCTTAATGGTCCATTATGAATACAAGAGTAATCATTTACTGGAATGATGGACAGACTAAAGCGGCTAAAAGTTCGATTCAGATAAGTTTATTACAACTTTTTTACATTTTATTGTGAAATAGGGTCGCGTTTCATACGATTCGGTTATGCCATCGACGCGTAAAGATTTTTAATGGTTTCCCGTAACCAGACGATTTTCGGATTATGGCTGTTCCGTTTATGCCACAGTAGGGTAAAAGGGACTTCCAACTTTTTTTGCTGGCTTTCGTCAAACGGGAGAGGTAGAGCAACCAACGGCAGTTGGTGGAGTTGATTGTAGTACTGACAGTAGCGTGGTGCGGTCGCCAGTAGCAGATTGTCGGGCTGCGCTGCCATAAACAGTGACTGCTCGAATTCCGGCAAACTCATAGCAATCGTGCGTTCGCGCCCCAGCTCCTGTAACACATTGTCCAGCGCCCAGGTATCGCTCTGTTCCCAGCAAATGCTGATATGTGGGTAACGTAAAAAGGTATCCAGATCCCACGCTTCATGCAGTGCTGGATGATCCTGGCGCAACCAGACGCAGGGCACATCACTAAACAGTACTTCATAATCAATGGCTAATGGCAGCGAGCTTAACAGCTCCCGCGAACGGGGATGACTTTCGCGACCGGAAAAACCAATATCCACTTCGCCACGGGTAATCGCATCCAGTGAATCATAATCCCAGTTGCGCAATTTGATGGTCGCCTGCGGGTATCGTTGGTAGATCCGTTTCGATAGCGCATTAAGCATAATCATCATCAGCGGCGATTCCGCCGCCAGTTCAAACTTAAGACCGCGCGGCGTTTCGTGGTGTGGTTTATCCAGCAGCAAATTGCTCATTTGCATCCACTCCGCCAGATTTTGCTCCATGCTGACCATTAGCGGTGTGGGTGACAGGCCCAGCGGTGAGTTCACAAAGAGCGGGTCATCAAACCACATTCTAAGTTTTGCCAGAGACTTACTCACCGCCGAAGGCGTCACGTTCATCCGCTTAGCCGCTTTGGTCACGCTGCGTTCCTGCATCAGCAGTTGCAGGCAGAGCAGTAAATTGAGATCAAGCGTGGTGATGGATTTCTTCATGAGCGGCAACGGGGCGTCCAGGCGCGACGAACATAATCAGCAACAGGCTCACTATGCTACAGGCAATCAGAATCCCGATCAGCATATTCCATGCGCCGATACCAACCACCGCTGCCAGCCAAATCCACAGTGACGAACCGCAAACTTGCGCAATACCTAAGGTCGAGCTGGCTACGCCCGCGCGTAATGAAAACGGCCCTAACGCCTGACTCATCGCTACGCCAAAACCTACCGAGAAACCGGCGCAAATCAGCGTGATACCAAACAGAGAAACCGCATGGGAAGGTGAAACGGCAAGAGTGATACCTGCCGCCAGAAATAACACCTGTGAGGTGATCATCAACGTACGTGGCTTAAAGATCCCCAGTGCAAATGGCGTGGAGAATGAAACGGTCATGCTGACCCCTGCGGTCAACGCCATTATGGTGGCGTATTCTCCGCGCTCAAAACCCATGATTTCCATCAGCAATACCGGCGACGTATTCACGAAGGTGAGGATCACCGAAACGCTGAGGGTGGTGATAACAACACGGCTGAGGAAAAACCGGTTAAGCAGCGACTCGCTATTTTCTCGTGGTTTGTCAGAAGCTGCGGGGGCGGCAGGGCGCGTTTCTTTTAAAATAAACAAAGACAACATCAGTACTGCGATGCCCATCGTTGCCATCGTCCAGAACAGACTCTGCCACGGGAATTTAAGCATAATCAGGTGTCCGAGCACTGGCGCTAACACCGGAATGATGCAGGTAATACCGTTGAGTAACGACAGCACTTTTGCCCGACGTCGATCATCCAGTGTGTCACGTAAAATGGCGAACGCCACCACGTAACAACAGCCTGCGCCTAACCCCTGTAGAAATCGCCCTGCAAGAAATAACGTGCTGGTTTCAGCCAGTGAACAGAACACCGAGGCGATAATAAATAGCGCCGCGCCGGGTATGGCGACAGGCTTTCTCCCTGAACGATCGGCCACTTTACCGGCAAATAACATCGCTGCTGCCATACCTGCCAGATAAACGGAGAACGCAATATGCAACTGCGCTTCGCTGGCATTGAGATCGGCGGCGATGCGCGGTAAACCAACGAGGTACATATCAATCCCGGCGGGATAAAGTAAAACCAGGGCAAAACTACAAATCAAAAAGCGGGACATGGGCTAAAGCGTCCTGATAGTAAGGTGACGCAAAGCATACGTGGTGAAGGAGAATCAGGCGAGTTGCCATTTGGACATAAGTGATTTCCTGACAGGCAAGAAGCCAGCTATTTCGCTGGCTTCTTAAACGGATTAGCCAAATTTAGGTAACACATTAAAGACGTTACCGAACCAGCATAAAATTACGGTTATACCAAAGAGAATGACAATCGCCGGAATAAGATTGCCGCCCCAGACCGTGAACATCTGATTGGGAAATTTCTTGCGAGCTTTGATTGCCAGCACCGCGGGGATAATGACTGCCCAGATGGTGGCGCACAACCCGGCACCGCCGATCCCGTAAATAAAGCCGTTTGGGAAGACGAGATATAACAAAGCAGGTGGCAGGAAGGTTAACAGCACGGTTTTGAAACGCCCGCCGTGGGAGTTATCAATCTTAAACAGATCCGCCAGATAATCGAACAACCCCAGTGTGACACCAAAGAACGAACTGGCGACAGCTAAGTTAGAGAACACCAGCAGGCAAAACTCGATAATGCCGTGCTGTTTGGTGCCGAGGAACGATTTCACCAGCGAATCAACGTTGCCGCCTGAAGAGATAATCGCCTTAAAGCTTTCTCGCGGAATGTTCCCCATCGTGCAATAGAGCCAGAAGAGATAAATCACCAGCGCCAACAGCGAACCGAAAACCACGCTTTTGATTAGCTTATCTTTGCGTTTGCCATAGCAAATAATCAGGCTGGGAATATTGCCGTGGAAACCAAATGACGCCAGACACACCGGCAAAGCCATAAAGATATACGGGAAGTAAGACGTTCCCGCCGTGGTGCTGGTGGCATCGCGCAGAATGGAGTAATCGACCTGGAAGAAGAAAGAACCAAACACGATCACAAAGGAGATAATTTTCAGCCCGAGGAACAACGAGGTAATACGGCTGGCGGCTAACGAGCTTATCCACAATACGCTGGCAACGAAAATGGCTGTGCAGATCCCGACAATACGTGGATTAGCGTGATAACCCAAATTCATTGATATCGTTTCACTAATGATCGCACCATTAGCAGAGATATAGGCATAAGTGAGGATATAGAGAACGAAGGCAACGGTAATACCGCTGATAATGTTCCAGGTGTTACCGATTAAATCTTTGGTGATGGTGTTAAAACTGGAGCCGACGGGATAATTTAAATTTGCTTCTAATAATAATAACCCGGAATGAAGCATTGAAAACCAGGCAATGATAAGGATAAAGGCACCCCAGAAAAACCAGGCACCGGCAAGATCAACAGGTAAAGCAAACATACCTCCACCGATTACTGTACCTGCTATAACCATAACACCCCAAAATGCAGAGTGCTTTTTTTCAGCTTGATCAGTCATGATGCCACCTTTAGAGGAAGGCTATTTTTGTTATTGAAGATGTAGGGAGTTAGAGTGGCTAACATCCTTATAGCCACTCTGAATGTATTAATTAAACTTCTTTCAGTTTTGCGGTGAAGTGACGCAATACTTTTGGCTCATAGGTAAAGGTTAACCCTTTAATATTCGCCGCGTTCTCTTTCACATGTTTGAAGGCTTCAATAATGAAGTCCATATGTGTTTGGGTATAGGTTGCGCGCGGAATGGTTAAACGCAGCAGCTCAGCCGGGCACGGCAACTGTTTACCGGTTTTCGGATCGCGGCCTAACAGGAAAGAACCAATTTCTACCGCACGGATACCGGCAACTTTATACAGTTCGCAGGCCAGCGCCTGTGCCGGGAATTGATCTGCCGGGATATGCGGCAGCAGTTTACCGGCATCAACGAACGCCGCGTGACCGCCCGCCTGTTGGCAGACAACGCCAATCTCTTCCAGACCATCGACCAGATACTGCACCTGCGCGATACGATAAGCCAGCCAGTCCAGATTCATGCCGTCATACAGACCTACCGCCAGACGCTCCATCGCGCCGCCTTCCAGGCCGCCATATGTCGGGAAGCCTTCCTGTACCACGCAAAGGGTTCTGCACTCGGTGTACACATCAAAGAAGCTGTCGTCTTTCACGCATAGCAGGCCGCCCATCGGCACCATTGCATCTTTCTTGGCGGACATGGCCAGCATATCGGCATATTTGTAGGTTTCGCGGGTGATCTGCTCGATAGTCCAGTCTTTGTATTCTGCTTCACGCTGCTTGATGAAATAGGCGTTTTCGGCAAAGCGTGCGGAGTCCATGACCACCGGAATATCGTATTTCTTCGCGATGCTGTACATCGCTTTTAAGTTTGCCAGTGAAACCGGCTGACCACCTGCGGAGTTACTGGTGATGGTTGCAACGATATACGGCACGTTATTCGGGCCAACTTCTTCAATACCGCGTTCTAATCCCTCAAGGTCAAAGTTGCCTTTAAAGTCGTAACGCACGCCAGTATCGAAGGCTTCTTTGATATAGACGTTACGCACGGTACAGCCGTTAATCTGGCTATGGCCCTGAGTGGTATCAAAGAAATAGTTAGAGAACGCCACCATTTTGCTGCGATCCAGGCCCTTTTCCTGCTCGCGTTTTTTAATCAGTACCGGAATATAGATTTGTTCTGCACCACGGCCCTGGTGAGTCGGAATGGTGTATTGATAACCAAAGATATTTTTCACTGACTCGGCTAACGCATAGTAGCTGCGGCTGCCGCTGTAGGCTTCGTCGCCGCGCATCATCGCGGCCTGCATACTCTGCGTCACTGCCCCGGTGCCGCTGTCGGTCAGTAAATCGATAAACACATCTTCACTATCCAGTAGGAACGGGTTCATACCGGATTTAATAATTGCCTCTTCACGGTAAGCGCGAGTCGTACGTTTTACTGGCTCAATAACACGAATGCGGAATGGTTCAGGGAGATGTTTAAAGTTTTCCATTACATAATCCTTCATTTATTTTAATTACAGTGATCCCTGTGAATATGATATTTGCAATATCTATTAATTCGCCAGTTATATATGCCAAGACCATCATTTACTAAAACAAGTAAATAAATGAGAGACAGCCTTTGCAAAAAGCAAAATTAAGATATAGCAAACGAATCGATCACATTGAATCTAATCGGTTTGGCTCTGGTGATGGCTACAGAAGGGCAAATCAAGGGCGGTGATCGACAATCTTGTTGTCAATATTGAACCATTTTGAGGTCACACATATATGTAAGATATTCATAATGCACTTATCCTCGAAAGACACGAGGCTACAGTATAATACTCAAGAAATTTGTCTATGCTGAAATTGTTTAAATGTGAATCGAATCACAATTAGTTATTGGCTGTGTTTGTGGGAGCTGGCGCATACGGAATATTAACATAAATCCGTGGGTGGATAATTTTTTAATTTTTATCATTATTGTTGAAGGTGATGGCATTGATTATAGGGATACCATTACAAGGAGCTTTTTCCCACGTTGACGTGTCGCGGTTTACTCACCTCATTACCAGGTCGATGACCTTATAGGGAAATGACGTAAAAAGACGAATAACTCTATAAATGAGCGAAATTTGATAGTTGATATTTAAATAGTAACCTTATTATTACTACAACTTTCATATGAATGAGGAGAAAGAAAATGGTTGATAACGTAACTGTTAGCAGAGTATGTGTACAATCTTCTTCTTTCATACCTGATTTGGATGGAGGAAAAAATAAAACTCAATTAATCGTTGACGATATAGTGTCGTATCTTAAAAATCCTTCATTTTATTCACTTGAAAAAGCGGGTTCATTAAGTGATTTTGTTAATAATAGCAGTGAGATTGAACCATGGGTTTTTATCGGTGGTGGACTTATTATTATTGTCTCCACATCTGAGCAAGACCCTGAAAGTATGATTGTAACTGTGGGGGATGCTGAAGGAAAGTATGCTACACAGATTTTTGTACCGCCTGCGCTTACAACATCCCTCAAAGATATTTTTATTCGCTCTCATACGAACGCAGATGATGAGAGTTTTACTAAAGAGCAGAAAAAAGCTAATAGTAAATATGATATTGTAGATTATAACTGTAAGGTTTATTTTAATGAAAAACCAGAAGATTTAGTCGTGTGCAGGCATATTTCTCTGCAGTATTGTATAGATTCAATGAATGAAAATACAGGTAAAGTTCCATTGAAGGAATGCTATTCAACTCCAGAAGGGATACAGCAACATTTTCCATACGAGCTTGATCAGCAATTTGATAATCTAATAAACAATCCACCACCAGGTACATGCGTCGTTGCTAGTGACAAGTTCGGGGAGATATTATCTGTCTTCTTTCACAGAATGGAAAAAGAGAAGTTAACGCATATGGCGGCAATCGTTAAATCTCAAAAACACGCTATGGCCGTCCGCTTGAGGATAAAACAAACGCCTGCCGGAGAAACTGAATATGTTGTATCCTTTTATGATCCTAATGCAACCAATACTGCAGTACGCTATAAAGCAAAAAACTGTGATTCTTTTGGGTCATTACAATCATTTATAAATATTGAGTTGGCGAATATAAAATGGGTAAAAACAGAGATTTGCTCCGAGTGTGTAGGCATAATTCCTTATCTCCCTCGAGAGCAGGCCCATTTATTAAGTGGTATAGAAAATGAATTGCAACCACCATTATCACCATCAGCATTATATCTATTAATGCAAATGGGGACGTATGAAAATATTGTTCTTTTTTTCGATAAGTTAAGAAATTCCCAAGAAATGACAGTATCAAAGGTTCTTGAGATTCTTGCTGCTAAAGGACCAGGGGGAACATATGGGTTATATATGTCACTGCAACACGATAATCTTAATAAGATTAATGAATATATAACAAATTTAAAAGAGTTGGCCCGAAAATTTAACTTTAGCCGGGAAGACCTGGAAACTCTACTCCTTGCGAAAGATAACCGTGGTGTGAGCGCGATTTCTGTAGCGTTATCAAAAAATAAAAAAGAAAGTGTCAAGGCATTGTTCTTGGCGATAGATGACTTTGAGAAAGAGTTTGGGGTAAATAAAAATGAAATACTTCTTAATATAGGAAAAAAAATATGCTCAACTTATGATTTAAATAGCGCTATTAAAACCAATAATTATAATGTTGTTAATATATTGCTCGCCAATATAAAAGCCAAAATGTTTAAAAATGAAATAAATAAAGAAGATATATTGAAACTGATGGCAGCAAGAGAAAAATGGACGGGGGAGTCAGACAAATGGACGAAGGCATCAGGCTTATATTCTGCGATAGTGAAAGGGTATACGGAGATTGTTGCCGCCTGGATGGAGACAGCTGATGTGATAGCCAGCCATTATGAAAATGATAAAGATGTGGTGAGCGAACTACTGTCGCTGAGCAGAAATAATGCCGTCTGCTCTTTGCATATTGCAAGCTTTAAGAAAATGAGTAAACAGGTCATTGACGTATATCTGAATGCGGCGATTCGCCTGGCGTTGCAACACGGATTCACTTTCGATGAAATTGTGGAGCAGTTTACCCGTGACTTTGATGGCAAGCCATTCTCTCATGTGGTAAATAACGGGGATGATATACATATGGGACTCTGGCTGAAAATATTCAAAATTGTGGTTGGTGAAAATGAAAATTACCTTAAAGATGTGATGATGCAGCTGGAAGAAAAGAATAATGAAGGTAAATCTGTAATAAGTCAGGCAAATGGCAATCCTGTACTTAAAGAACTATTCTGGAAAGCAGTAGACGAATTTAACTTTCCGCAAGAGGAGCTTAATAGGTTAAAGCAATATCGTTCTCTGTAAAGACAGGACTGCAAGGTGTTTAAAGTCGCTCCAGCCAGTAGCAAATGCAGTTTTGGTGCAGGATGCTCATAAAAAACAAGCGCTGTTCCGTTCTGATAGTTAGTTTCCCCAGAACGGAACAGTGCCCTTTATATCAATTTAGACGACTCACTTACCAATACAGAAGCTGGAGAAAATTCGCCCCAGCAGGTCGTCAGAAGTAAATTCTCCGGTGATCTCGCTTAAATTCTGCTGCGCCAGACGCAGTTCTTCCGCCAGCAGCTCGCCTGCCCAGGCTCCTAACAGTTGCGCTTTACCCTGTTGCAGGTGCTCTGCCGCCTGTTCCAGTGCCTGTAGGTGACGACGACGCGCCAGGAAGCCGCCTTCCATGTTGGTGTCAAAGCCCATGCTCTGTTTGAGATGGTTACGCAGCACATCCACGCCTTCACCAGTCCTTGCCGAGAGACGAATTAACGCGTGACCGTTCACTTCACTCATCCCCAGCGTTTCGCCGGTGATATCGGCTTTATTGCGCACCACAGTGATCGGCAGTTTCGCTGGCAGACGGGCGATAAATTCCGGCCAGATCTCTGCTGGATCAACAGCGTCTGTCGTAGTGCCATCAACCATAAACAGCACGCGGTCGGCCTGTTCAATTTCCTGCCACGCGCGCTCGATCCCAATACGTTCAACTTCGTCACTGGCTTCACGTAGTCCGGCGGTATCGATGATATGCAGCGGCATTCCGTCAATGTGGATATGCTCACGCAGCACGTCACGCGTGGTTCCGGCGATATCAGTCACGATTGCCGCTTCACGGCCCGCCAGCGCGTTCAGTAGGCTTGATTTACCGGCGTTTGGACGCCCGGCAATGACGACTTTCATCCCTTCGCGTAACAAGCTGCCCTGACGAGCCTCGGCGCGTACTGCGTCGAGATCGGCAATCACGTCATTGAGCTGGGCTTCAATTTTGCCGTCGGAGAGGAAATCGATCTCTTCATCGGGGAAATCAATTGCCGCTTCGACGTAAATGCGCAAGTGGGTGAGGGCTTCCACCAGATGGTTAACCCGTGCGGAGAACGCGCCTTGCAGCGAGTTTAGCGCTGAGCGCGCCGCCTGTTCCGAGCTGGCGTCGATAAGGTCTGCAATCGCTTCGGCCTGGGCTAAGTCGAGTTTATCGTTCAGAAATGCGCGTTCGGAAAACTCACCAGGGCGAGCAATCCGCAGGCCGGGAATAGTCAGAATGCGTTTTAACAGCAGGTCGAGGATCACCGGACCGCCGTGACCTTGCAGTTCCAGCACATCTTCGCCGGTGAATGAGTTCGGGCCAGGGAACCATAGCGCAATCCCCTGATCGAGCACGCTGCCATCGGCGTCTTTAAACGGAAGATAATCGGCGTAGCGCGGCTTAGGCAGTTTACCCAGCACGGTTTCGGCAACCTCACGGGCTTTGAGGCCGGAGATGCGCAGGATGCCAACGCCGCCACGTCCCGGAGGCGTGGCCTGGGCTACGATAGTGTCATTATCGCTCATGATGTTCCTGTTACTTTGTGTGGCGGATGCGCGGTGCTTATCCGCCCTACGAAAAGAAAAAAGGCGGTCAACTGACCGCCCTTATTTTAGCGAAAACTCACCGAATCAGGATTTTTTCTTCTCGCGGCTATGCAGGCCACGTTTTTCCAGACCACGGTAAATCAGCTGTTGCTGAATAATGGTAACCAGGTTGCTGACGATATAGTACAGCACCAGACCTGACGGGAACCACAGGAAGAACACGGTGAAGATGACCGGCATAAAGGTCATGATCTTCTGCTGCATCGGGTCGGTCACAGTGGTCGGCGACATCTTCTGAATGAAGAACATCGTTACGCCCATCAGGATCGGCAGGATGTAGTACGGGTCCTGTGCTGACAGGTCGTGGATCCACAGTGCAAACGGTGCCTGACGCAGTTCAACGGAACCCATCAGCATGTAGTACAACGCCAGGAAGATTGGCATCTGGATCAGCAGCGGGAAGCAGCCGCCCAGCGGGTTAACCTTCTCAGCTTTGTACAGCGCCATCATTTCCTGGCTGATACGCTGTTTGTCATCGCCCAGACGCTCACGCATTGCCTGAATCTTCGGCTGCAGCATACGCATCTTCGCCATGGAGGTGTACTGCGCTTTGGTCAGCGGGTACATGATGCCACGAACGATAAAGGTGATGATGATAATGGAGAAGCCCCAGTTACCCACAAAGCTATGGATCCATTTCAGCAGTTTGAACAGCGGCTGAGAGATGAACCACAACCAACCGTAATCAACGGTCAGATCCAGGTGCGGAGCAACTGCTGCCATTTTGTCCTGGATTTCCGGGCCAACCCACAGGGTGCTGTTCATTGCGCCAGTCTGACCAGGCTGAACCAGTACCGGCTGAGATTTATAGCCGATAGCGGCGATGCCGTTACCCAGATTAGCGGTGTAGAAGTTGTTGGTACCGTCGTTATGCGGGATCCACGCAGTCGCGAAATACTGTTGCAGCATCGCCACCCAACCACCTTTCGAAGAGATGTTCAGGTTTTCGTTATCGGCAATGGTATCAAACTTATATTTCTCGTACTTCTCGTCAGGCGTGGAGTACGCCGCGCCACGGAAGGTGTGCAGTGCGAAGTTGCTGCTTCCGGTGTCGAGATGCGGTGGCAGTGTAATGGATTGCTTCAACTGACCAAAGGTGGAGATCTCCAGCGGTTTCTCGCCAGCGTTCTGCACGTTGTAGTTGACGTTGACAGCGTAATCACCACGTTTCAGGACAAACGTTTTGGTAAACGTGTTGCCTGCCGCGTCGGTATACGTCATCGGCACCTGCAGTTCGTTTTGACCTTCAGCCAGCACATAAGCGTCTTTTTCAACGTTATACAGCGGACGCGGGCCGTTAGCCGGGTTATCCGGGCCATCACGACCGGTCAGACCGCTCTGTGCCTGATAAATAAACTGCGGTGAAGTTTCCAGCAGCTGGAACGGCTGGGTAGAGTTCAGCTCTTTCGGGTAAGCAGGCAGCAGAGCTTGCTCAACATCACCACCACGGGTGTTGATGGTCAGATCAAGCACGTCGGTCTTAACCGAGATCAGTTTCCCCTGGCCACTGGCCGGTACGCCCTGGTCGGCGGCGCTACCCGCTGCGGTGGTCGTTGTCTGCGTGGTCTGTTGGGCCTGAGGTTGCGGGTTTTTATCCTGCTCCCAGGCTTGCCAGATCATGAAAGACACGAACAGCAAAGCGATGACTAAAAGATTGCGTTGCGAATCCATCGTTAGTGTTCTCTGGTATCAAATGGTCCGGGCGGGACGGGATCGTCACCACCAGGGTGTAAAGGGTGGCATTTTAATACGCGTTTCACCGTCAACCAACTGCCTTTTATCACTCCAAACCTGCGCAATGCCTCAATTCCGTAGCTTGAACAGGTTGGAGTGAAACGACAATGCGGCCCGAGTAGCGGACTAATCAGGCGTTGATAGACCCGAATGAGGGCTATCAGGACCCGCGAGCCAGGCGACAGTGGCGGCGCCATAATTTTTCCAACGCTTCCGAGAGAGCACGGTTATCGAGGTCGGCAACCCCTTTTTTCGCCACCACCACGAAATCCATAGCCGGGAGTTCATGTTGGCGCAGACGGAAGCTTTCACGCGTCAGACGTTTAATCCGATTGCGTTCATGGGCGCGTCGAACGTTTTTCTTGGCGACTGTAAGACCGATACGGGGATGCCCCAGCGAATTCAGGCGGCCGAGAATGGTAATTTGCGGCGTGCCAGCCCGTTGTGGCTGCTGGAAGACGAATGTGAATTGACTGGGAGTTAACAAGCGTAACTCCCTGGGAAATGCGAGCTTAACCACTCAGGGGTTAGCTTTATTACTTAGAAACGGTCAGACGAGCGCGGCCTTTAGCACGACGACGTGCCAGAACCTGACGACCATTTTTAGTAGCCATACGAGCACGGAAGCCGTGAGAACGGTTGCGCTTCAGTACAGACGGTTGAAAAGTGCGTTTCATGGCGATTTCTACCTAAACTTGAATAAATTCAATGGCTTTATTGGATATCCGCCGAAAAATGAAACGATGGACACCGAAGCCATGGGTGATTAAAGAGGCCGGATTGTAATAATTGTACACTCCGGAGTCAATTCTCTTTCCTTATTTACCGCGCTTTTCCGCACCTTTTCGCAGGGAAAACGTACGGCCTCACACCGGTGAAAACCAGCATGGCGCGCCGGGTGGAGGATTATACGGGCTGACGGGTAAAGCGCAAGGATCGTCCTGGATCTTTATTAGATCGATTAAGCCAATTTTTGTCTATGGTCATTAAATTTTCCAATATGCGGCGTAAATCGTGCCCGCCTCGCGGCAGGATCGTTTACACTTAGCGAGTCCTGGATCATCCTGTGGATAAATCGGGAAAATCTGTGAGAAACAGAAGATCTCTTGCGCAGTTTAGGCTATGATCCGCGGTCCCGATCGTTTAGCAGGATCTTGATCGGGCATATAACCGCAGACAGCGGTTCGTGCGTCACCCTCAAGCAGGGTCTTTTCGACGTACGTCAACAATCATGAATGTTTCAGCCTTAGTCATTATCGACTTTTGTTCGAGTGGAGTCCGCCGTGTCACTTTCGCTTTGGCAGCAGTGTCTTGCCCGATTGCAGGATGAGTTACCAGCCACAGAATTCAGTATGTGGATACGCCCATTGCAGGCGGAACTGAGCGATAACACGCTGGCCCTGTACGCGCCAAACCGTTTTGTCCTCGATTGGGTACGGGACAAGTACCTTAATAATATCAATGGACTGCTAACCAGTTTCTGCGGAGCGGATGCCCCACAGCTGCGTTTTGAAGTGGGCACAAAGCCCGTAACACAAACACTGAAAGCTGCAGCCAGCAATACAGTTGCACCTGCTCAGGCAGCTCAGGTGCAGCCGCAACGTGTTGCGCCTTCTACGCGTTCCGGTTGGGATAACGTCCCGGCTCCGGCAGAACCGACCTATCGTTCTAACGTAAACGTCAAACACACGTTTGATAACTTCGTTGAAGGTAAATCTAACCAACTGGCGCGCGCGGCGGCTCGTCAGGTGGCTGATAACCCTGGCGGTGCCTATAACCCGTTGTTCCTTTATGGCGGCACGGGTCTGGGTAAAACTCACCTGCTGCATGCGGTGGGTAACGGCATTATGGCGCGTAAGCCGAATGCCAAAGTGGTTTATATGCACTCCGAGCGCTTTGTTCAGGACATGGTTAAAGCCCTGCAAAACAACGCGATCGAAGAGTTTAAACGCTACTACCGTTCCGTAGATGCACTGCTGATCGACGATATTCAGTTTTTTGCTAATAAAGAACGATCTCAGGAAGAGTTTTTCCACACCTTCAACGCCCTGTTGGAAGGTAACCAGCAGATCATTCTCACCTCGGATCGCTATCCGAAAGAGATCAACGGCGTTGAGGATCGTCTGAAATCCCGCTTCGGTTGGGGACTGACTGTGGCGATCGAACCGCCAGAGTTAGAAACCCGCGTGGCGATCCTGATGAAAAAGGCCGACGAAAACGACATTCGTTTGCCGGGCGAAGTGGCGTTCTTTATCGCCAAGCGTCTACGCTCTAACGTACGTGAGCTGGAAGGGGCGTTGAACCGCGTCATTGCTAACGCCAACTTTACCGGACGGGCGATCACCATCGACTTCGTGCGTGAGGCGCTGCGCGACTTGCTGGCATTGCAGGAAAAACTGGTCACCATCGACAATATTCAGAAGACGGTGGCAGAGTACTACAAGATCAAAGTTGCGGATCTCCTTTCCAAGCGTCGATCCCGCTCGGTGGCGCGTCCGCGCCAGATGGCGATGGCGCTGGCGAAAGAGTTGACTAACCACAGTCTGCCGGAGATTGGCGATGCGTTTGGTGGTCGTGACCACACAACGGTGCTTCATGCTTGCCGGAAGATCGAGCAGTTGCGTGAAGAGAGCCACGATATCAAAGAAGATTTTTCAAATTTAATCAGAACATTGTCATCGTAAACCTATGAAATTTACCGTAGAACGTGAGCATTTATTAAAACCGCTACAACAGGTGAGCGGTCCGTTAGGTGGTCGTCCTACGCTACCGATTCTCGGTAATCTGCTGTTACAGGTTGCTGACGGTACGTTGTCGCTGACCGGTACCGATCTCGAGATGGAAATGGTGGCACGTGTTGCGCTGGTTCAGCCGCACGAACCAGGGGCGACGACCGTTCCGGCGCGCAAATTCTTTGATATCTGCCGTGGTCTGCCTGAAGGCGCGGAAATTGCCGTGCAACTGGAAGGTGAGCGGATGCTGGTGCGTTCCGGGCGTAGCCGTTTTTCGCTTTCCACCCTGCCAGCAGCAGATTTCCCGAACCTCGATGACTGGCAGAGCGAAGTCGAATTTACCCTGCCGCAGGCGACGATGAAGCGTCTGATTGAAGCGACTCAGTTTTCGATGGCGCATCAGGATGTTCGCTATTACTTAAACGGTATGCTGTTCGAAACCGAAGGTGAAGAACTGCGCACCGTGGCGACCGACGGTCACCGTCTGGCGGTCTGTTCCATGCCAATTGGTCAGTCTTTGCCAAGCCATTCGGTGATCGTGCCGCGTAAAGGTGTGATTGAACTGATGCGTATGCTCGACGGCGGCGACAATCCGCTGCGCGTGCAAATTGGCAGTAACAATATACGTGCCCACGTCGGCGACTTTATCTTCACTTCCAAACTGGTGGATGGTCGCTTCCCGGATTACCGCCGTGTTCTGCCGAAGAACCCGGACAAACATCTGGAAGCAGGCTGCGATCTGCTCAAGCAAGCGTTTGCCCGTGCGGCGATCCTCTCCAACGAGAAATTCCGCGGCGTGCGTCTGTATGTCAGCGAAAATCAGCTGAAAATCACCGCCAATAACCCGGAACAGGAAGAAGCGGAAGAGATCCTCGACGTTACCTATAGCGGTGCGGAGATGGAAATTGGCTTCAACGTCAGCTATGTGCTGGATGTTCTGAACGCGCTGAAATGCGAAAACGTGCGCATGATGCTGACCGATTCGGTTTCCAGTGTGCAGATTGAAGATGCCGCATCACAGTCGGCTGCCTATGTTGTCATGCCAATGAGACTGTAATGTCCCTCACCCGCTTGTTGATCCGCGATTTCCGCAACATTGAAACCGCGGATCTCGCTTTATCTCCCGGCTTTAACTTTCTGGTAGGTGCCAACGGCAGTGGCAAAACCAGCGTGCTGGAAGCCATCTATACGCTCGGCCACGGTCGGGCGTTTCGCAGTTTGCAGATTGGCCGTGTTATTCGCCACGAGCAGGAGGCGTTTATTCTCCATGGGCGTTTACAGGGCGAAGAGCGCGAGACGGCGATTGGCCTAACCAAAGATAAACAGGGCGACAGCAAAGTCCGCATCGACGGTACTGACGGGCATAAGGTCGCCGAGCTGGCGCACCTGATGCCGATGCAACTGATAACGCCAGAAGGGTTTACTTTACTCAACGGCGGCCCCAAATACAGAAGAGCTTTCCTCGACTGGGGATGCTTTCACAACGAACCCGGATTTTTCACCGCCTGGAGCAATCTCAAGCGATTACTCAAGCAGCGCAATGCGGCACTGCGCCAGGTGACTCGTTATGAACAGCTACGCCCGTGGGACAAAGAACTGATCCCGCTGGCAGAACAAATCAGTACCTGGCGCGCGGAGTACAGCGCCGGTATCGCCGCTGATATGGCCGATACCTGTAAGCAATTTCTCCCGGAGTTTACTCTGACTTTCTCTTTTCAGCGCGGCTGGGAGAAAGAGACAGAATATGCTGAGGTGCTGGAACGTAATTTTGAACGCGATCGCCAGTTAACCTACACCGCGCACGGTCCGCATAAAGCGGACTTACGCATTCGCGCCGACGGTGCGCCGGTGGAAGATACCTTATCGCGTGGGCAGCTTAAGCTGTTGATGTGCGCCTTACGTCTGGCGCAAGGAGAGTTCCTCACCCGTGAAAGCGGGCGGCGGTGTCTCTACCTGATAGATGATTTTGCCTCTGAGCTTGATGATGAGCGTCGCGGGCTGCTTGCCAGCCGCTTAAAAGCGACGCAATCACAGGTCTTTGTCAGCGCGATCAGTGCTGAACACGTAATAGACATGTCGGACGAAAATTCGAAGATGTTTACCGTGGAAAAGGGTAAAATAACGGATTAACCCAAGAATAAATGAGCGAGAAACGTTGATGTCGAATTCTTATGACTCCTCCAGTATCAAAGTCCTGAAAGGGCTGGATGCGGTGCGTAAGCGCCCGGGTATGTATATCGGCGACACGGATGACGGCACCGGTCTGCACCACATGGTATTCGAGGTGGTAGATAACGCTATCGACGAAGCGCTCGCGGGTCACTGTAAAGAAATTATCGTCACCATTCACGCCGATAACTCTGTCTCTGTACAGGATGACGGGCGCGGCATTCCGACCGGTATTCACCCGGAAGAGGGCGTATCGGCGGCGGAAGTGATCATGACCGTCCTGCACGCAGGCGGTAAATTTGACGATAACTCCTATAAAGTGTCCGGCGGTCTGCACGGCGTTGGTGTTTCGGTAGTAAACGCCCTGTCGCAAAAACTGGAGCTGGTTATCCAGCGCGAGGGTAAAATTCACCGTCAGATCTACGAACACGGTGTACCGCAGGCTCCGCTGGCGGTTACCGGCGAGACTGAAAAAACCGGCACCATGGTGCGTTTCTGGCCAAGCCTCGAAACCTTCACCAATGTGACCGAATTCGAATATGACATTCTGGCGAAACGCCTGCGTGAGTTGTCGTTCCTCAACTCTGGCGTTTCCATTCGTCTGCGCGACAAGCGCGACGGCAAAGAAGACCACTTCCACTACGAAGGCGGTATCAAGGCGTTCGTTGAATATCTGAACAAAAACAAAACGCCGATCCACCCGAATATCTTCTACTTCTCCACCGAAAAAGACGGTATCGGCGTTGAAGTTGCATTGCAGTGGAATGATGGCTTCCAGGAAAACATCTACTGCTTTACCAACAACATTCCGCAGCGTGATGGCGGTACTCACCTGGCAGGCTTCCGTGCGGCGATGACCCGTACTCTGAACGCCTACATGGATAAAGAAGGCTACAGCAAAAAAGCCAAAGTCAGCGCCACCGGTGACGATGCGCGTGAAGGCCTGATTGCCGTCGTTTCCGTAAAAGTGCCGGACCCGAAATTCTCCTCTCAGACCAAAGACAAACTGGTTTCTTCTGAGGTGAAATCGGCGGTTGAACAGCAGATGAACGAACTGCTGGCAGAATACCTGCTGGAAAACCCAACCGACGCGAAAATCGTAGTCGGCAAAATTATCGATGCTGCTCGTGCCCGTGAAGCTGCGCGTCGCGCTCGTGAAATGACCCGTCGTAAAGGTGCGCTGGATTTAGCGGGCCTGCCGGGTAAACTGGCGGACTGTCAGGAACGCGACCCGGCGCTCTCTGAACTGTACCTTGTGGAAGGGGACTCCGCGGGCGGCTCTGCGAAGCAGGGGCGTAACCGCAAGAACCAGGCGATTCTGCCGCTGAAGGGTAAAATCCTCAACGTCGAGAAAGCGCGCTTCGATAAGATGCTCTCTTCCCAGGAAGTGGCGACGCTGATCACCGCGCTTGGTTGTGGTATCGGTCGTGACGAGTACAACCCGGACAAACTGCGTTACCACAGCATCATCATCATGACCGATGCGGACGTCGACGGCTCGCACATTCGTACGCTGCTGTTGACCTTCTTCTATCGTCAGATGCCGGAAATCGTTGAACGCGGTCACGTCTACATCGCTCAGCCGCCGCTGTACAAAGTGAAGAAAGGCAAGCAGGAACAGTACATTAAAGACGACGAAGCGATGGATCAATACCAGATCTCTATCGCGCTGGATGGTGCAACGCTGCATACCAACGCCAGTGCACCGGCATTGGCTGGCGAAGCGTTAGAGAAACTGGTGTCTGAGTACAACGCGACGCAGAAAATGATCAACCGCATGGAGCGTCGTTATCCGAAAGCAATGCTGAAAGAGCTTATCTATCAGCCGACGCTGACGGAAGCCGACCTCTCTGATGAGCAGACCGTTACCCGTTGGGTGAACGCGTTGGTCAGCGAACTGAACGACAAAGAACAGCACGGCAGCCAGTGGAAGTTTGATGTCCACACCAATGCTGATCAAAACCTGTTTGAACCGATTGTTCGCGTGCGTACCCACGGTGTGGATACTGACTATCCGCTGGATCACGAGTTTATCACCGGCGGCGAATATCGTCGTATCTGCACGCTGGGCGAGAAATTGCGTGGTCTGCTGGAAGAAGATGCGTTTATCGAACGTGGTGAGCGTCGTCAGCCGGTAGCCAGCTTCGAGCAGGCGCTGGACTGGCTGGTGAAAGAGTCCCGTCGCGGCCTCTCCATCCAGCGTTATAAAGGTCTGGGCGAGATGAACCCGGAACAGCTGTGGGAAACCACCATGGACCCGGAAAGCCGTCGTATGCTGCGCGTTACCGTTAAAGATGCGATTGCTGCCGATCAGTTGTTCACCACGCTGATGGGCGACGCCGTTGAACCGCGCCGTGCGTTTATCGAAGAGAATGCCCTGAAAGCGGCGAATATCGATATTTAATGGCGTTAACAATGCGAGCGTGCATGATGCGCTACGCTTATCAGGCCTTGTATTATCCCTCCTGTGCAGAGAAAATCGGCCAGTTTTCTCTGCCTGCAGTC
>NZ_VNXM01000065.1:0-67939 GCF_009820205.1 Escherichia sp. HH26CH
CCACACTCATCACAAACGGATATGACTGGTTCTGGACTAACCGGAAGCTCACCACTGCAAAGGTGTCCGGCTCCTGGCCGTCAACCTCCAGCGTAAAGCGAAGACCTTTTAAGGTCATAAATACCTCTCAGACATATCAGCCTATATTTACCGTGCCGCCACCAATAACCACGCCGCCGCAGTCAACAGCATCACCGGTTCTGGCGGCGGGCAGGCCGTCAATAAAGACGGTTGAAGAACCTCTGGCGATTTTACGGGGATGAGGGGGATGCTTCGGTTTAGCATGCGGCGTCAGCGGATCTCCCTGACGGGCTGCGGGGAGACCATCGATAAAAACGGTGGATGACCCGGCGGTGATGACGGTCTCGTAATAACCGTCGTGCTGGGTGCCTTTGTCGGTAAGTTTGGCTGCTAAAGGCATAATTCCTCCTGTTCAGAATTTCTACAGCAGCAGGTTTCAAAAATCCGGAGAAATATTCAACGAAATATTAATCACTTCACCGGATATTCTGATACGTACCTTCACTGGTCTATTTAAGTAATACAAATTGTTGGCGTGTATTAAGTTCCATTTTGTTCTCCTTAATTATGTAAGGAGTATTTGATCATGTATAAGCAATAAAAACAGCTTCAGGAAATAAGGAATATCGCAATTTTTAAACATAAAATGCGAATCGTTCAATACAAAAAAGCAGCGTTGCGTAATCTTTCCCTGATTAAATACGCTACCGCCCTACCCTGATGACATGATCTGCACTGCACTATCATATCGACATGTTTCTCTACATGCGAAAAGATGTTTTATTTTCGGATTATATTAAATTGATATTTCATATAAAAAACGAAATTACATCAATCATATAAATAGTTGTGCCAACTTTAATTACTATTCATAGCAAACAAATGGATATCCAGTTAACTACGCCAGTGATTCATTAACATTAATCTCCGGCATTGTTGTTAAATAATGGCATTCCTTTTTAGTACTTCTTGTAACTTTGGTATCTGACATACAGCATCAGCAATCGCACTGATATTCGTGGCATTATCCTGAAACCATTCATGCCCAGGCCCCCATGTGCGCATTGTGCAAAGATAACAGTCCACCAGCGTTAGTTGCTCACCAAACGCATAAGGTTCAGCGGTCAGTTGTGAATTCAGCCAGATATAAAGCGATTTGCGATATTCAATAACATTCTTCTTTAACTGTTCAGGCGCGTCAGGAGCCCAACGCTCAGGGTAATCGGCGAAAGTGAACGTTGGATAGACATTAGCAACCAGCCAGACCAATAGCCGTTGAAACTGCTGACGTTCGGCGCGCCTAACCGGTGGCGCAAGGTCCGGGCGACGATCGAGAACCATCAATGCAATCGCCGCTGTCTCCGTCATAATCTCGTCATTTTCCAGCGCCAATGTCGGAATCTGACACAACGGGTTCAGGGTTTTCAATAACTCGCGTGAAGTTCCCTCGTGGTCAAAACCACTGACATCAACGAACTGATAAGGAATATCAGCCAGTGATAGCATCAGCTCACTGATTGTAGAGCCCCATCCGGGTACGCCATACACCTTAATCATATGCCCCTCACAATCTTTTAAAGATTAAGTGTAGGACAGTACACAGGTTAACCAGCAAAAGGATTTGTCATTTTTTCGTCAGTTGTATTATTCCCCTTCAGGATTGTAAGGGGATGTTTTGCATCGTTTATCGATAACGGGTAGGATGCTGCGCCGATAGTTTTATACCCATAAAGAATAATGGTGATAACTATCATCGCCAGGATGAATAAACATTGTTCATGGCAACTTATATGACTTTTTCATTAAAGCAATCAGGGAGAGCAATGAGTAAACACGACACCGACACTTCAGATCAGCACGCCGCGAAACGCCGCTGGCTTAATGCCCACGAAGAGGGGTATCACAAAGCGATGGGCAATCGCCAGGTACAGATGATCGCCATCGGCGGCGCGATTGGCACCGGCTTGTTTTTAGGCGCTGGAGCCCGACTGCAAATGGCGGGGCCAGCACTGGCACTGGTCTATTTAATCTGCGGCCTGTTTTCATTTTTTATTCTGCGTGCATTGGGTGAGCTGGTGCTACACCGCCCTTCCAGTGGCAGTTTTGTCTCTTATGCCCGCGAGTTTTTAGGAGAGAAAGCCGCTTACGTTGCAGGCTGGATGTACTTCATCAACTGGGCGATGACGGGGATTGTCGATATTACCGCCGTCGCTCTGTATATGCATTACTGGGGTGCGTTTGGCGGCGTGCCGCAGTGGGTCTTTGCGCTCGCTGCGCTGACCATCGTTGGCACCATGAATATGATTGGTGTGAAATGGTTTGCGGAGATGGAGTTCTGGTTTGCGCTTATTAAAGTGCTCGCCATCGTGACCTTTTTGGTCGTGGGTACAGTGTTCCTCGGTAGCGGTCAGCCGCTGGATGGCAACACCACTGGCTTTCATTTAATTACCGATAATGGCGGTTTCTTTCCCCACGGTTTACTGCCTGCTTTGGTGTTGATTCAGGGTGTAGTGTTTGCTTTTGCCTCCATTGAAATGGTGGGTACAGCTGCCGGAGAATGTAAAGATCCGCAGACCATGGTGCCTAAAGCCATTAACAGTGTGATTTGGCGTATTGGCCTGTTTTACGTCGGCTCCGTGGTGTTGCTGGTTATGTTATTGCCGTGGAGCGCGTATCAGGCGGGGCAAAGTCCGTTCGTGACGTTTTTCTCTAAACTGGGTGTGCCGTACATCGGCAGCATTATGAACATTGTGGTGCTGACCGCTGCCCTCTCCAGCCTGAACTCAGGTCTGTACTGCACCGGACGTATTCTGCGCTCAATGGCGATGGGCGGCTCTGCACCAAGTTTCATGGCGAAAATGAGTCGTCAGCATGTGCCTTATGCCGGGATCCTGGCGACGCTGGTCGTTTATGTTGTTGGCGTATTCCTTAACTATCTGGTGCCGTCGCGCGTATTTGAGATTGTGTTGAACTTCGCGTCGCTGGGAATCATCGCTTCATGGGCGTTTATCATCGTGTGCCAGATGCGCCTGCGTAAAGCGATTAAAGAAGGCAAAGCAGCGGATGTCAGTTTTAAACTGCCTGGCGCGCCCTTCACTTCCTGGCTGACATTACTGTTTTTACTGAGTGTCCTTGTGCTGATGGCGTTCGATTACCCGAACGGGACTTATACTATCGCGGCGCTGCCGATTATCGGTATTCTGCTGGTTGTAGGCTGGTTTGGTGTACGCAAACGCGTTGCAGAAATACACAGCACTGCGCCAGTCGTCGAGGAAGATGAAGAAAAACAGGAAATTGTGTTTAAGCCAGAGACGGCGAGTTAATTGCAAAATTGCCCGGCTATGTGCCGGGCAAATTCAGATTAGAAGCGAGGGTGCCGGATGCGGCGTGATAAAAGTCAGGCAAGTCTCTCAGTTTTCACCCTCGCCATACCTAATACAGCGCAATACGAATCACATCATCCGGCTGGGTAGCTTCCTGCTGTTTAGTGGATTTTTGTTTCACACTGACATACAGCGTTTTACCATCGGCAGACAGCGCCAGGCTGTTCGGATGAGTCGGCGTATCGAACGTTTTCACCACTTTATAGCTTTTCGCGTCAATCACACTGACTTTACCTGCCTGACGATGCGTTACGTAGGCTTCATTACGCGCTGGGTTAAACAGCACAGCCAGTGATTCCGGTGCCGCAACCTTCGCCAGAATATTGCCATTACGGGTATCGACCACTAGCACTTCTGCGGCTTTAGAATCGGTGATAAATGCACGCTGCCTGGCGGTATCAAGGCTGATGTTGATAAAGAAGTGATCTTTGCCGTCATCCAGCAGCTTTTTACGGCTGAGGATTTTATTGTCGGCGGTGTCGATGGTAATCAATTCGCCGTCAGCGTTAGTGGTGTAAAGACGTTTACCTTTGCTATCCAGCGCCAGACCGGTACTCATTTTACCGGTGTTCTGGATGGCGGTTTTCAGTTTGATATTCTCGCCATCAACGACCCAAATCACGCTCTCTTTACCAATACCACTGATGTAAACGGTGTTCGTGGCATCATCAGCTACCAGCTCACGCGGTTGCAGCGGGCGCACCTCTTCCGTGCGCTTACGATCATCCAGCACCAGACGGCCTTTCACTTCGCCCGTTTTGGCATCTATCGCCGTGACCGCGCTGTTTACGGTGTTACCAAACCACAACGTCTGAGTCGTGTTATTGATGGTGGCACCAAACGGCTTGAGATCGTTATGGATCGCCTGCGTCACTTCCAGAGTGACCGGATCAAGACGATAAACCACGCCACCTTTATCCAGTTTGCGGCTTTGCGAAGTGGCGAGCCACAGCGCGTTTTCTTGCTGGCTATAAGCCATTTCGTAGGCACCTTTACCTACCGCTTTACGCAGCATTTCTTCTGCGGCCTGCGTACTGAATGATGAAGCAACAAGCAATGAACCTAACAGTAATGAACCACGCAGGCGCGATGAAAACAGATGACGTAAATGCATGACGACTCCCTTTGATGAACCGATATTTTTGCTGCTTCACAATGCTTCGCTAAGCGTAATCATCGTTACGCTCTTGTTATAAATGGGAATGGTAATCATTATTTTCTCAAATGTGGAGCATTTCTTGCCGTTACGACTACAATTTTCTCAATTACTTAACGTATTGTGCCGTTTCATTTTCCATAAATTTACAATTTCATTACCATGACGGCGTTTTCCCATTCTTAACCTGGCTTTTTTCATGAAGATTTTTTCCGTCCGACAGACCGTTTTGCCCGCACTGCTTGTCCTTTCCCCCGTTGTTTTTGCCGCTGATGAACAGACTATGATTGTCAGTGCCGCACCGCAGGTGGTTTCAGAACTGGATACCCCAGCAGCAGTAAGCGTGGTGGATGGCGAGGAGATGCGCCTGGCAACACCGCGCATTAACTTGTCCGAATCACTGACCGGCGTGCCTGGTTTGCAGGTACAAAACCGGCAGAACTATGCGCAAGATTTACAGCTGTCGATTCGCGGATTTGGCTCCCGCTCCACTTACGGTATTCGCGGTATTCGCCTGTATGTGGACGGTATTCCCGCCACCATGCCCGACGGGCAAGGGCAAACATCCAACATCGATTTAAGCAGTGTGCAAAATGTGGAAGTGCTGCGTGGCCCCTTCTCTGCCCTGTATGGCAACGCGTCTGGCGGTGTAATGAATGTCACCACCCAGACCGGACAACAGCCACCAACCATTGAAGCCAGTAGTTACTACGGCAGTTTTGGCAGCTGGCGCTATGGGCTGAAAGCAACGGGCGCAACGGGAGACGGCACACAGCCCGGTGATGTCGATTACACCGTCTCAACCACGCGTTTTACGACCCACGGCTATCGTGATCATAGTGGCGCACAGAAAAATTTAGCCAATGCCAAACTGGGCGTTCGCATTGATGACGCCAGCAAATTAAGCCTGATTTTCAATAGTGTGGATATCAAAGCAGATGACCCAGGTGGGCTAACCGAAGCAGAATGGAAGGCGAATCCGCAACAAGCGCCACGCGCTGAACAGTACGACACGCGAAAAACCATCAAGCAAACTCAGGCTGGGTTGCTCTATGAACGTAGCCTAAGTTCGCAGGATGATATGAGTGTGATGATGTATGCCGGAGAACGAGAAACGACCCAGTACCAGTCAATCCCAATGGCCCCCCAACTTAACCCATCGCATGCGGGCGGTGTGATTACTCTACAACGTCATTACCAGGGGATAGACAGCCGCTGGACACACCGTGGCGAACTGGGTGTTCCGGTCACGTTCACTACCGGCCTGAACTACGAAAACATGAGTGAAAACCGTAAAGGCTACAACAACTTCCGCCTGAACAGCGGTGTGCCGGAGTACGGGCAAAAAGGTGAGTTGCGCCGCGACGAACGCAATCTGATGTGGAACGTCGATCCTTATTTACAAACGCAGTGGCAGCTGAGCGAAAAACTGTCGCTGGATGCTGGCGTGCGCTACAGCTCCGTATGGTTTGATTCCAACGATCATTACATTACTCCGGGTAACGGCGATGACAGTGGTGATGCCAGTTATCACAAATGGCTACCAGCCGGATCGTTAAAATATGCAATGACCGATGCCTGGAATATCTATCTGGCAGCCGGGCGTGGTTTTGAAACGCCGACGATTAATGAGCTGTCTTATCGTGCTGACGGTCAAAGCGGTATGAACTTTGGTTTAAAACCATCCACCAACGATACAATTGAGATCGGCAGTAAAACGCGTATTGGTAATGGGCTGCTTAGTCTCGCATTGTTCCAGACCGACACCGATGATGAAATTGTTGTCGATAACAGTAGCGGTGGGCGTACGACTTACAAAAATGCCGGAAAGACCCGTCGTCAAGGCGCTGAACTGGCATGGGATCAACGTTTCGCGGGAGATTTTCGCGTAAAAGCGTCCTGGACCTGGCTTGATGCGACCTATCGCAGCAATGTGTGCAATGAACATGATTGTAACGGTAACCGGATGCCAGGGATCGCCCGTAATATGGGCTTTGCGTCGATAGGTTATGTACCGGAAGATGGCTGGTATGCAGGTACGGAAGCGCGTTATATGGGCGATATTATGGCCGATGATGAAAATACGGCCAAAGCGCCGTCTTATACTCTCGTCGGCTTATTCTCCGGGTATAAATACAATTTCCACAATTTAACTGTGGATTTATTTGGTCGTGTCGATAATTTATTCGATAAAGAATACGTTGGTTCTGTCATTGTCAATGAGTCGAACGGGCGATATTACGAACCTGCGCCCGGGCGAAATTATGGTATCGGCGTGAATGTTGCGTGGCGATTTGAGTGATTATCTTGATGCCCGGTATTTGCCGGGCATTTAATTTAACGATTATATTGCTGGTATAACATAGCAACATTTTGTTGCATAATTTCAGCAAGACAATGTCTGCATCGCTCTTTGTCTTTTACTTTCAACGCGGCGAGTAGTTCATGATAGCTTTCTATACGATCCTGTAATTCCGCTGGATTAATCGCTTCATAAAGATAATGTAAACCAGGTCCCATCCTGACCCACAGTTGCTCAATCATCTCACACAGGATGGGCATATTTGAACGATGATAAATCGCTAAGCGAAATAACCTGTTCGCATTAATGATTTGTTCCATGTCGCCCTTTTCTTGCGCCTGCTGTAATTTCTCGAGCAATTCCTCTAGTTCCGCCAGGTCTTGCGGGGTGAGGTATTCAACAGCCAGAGTAACTGCCATTAATTCCAGCTCGTAGCGGATCCGATTGATTTCGTCTAATTGACGTTTCCCCACTTCCGGAACTGTAAATGCTTGCGCTGGTGCGACAGAAAGCGCATTCACCGAAACCAGACGTAATAATGCTTCACGCACAGGTGTAATACTCATACCTAATTGCTCCGCCAGATTTTTAGTAATCAGGCGTGCGCCAGGTTTTAGTGCGCCAATACTTAGTTGATGTTTCAGGTCGTTCTCAACCTGCATAGTCAAACTGACATGTTTCATTTTTTCCGTTCCAGGCATTTTACTTCCTTCGCGTGTTTTCTTTCCGACCCTGCCTGCATAGCAGAAGGCGTTCACCTGGTGTGTTAAAATGAATAATCATAAGCCACTCACCTTTGTAGTTATTAGCAGCAGAACAATGATGTGGTCAGTTAATTAAAGCTGAAAATAAGCTTTTTGCCTGGATTTTTATGGCGGCCTTACGCCGCCGTTGAAACTTTAATCATCATCCGCCACGCGGATCACCACTTTGCCAAAGTTTTTACCCTTCAGCAGGCCGATAAACGTCTGTGGGGCGTTCTCCAAACCGTTGGTAATTTGTTCACGATAGTGAATTTTCCCCTCTTTCACCCATTGTCCCATCTCCTGCTGAAACTCATGGATACGGTGACCATAATCCTGACCAATAATAAACCCTTGCAAGCGAATGCGTTTTTTCAGCACCGTTGCCATCAACAGGGGTAAACGATCCGGACCGGGTGGTAGCTCTGTAGCGTTATAGCTGCTCACTAAGCCGCAGACGGGAATGCGCGCGGATGTATTGAGTAACGGTAGCACCGCATCAAATACCTTACCGCCAACGTTTTCATAATAAATATCGATACCTTTTGGGCACGCTTTCGCCAGTTGCTCGGCAAAATCATCCGCGTGATGGTCAAGGCAGACATCGAAGCCCAACACCTCGGTAGCATGGCGGCATTTTTCCGCGCCACCAGCTACCCCCACCACTCTGCAACCTTTAAGTTTGCCGATTTGCCCCACCGTCGCCCCCACTGGTCCTGTCGCTGCAGCTACCACCAACGTTTCGCCTTCTTTGGGCTGACCGATATCCAGCAGGCCCATATAAGCGGTAAAGCCTGGCATCCCCAGCACACCCAGCGACCACGATGGATTTTGCGGATGATCGCCAAGTTTCACCAAATCATCACCACTGGATATGTCATAGTCCTGCCATCCACTGTAGCCCAGCACCCAGTCACCAGGCTGGTAATCAGGATGATTTGACTCCACGACACGGCTCACCGTACCGCCGACCATCACGCCGTCAATGTCAACCGGCGGTGAATAAGATGGCTCATCGCTCATACGTCCACGCATATACGGGTCCAGTGACAAATAAACTGTGCGCAGTAATACCTGTCCTTCACCCGGTGTGGCGACATCATCTTCTTCAAGACGAAAATTCTCCGGAACCGGCGCGCCATGCGGACGCGAGGCCAGAACCCAACGTCGATTACGCTGCTTTTGTTGCCCCATAATGCTCTCCTGTGCTTTTGGCATGAATCCATCAATAGTAGCAGGCTCGCAGGATTGGTTTTGTTTGCAGTCGTCACATCCCCTCTGCAACACGCAATAATTTCATCGAGGAATCCGTTGCTTCGGGCTGTTTTCGATAGTATTGATAACGTCATTATCATTATTTTATCGAGGCCAGACATGTCCATCCGTTTTGCCCGCAAAGCCGACTGTGCTGCCATTGCGGAAATTTATAACCACGCCGTGTTGTATACGGCGGCTATCTGGAATGACCAAACGGTGGATGCAGATAACCGCATTGCCTGGTTTGAAGCGCGGACCATAGCAGGTTATCCGGTGCTGGTGAGTGAAGAAGATGGCGTAGTGACGGGATATGCCTCGTTTGGCGACTGGCGTAGTTTCGATGGTTTTCGCCATACCGTGGAGCATTCGGTTTATGTCCATCCCGATCATCAGGGCAAAGGTCTTGGGCGTAAATTGTTAAGCCGATTGATTGATGAAGCGCGGGATTGCGGGAAGCATGTCATGGTCGCCGGGATCGAATCGCAAAATCAGGCTTCGCTGCATCTGCACCAGTCGCTGGGATTTGTCATCACCGCACAAATGCCGCAGGTGGGCACTAAATTTGGGCGCTGGCTGGATCTGACATTTATGCAGTTGCAACTTGACGAACGCAGTGAACCGGACGCAATCTGATGAATCAGTCGCTTACCCTTGCCTTTTTGATTGCCGCAGGGATTGGTCTGGTCGTCCAGAACACGCTAATGGTGCGCATCACCCAGACCTCCTCTACCATTCTCATCGCCATGTTGCTGAACTCACTGGTAGGGATTGTGCTCTTTGTTTCTATTTTATGGTTTAAACAAGGCATGGCGGGGTTTGGCGAACTGGTGTCCAGCGTACGCTGGTGGACACTTATACCCGGCTTGCTTGGATCTTTTTTTGTCTTCGCCAGTATCAGCGGATATCAGAATTTGGGAGCGGCGACAACTATTGCAGTACTGGTCGCCAGCCAGCTAATTGGCGGTCTGGTGCTGGATATCTTCCGCAGCCAGGGCGTACCACTACGGGCGTTGATCGGCCCAATTTGTGGCGCAATTTTACTTGTGGTTGGCGCCTGGCTGGTGGCCAGACGCGCATTTTAATCAGAGGATGGTGCCGCCTTTGGTTAACTGTTCGTGGCGCGCTTCCATATCTTCTTTATGCTTGCGACCGTGATGGGCGATCGCTGTGCGCAGACGTTGCTGCTGGGTGTAGCGATCTTCCCGACTTAACTCCGCGTCATCGCTCAGGACGATTAATAATTCGTTCATATGGGCAATGACGCTCTCTTCAATCGCGGCATCCACGCGCGCGATGACTTCATCCAGATGCGACATACTTTCTCCTTAGCCACTTGTGAAATTTATCGATTCATCCAAATGATATAAGTCTGCGTGGTGCCGTCAAGCCAGTGCGTAAGATTTAAAACAGTGAAAACAACAGCGCCACCGGGAAACTCATCGGCCATGTTGCCCCCACCAGAAAGGCGCTTAAGAAACGGATGCGTTTCTTATCGTGAGAAAGAAACCAGGTGATAAGAAATGCGATTGCTGCCATAACCGCATAAAAAACAAGCATGTGTTGATAGAGAGACATGTACGGGCGTCCAGCCAGATGAATAAAACGCGCGCAAATATGCGTCATTTTTTGACGTACATCAAGTTTTTTCACCAGTTTGAGAAAAAATCATCAACAGCAACTTGCCCTTATCCATCTTCAGAATAAGTATTATTGCGGATTTTCTTAACCCGTACTATACACATAGGGGCAATGATAAAAGGTGGCAAAAATGAATGTTTCCAGTAGAACTGTAGTACTGATAAATGTCTTTGCTGCTGTTGGTTTGTTTACTCTTATCTCTATGAGATTTGGCTGGTTTATTTGATGTAGTGATTTTGCACGCAGCACGTACTGTCAGAGAAATCAGTGCTCTGACAGTACGCAAGATCATCTCATACTCTCCAGGTTTACAACATTATCCTTAATATTTACTTCTTTTTGCTGACATCTACATTGAAATAAGTAGAAAATATCCCCCTCCTATCGTCCTTACAGACAGCTTACTGATTCAAAGGGAACTTTGTTTTCACATTTTTCTATCATCATTACTTTAGACGCGCGGGGTCTATAAATGCTTTATACTTTCAGGGAATAAAGTAAATATAAAAAGATGGCATAAAGTATATGCATGACAGGATGTTTGCAACCTCCTTGAGGACGCTGTCCCATTGAAATTGCAAACCCCGCACTGGTTATCTGCCCATTTATCATGTAAAACAGACAATTATAGATCTCTGAATATCTCAGAAAGATTGAATTTTTTATAGTCCCTCTCTTGAATATTTCCATTTGATATCAATCGATTCATCTCTTCAACAAAGTAATTTATATCATCACATTTGTTATTATCCGGAAGATCTGAGTAATTATAATTCCACCACTTTATTCTCAACAATTCATCAATAATATTTGAATCAAATCTAAATCTGATTATTTTTGCAGGTACCCCTGCAACTATGGCGTAGGGAGGTACATTTTTCGTAACAACAGAATTGGCAGCAATAACAGCACCATCACCTATTGCGATACCACCTTTCAATACAACATCATTTCCTATCCAGACATCGTTTCCTATAATCGGATTTTCAGGTTTGGTAATGAATGGTTTCAATGTCCAGGGCCGCTCGAACTCACTCAAGGCAAATTTATCAAATTCACCGTTATAAGTCATCATGTGAGTAGTAAAACGATTCATAGGATGATTTCCACCCATTATTTTTACATTTGATGCTATACTACAAAATCGTCCTATATGTATATTCCCCGAAAAATGACAAGTTGGAAATGAAAATGCACCTACACTGGAAAAATTTTTTACAGGCATTGTTGAATATTCTTCAGCAATAACATTCTCTTCAATTGATATTTTGTCACCTTTTGAGAAAAGAAATAAATTCCTTTCTTTGTAAGACTTCTTCCCTTTATGATTTAAAAATATTTTATTATCCATGCAAAATTCAAAGTGTTTTTTCGTCCACCTAAAGGTAATGGTTTTATTTTTATCTTCCGTGAATTTATATAACTGTACGTTCATACTAAAGATATCTACTTTTACTTATAAATTATTAGTTGAATAACGATACTCTAAAGTCTTCTATGAATCAACCATGACAGGATGAAAAATCACCATCATACCTTTAGCGCATAATAGTCGTTTAACTTTTCCACTCGTTTTAATGTATTCATTCTTATTAATCGCCAATGACTCAAAACTTCAAACGATAGTGGCCATCATATAATTTCATATAACAGCCACTAGCATTTAACTTAATGTTTAACCATGACATGGCGGACGACGGTGTAATCCTCCAGCCCATAAAGTGACATATCCTTGCCGTAACCAGAAAGTTTCTGTCCACCGTGCGGCATTTCACTTACCAGCATGAAATGGGTATTGACCCAGGTACAACCATATTGCAGCCGTGCGCTGACACGATGCGCCCTGCCCACATCTTTAGTCCATACCGAAGATGCAAGTCCGTACTGGCTGTCATTCGCCCAGTTCACCACCTGTTCTTCATTGTCAAAGGCCGTCACGCTCACCACCGGACCAAATACCTCTTTTTGCACGATGGCATCGTCCTGTAACGCGCCAGCCAGCAGCGTAGGCGCGTAGTAATAACCATTACCCTTGCGCTTTTCACCACCGGTGATCACTTTTATGTGCCCTGTCTCTTTCGCCTCTTCTACCGCCTTGCTGACACGTTCGAGATGCGCCAGCGAGCTTAAAGGTCCAAGCTCCGTAGACTCATCATCCGGTGCACCAGATTTTAACGTTGCCACAGCAGCACCAAGTTTTTCCACCAGCGTATCGTAAATACCTTTTTGCGCGTAGATCCGACAAGCCGCAGTACAATCCTGTCCGGCATTGTAATAGCCAAAAGTACGTACACCTTCGACCACCGATTCAATATCCGCATCATCAAAAACTATCACTGGCGCTTTGCCACCAAGTTCCATATGAGTACGCTTTATGGACGGCGCGGTATGGCTGATGATGTGTTCCCCAGTGGCGATAGAGCCCGTCAGCGACACCATCCGCACTTTGGGATGTCCGGTCAGCGGATCGCCCACCGTTTTGCCTCTGCCAAACAGTATGTTAATCACGCCTGCCGGGAAGATATCTTTCGCCAGCTCTGCCAGCTTCAACGCGGTCAGCGGGGTAATTTCTGATGGTTTGAGCACTACGCAGTTCCCTGCCGCCAGCGCCGGAGCCAGTTTCCACGCTGCCATCATCAGCGGATAATTCCACGGTGCGATAGAAGCCACGACCCCCAACGGATCGCGACGGATCATCGAAGTATGACCTTCAAGATATTCACCTGCCGCCAGACCATTCATACAGCGCGCCGCACCAGCGAAAAAGCGAAAGACATCGACAATCGCCGGAATTTCATCATTGAACGCACTATGCAGCGGTTTGCCACAATTACGGGACTCCAGTTCGGCAAAAACCTGACCATTTTCTTCAATAACATCGGCCAGTTTCAGCAGGCATTCCGCACGCGCTTTCGGCGTGGTTTGCCCCCATTCGGCAAATGCTGCATCTGCCGCGCGAACAGCAGCATCCACCTGCTCTGCGGATGCCTCGGCAATCTCCAGTAAAACGTCCCCCGTTGCCGGATTATAGACAGGCTGTTTTTCCCCTTCGCCGCTAACCAGTTCTCCGTTAATCAGTAACTTATGTTGCATAGCATATTCCTGTATCAGTGGTTATTGACCATTGTCGCCTTCGCGGGTTAGCCCCCAGGATCGGCAAGGTTGTTACCAACATAACCAGCAGTGCCACCACGTTGGTTACCGGTACATCACGTGGTCGCCCAAGCTGATTGAGCAACCACAACGGTAACGTTCGTTCATGACCTGCCGTAAAGGTCGTAACGATGATTTCATCGAACGACAAGGCAAACGCCAGCATTCCTCCTGCCAGTAGCGCCGAACTGAGATTCGGCAACACCACGTAGCGGAAGGTTTGCCAGCCATTGGCCCCAAGATCCATTGACGCCTCAACCAGACTCCAGGAGGTGCGGCGAAAACGGGCGATGACATTGTTAAACACCACCACTACGCAAAAAGTCGCATGACCGACCACGATGGTGAAAAATCCCGGCTCCAGATTGATGGTTTTAAAAGCGGTTAATAGCGCCAGACCAGTGACAATGCCCGGCAGCGCAATGGGCAGCAGAAGTAACAACGAAATGGCGTTTTTGCCGAAAAAGTCTCGTCGCCACAGCGCGGCAGCTGCCAGCGTTCCTAATACCAGCGCAATTAATGTCGCCAGCGCCGCCACTTTAAGTGACAGTGTCACGGCATCAAGAATGTCACTACGCTGTGCTGCCACGCTAAACCATTGCAATGTCAGGCCTTGCGGTGGAAAACTAAATGCTGCATCTTCGGTATTAAAAGCATAGGCGGCGATAATCAGGATGGGAAAATGAAGGAAAACCACGCCGCCCCAGGCCGCCAGTTTAAGGAAAAACGGTGCGCGTTCAGAGTGCATCGAATGCTCCCAGACGTTTCACGAACGCCAGGTACAGTGCGATGAGAACAATCGGCACCAGAGTAAAAGCCGCCGCCATCGGCATATTGCCAATCGCCCCTTGCTGAGAGTAGACCATATTGCCAATAAAATACCCCGGAGGGCCAACCAGTTGTGGGACGATAAAATCGCCCAGTGTGAGCGAGAAGGTAAAGATAGAGCCAGCGGCAATACCCGGGATCGCCAGCGGCAACACTACATAGCGGAAAGTTTGTCGAGGACGAGCGCCAAGATCAGCCGACGCCTGCAACAGTGACGGCGGCAAACGCTCAAGCGCCGCCTGCACGGGCAGGATCATGAACGGCAGCCAGATATAAAGAAACACGAGAAAGCGTCCCAATCCTGACGTTGACAGCGTATTGCCACCCACCGCGGGTAACGTAAGGAACGCCGTGAGTAGCGGCTCCAACCCCAGATGGTGTAAAAACCACTGCGCCACGCCATCTTTTGCCAGCAATAATGTCCAGGCATAAGCTTTAACAATGTAGCTTGCCCACATTGGCAGCATCACCGCAATATAGAAGAACGCTTTCATTTTCCCGCTGGTATAGCGCGCCATATACCACGCCATCGGAAAAGCCAGAATGGCGCTGGCGATAGTGACAGCCACAGCCATGGTTAGCGTGCGGAGGATGATGTCGTAATTCGCCGGATTAAACAGCGCACGGATATTCGCCAGCGTCAGTTCTGGCGTTACCGACATGGTGAAATCGTCAAAGGTATAAAAGCCCTGCCATAATAGCGTCAGCAGCGAGCCGAAATAGATGATACCAAACCACATCAGCGGACCAAGCAGCAGCAAAAACAGCCCCAGTCCCGGTTTCCGCCAGAAGAATCCTGACACCTTACCCAGATTTGGACGTGAAGGTGATTGCAATACGTTCATCGCCATTCACCTCTCCTCAACCAGCGGCACCATCACATCGCGCGACCAGGAAACCATCACCTGTTGTCCGGGCGTGAGCGTGGCTGGCAGTTCTTCGCCTGTGATATTGGCCTGACTCACCAGCAGTTTTTCACCGCCATTCAGTCTCAGTTCAAAACGGGTCGCCGCGCCCTGATACTGCACCGCCTGGATCGTGCCATTAACTTGCACTTCGCCGGGGGTGTTGAGGCGGATATGTTCCGGTCTCAGGGCAAAACTGCCTATCATGCCGCAAAGATTCTCGGCCATTAGCGGCTCAAAAACGTTGGATGTCCCGACGAATCCCGCAACAAACGGCGTGCGCGGACGCATATAGAGATCGCGCGGGGAATCGACCTGCTCAATACGACCGTTGTTGAATACCGCAACACGATCTGACATCGATAATGCCTCGCCCTGATCGTGGGTGACGAAAATAAATGTGATACCGAGAGACTGTTGCAGCTTTTTTAGCTCCAGTTGCATCTGCTCACGCAGCTTAAGATCCAGTGCGCCGAGCGGTTCATCCAGCAGCAATACGCGCGGTTCATTCACTAACGCTCTGGCAATGGCAACCCGCTGACGCTGACCACCAGAAAGTTGTGACGGTTTACGTTGCTGTACAAATCCGAGCGCCACTTTCTCCAGCGCCTCTTGCGCCATTACGTGTCGCTGTTTTTTATCCACCCCTTTGACCATCAGCCCATAGGCCACGTTGTCAAGAATCGACATATGCGGAAAAAGCGCGTAGTCCTGGAAAACGGTATTCACGTCCCGCTCCCACGGTGGCAGATTGCTGGCGGGTTTACCAAAGATAGATATAGTCCCGCCGGAAAGCTGTTCGAATCCAGCAATCAGGCGCAGGCAGGTGGTTTTGCCGGAGCCAGACGGCCCCAGCATTGAGAAAAACTCACCATCTTTTATCGCAATACTGACACCATCTACCGCGCGCACATCACCATACAGTCGCGATACGTTGTCAAACTCCACTGCGTACGTCATAAAACACCCCAGCGAAGTTAGCGGCCGCCCATAATGGCAATATAATCCTGCGTCCAGCGACTGTAGGGAACAAACTTGCCCCCTTCTGCTATAGGCGTTTTCCAGAAGGCGATTTTATCGAAATAGTTAAAACCGTTTGTTTCACAACCTTTTTCGCCTAATAACGGACTGGCTTTACACCCTTCCGGCACTACCGGTAACGAACCAAACCAGGCCGCCACATCGCCCTGCACTTTTGGCGTTAATGACCAGTTCATCCATTTGTAGGCGCAAACCGGATGTTTCGCTTCGCTATGTAGCATGGTGGTATCAGCCCAACCGGTAACGCCCTCCTTCGGGAATACGGTAGCGACAGACTGACCCTCGGCTTTCAAGGCGTTGGCCTGATAAGGCCATGCACTGGAAGCAACCACACCCTCGTTTTTGAAATCACTCATTTGCACGGTAGTGTCATGCCAGTAGCGATGGATCAAACTATGTTGATCGCGCAGCACTTTCAGCACCGCCTGGTACTGTTCTTCGGTGAGTTGATACGGATCGCTGATGCCCAACTGCGGCTGAGTGGCTTTAACGAACAACGCAGCGTCCGCAATATAAATAGGGCCATCATAAGCCTGAACGCGGCCTTTATTACTCTTGCCGTCCGGCAGATTCTGCGCAACAAAAACCACTTGCCAGCTATCCGGCGGGGTCGGGAAGGTTTTAGTGTTGTACATCAGCAGGTTCGGCCCCCATTGGTAAGGTGTGCCATAAACTTTGCCACTAACGTTAAACCAGTCGCCTTTAACCACACGCGGATCTAGCGTTTTCCAGTTGGGAATCAATGCGGTATTAATCGGCTGCACGCGTTTACCCATAATCAAACGCAGCGAGGCATCGCCGGATGCCGTAACCAGATCGTAACCCCCTTTGGTCATCAGACTGACCATTTCATCGGACGTCGCGGCGGTTTTTACATTCACCGCGCAACCTGTCTCTTTTTCGAATTGCGTTACCCAGTCGTATTGTTTATCGGTTTGTCCGCGTTCGATGTATCCCGGCCAGGCGATAATATCCAGTCGCCCTTCCGGTTTATCTAAATTGGTAGGTGGTTCGGCGGCGTGAGCGGTCATTATTGTCATGGTGAGCGCGCACAGGCTGCTGCGGGCAAATGTCTTGCTCATAAGGTCTTACTCCTGTCGAAATTAATTGTTCAGCCGCCGTGCCGTAAAAATATCTCCTTGTTTAACCATAGACGGCGGCTTGCAGGCACACCTTCGCCCCTGAGAAAATTTAATCAGGTTGTGAGCTACCGCGCATTATGCCGTCTGTGAGGTTATCTTCTGGAGTATAGACAAGGGGTTAGGAAATATGACTGCTATTCGAAATTCATATTACCCAACCTAAGAGGAATTAAATTAAACGCTATTACAGCCGTTCTTGAATAAGTTTGCCTAATTGTTTAACCGCCTGTTCTTCGCGCTCGCCCCACTGCCATGCAGTATTAAAACGAAAAAAACGTGACCAGTTTGCACCGGTAGAAAACATTTTACCCGGCGCAATACTGATATGATGCGTCAGTGCCGCAAGGCTTAATTCGCCCGCATCTAACGGCGCGGGGAGTTCCAGCCAGAGAAAATAACCGCTGTCATTATGATGAATTTTCACTTCCGCAGGCAGATAACGCAGCAGCGCCTGCCAGGCACGTTGTTTACGTTCCGCAAGCTGACGACGTAAACGACGAAGATGGGCGTCGTAACGGCGCGTGGAAAGATAATCCACCAGCGCAAGCTGCATCGGTGAACTGGTCGAAAGCGTACTCATCAATTGCAAGCGTTGAATTTTACGTGCATGTTTTCCGGCGGCGACCCAACCAATACGAAAACCTGGCACCAGACATTTCGAAAACGAAGAGCAATGCAAAACGCCATCGTGGCGATCCCACGCTTTCGCAGGCAGCGGTTTTTCCCGTCCAAAATAAAGTTCGCTGTAAACGTCATCTTCAATCAGCGTTACGTTGTACTGATTGAGCAACGCTACCAGCCACGCTTTTTTCTGCGGCGTTAAGGTAAATCCGAGTGGATTCTGGCTATTAGTCATCAGCCAGCACGCTTTCACCGGATACTCCTGCAACGCCAGTTCCAGCGCCTGAAGATCGATCCCTTCGTTAACGTCCGTCGCCACCGATAACGCCTTCAGCCGTAACCGCTCCAGCGCCTGCAACGCGCCGTAGAAACAAGGATTCTCTACTATCACCCAATCGCCTGGTTCCGTTACCGCTTGTAAACTGAGGTTTAATGCCTCTAACGCCCCGGCGGTAATGACAATTTCATCAGGAGAAATAGTGATGCCCTGTAAGGCATAGCGACGAGCAATAGCCTGACGCAGTTCTGCGTTTCCTGGCGGTAAGTTTTCAATCACGCTCATCGCCGTGGCGGTTTTGCTTACCTGCGCCAGCGAGCGGTTTAGTTGTTGGAGGGGGAAAAGTCGCGGGTCGGGAAAGGCCGAGGCAAACGGAACTACCGACGGATCGCGACTGGCCTGCAACATATCAAAAATATAGGTGTTGATATCGACTGCTTCATCTCGAGTGACTGGAATGACTGGCGCTTTCGGCATTTTTATTGCCTGTGGCGCAACGTAATAACCCGACTGCGGTCGCGCGATAATATGTCCCTGACTTTCGAGCAACTGATAGGCATGGCTGACGGTCATAAAGCTCATGCCAGAAAGCGCCACCTGGTCACGCAACGAAGGCAAACGATCTCCGGGTTGCCAGATCCCCGACGCAATCTGCTCGCGTAATTGTTCTGCAAGCTGCTGGTATTTTTTCATTATCGAATCGTTATTATGTGCAGGTGATTCGGCAGTCTATATCAGTTGTTAAAAATGACAACTTTTCATTAACTGTTATCAAACCATCACCAGCGATAACTCTTTGCCAAGCGCCTTAGCCGCAAGCTGGACGGCGTCGATTTTTGTCGCATGGTGCAAGTTAAATAAGCGAGTAATTTCCTGTTTAGGTTTGCCAATTCGCCTGGCTAACTCTTGCTGAGTGATTTCTGACTGTAAAAAAGCATTTAACAGCAATACCTTAGAGGCGACGCTCAAAGGCACTTCAATAAAGTGATCGTGACTATTTAATGGCGAAGTTTACCTCCGTGTGTAATGTGCTCGAAAATAGCACTAAATCGCCGCAACGGCAGAATGCAATGCAAAATCAGGAAGGAAGATTCCAGAATTTCTTTGCGCTAATTTGCAAAACTGAATAATAACCTCAAGAAACGATCGGCATCATAGCGGCAAAAGGTCAGAAAAAGGTGGCGAGATGTTTTCGAAGGCGTTATCGGTTGTCTTATTAACGTGTGCACTGTTCTCAGGACAACTCATGGCAGGGCACAAAGGACATGAATTTATGTGGGTAAAGAATGTGGATCATCAGCTGCGTCATGAAGCGGACAGCGATGAATTGCGTGCTGTGGCGGAAGAGTCGGCGGAAGGTTTGCGCGAGCATTTTTACTGGCAAAAATCGCGCAAACCAGAAGCGGGACAGCGTTGAGTCATTTGTTGCCGGATGCGGCATAACGCCTTACCCGGCCGACAAGATCATGCAGATTCAATAAGTTGTGAGTAACCAGAAAACTGGCGTTTTACCCTTTTCGCTTCGGCAATGTTTTCAGCAGCTCATCCGGACTAACGGATGCCACTACGCTTCCCGGTAACGGCATTTTCAGTATGTGATTTTTGATTTTGCCAATGACGTGCATCTCGCATGGGCGGCAATCAAACTTTAGCGTTAACACTTCATCGCCGTTAACCAGTTGCATTGGCGTCGCCTTCCAGCTTTTGATATTGCCTTTCGCCTGTTTCGGGCACAGATTGAAGGCAAAGCGCAGACAATGCTTGGTGATCATCACCGGCACTTCGCCCTTCTCTTCATGTGCCTCATACGCCGCGTCAATCAGTTGCACACCATAGCGATGATAAAATTCACGCGCTTTCTGGTTGTATACGTTCGCGAGGAAACTCAGATGCGTTTGCGGATAAACCGGCGCAGGGTCAGCAACCGGTTTACGACTGCCGCGCTGATAACTGGCAAGACGCGCAGCATCCAGCATTTCGGCGGCCTCACGGCGGAACTGATTTAACAGACTGTTCGGTACAAACAGCGCACCAGGCAGGTTAATTTGCACATCGCGGGCGTAATAGATGGTTTGCCCCAGCTTAGCCAGACCATCTTTCAGGTTATTAAGCGCTTTTTCGGCGTTATTAGCTTCGTCGAATTGTCCATCCAGCGTATGCGTGACGCTGACGCCCTCTTCACTGGTCAGGGTCAGAATCAGTTGTTCCTGCCAGCCGCCCAGTTCAATGTCTACCGCTACGCGACGTTCGCTGGATGTTTTGGTCAACGCCTGCTGCCAATTATGATCAAGATTACGGTTTAGTGGGTGATGCGGGCGAATTTTGTGCAAATCTGCTGGCATTTCATTGGGCCAGACGCGGTACTGATTTTCTCCGGTTTTCTCTACCGTATTCGCACGAAAACCGACGACTTCACGTTTAATCATCACGTTCAGGCCATCGCCATTTGCCAGTGGCTCGGTAACGGCAACATCAATATGATCTTTCGCTACTTTCAATACTTCGCCCACCGGCAGGCCGATAAATTTCGGCGAATCGAACGCGCCAATATCGCCTTTACGGGCATTCACAAAATAATCTGTGCTACCACGGTGGAAAGTCTTTTCCGTCGATGGAACAAAGAAATGTTCAGTACGACCTGATGAAGCGCGCGCCAGATCGCCACGTTCATCAATAATGGCGTCCAGCATTTGGCGATAATGCGCGGTGATATTCTTCACGTAGCTCATATCTTTGTAACGCCCTTCAATCTTGAAGGAGCGCACGCCAGCATCAATCAGCGCGCCGAGGTTGGCAGTCTGATCGTTATCTTTCATCGACAGCAAATGTTTTTCATAGGAAACCACTCGCCCTTGATCGTCTTTCAACGTGTATGGCAAACGGCATGCCTGCGAGCAATCGCCACGGTTGGCGCTACGCCCTGTTTGCGCATGAGAAATGTAGCACTGACCAGAATAGGCCACGCACAATGCACCATGAATAAAGAATTCAATGGTCGCGTCCGTGGCCTGGTGAATCGCGCGGATCTGCTCAAGATTCAGCTCTCGCGCCAGCACAATCTGCGTAAAGCCAACATCAGAGAGGAACTTCGCTTTTTCTACTGTGCGAATATCGCACTGCGTACTGGCGTGCAGTTCAATCGGCGGAATATCAAGTTCCAGAATCCCCATATCCTGAACAATCAGCGCATCGACGCCGGTCTGGTAGAGGTCGGTAATCAGCCGTTGCGCAGGGTCCAGCTCATCATCATGCAAAATGGTGTTAAGCGTGACGAAAATTTTTGCACCATAACGATGGGCAAACGGCACCAGTTCGGCAATATCTTTCAGGCTATTACTGGCATTATGACGGGCACCAAAACCAGGGCCGCCGATATAAACAGCATCGGCACCGTGCAAAATAGCTTCGCGGGCAATGGCGGCATCGCGTGCCGGGCTTAACAGTTCAAGTCGATGAGAAGATACGGTCACATTCTTATCCAGTAGCTGAAAAATGGCGGCTATTTTAGCCACAAGCGCGACGTTGCGAAATAGTTTTCCCGCTTAACTGCGTGGGTAATGGATGAGGGAATGAAAATGTACGATTTGCTCCCCACCATTACGATAGACATGCGTAACGTCTGCAGCAAATCGAGCGCCTTTTCCACAATTAAGGCTCTGCCATTCACCATCAACGCACAGATCAAGTTGCCCATCAATGACGACAACATGTTCGATTACTCCCTTCTCATGGGGCGTCGATTCACTTATTGCACCAGGTGCCATCTGAATGGAGAAGTGTTCAAAGCAGAGTTGTGGATCATAAGGAAACAGCGAAGTGATCACCATCGCCTGCTGTTGCGGATCATAAACTGAAGGCGTAGCGGACTGCGGCGGAGAAATAAATGTCGAAAATGGCACATTCAACCCGGTGGCAATTTTCCATAATGTCGCGACCGTCGGGCTGGACTCATTACGCTCAATCTGCCCTAACATCGCTTTAGAAACCCCCGTCGCTTCTGCCAGTCGCGAAAGACTCCAGCCGCGCTGCTGACGTAGTTGTTTAAGTGTGGTGGATAAAAAGCGAGTGAGATTTTCCATGTGACTCCTCCGGCAAAGCGGAAGTTTATCACTTGTGCGTTATAACGGACAAATGCTACGGTACCTGTACGCTATAACGCACGAGGTGACCATGCGTCTGTTTTCTATTCCTCCACCCACGCTACTGGCGGGGTTTCTGGCGGTATTAATTGGCTACGCCAGTTCAGCGGCAATAATCTGGCAAGCAGCGATTGTCGCCGGAGCCACCACTGCACAAATCTCTGGCTGGATGACGGCGCTGGGATTGGCAATGGGCGTCAGTACGCTGGCTCTGACATTGTGGTACCGTGTGCCTGTTCTCACTGCATGGTCAACGCCGGGCGCAGCTTTGCTGGTTACCGGATTGCAGGGACTGACACTTAACCAAGCCATCGGTGTTTTTATTGTCACCAACGCGTTAATAGTCCTCTGTGGTATGACGGGATTATTCGCCCGTCTGATGCGTATTATTCCGCACTCGCTGGCAGCGGCGATGCTGGCCGGAATTTTGTTACGCTTTGGTTTACAGGCGTTTGCAAGTCTGGATGGTCAGTTTACGTTATGTGGCAGTATGTTGCTGGTATGGCTGGCAACAAGGGCCGTTGCGCCGCGCTATGCGGTAATTGCCGCGATGATTATTGGGATCGTGATCGTTATCGCGCAAGGTGACATTGTCACAAATGATGTTGTCTTTAAACCCGTTCTCCCCGCTTATATTGCCCCTGAATTTTCGTTTGCTCACAGTCTGAGCGTTGCGCTCCCCCTTTTTCTGGTGACGATGGCATCGCAAAACGCACCGGGTATTGCGGCAATGAAAGCGGCCGGGTATTCGGCTCCTGTTTCGCCGTTGATTGTATTTACTGGATTGCTGGCGCTGGTATTTTCCCCTTTCGGGGTTTATTCCGTCGGTATTGCTGCAATCACCGCAGCTATTTGTCAAAGCCCGGAAGCGCATCCGGATAAAGATCAACGTTGGCTGGCAGCTGCCGTTGCAGGCATTTTTTATTTGCTCGCAGGTCTTTTTGGTAGTGCTATTACCGGGATGATGGCTGCCCTGCCCGTAAGTTGGATCCAGATGCTGGCAGGTCTGGCGCTGTTAAGTACCATTGGCGGCAGTTTGTATCAGGCGCTGCATAATGAGCGTGAGCGAGACGCGGCGGTGGTGGCATTTCTGGTAACGGCAAGTGGATTGACGCTGGTCGGGATTGGTTCTGCGTTCTGGGGATTAATTGCCGGAGGCGTTTGTTACGTGGTGTTGAATTTAATCGCTGACAGAAACCGATAATAAAAAGCGCCATCTTACGATGGCGCGGCTGGAATTACTTTTTGTTAACGTCAAACATAGTGGCATCGGTCGCCATGTCATCAATAACTTGCTTAATATTCTCGAAAGCCATTGGCGTACTTTCATTATTCAGGTCTTTACCTTCGCCCTGACGAACGACTTTGATAACCGGTTTATTAGTAGCTGCATCAATCAGCTCACCTTCAAAATACAGGCGAGTATCCATGGTACGGTGGCCCGTCGCCATTTGCGTCCCCGCGACCACTAATGCGACAGGAACCACTTCATAGAATTGCAGCCCTTCTTTGCTGGTATCTACACCGGTAATGGCCCCACGGAAAATCAGACTACGCGGCCCAGCGGTGGTAACCAGTGGTTTACGCTGCGCAATCGCTTCTTTCATTTCGGTGTTGGTATAACTCAAAATTTTATCCAGAACTTTCTGCCCTACCTGGGTAGATGGTTTCGGTACCGGATAATAAGTGATTGGGTTCCAGACGATGCTGTCATATTTACTTTGATCAAAACTCGGGTCTACCCAACGTAAAACAGGTTTACCTGTTGCTGAGGTTGTTTCTTTTAAATCAGAGTAATTGTTTAAAAAACCAGAATATTTATCTGGCTGGGTGATTTTAGAGGCACAACCAGACAGAGCCAACAAGCCGCATAAAGCTGCAACTTTCGCAATTGATGTGGTACGCATGAATAGTTTCCTGAGATGATTATATTACTTTCTAAGTTATAGCAAAAAGCGCCGCTTCGTGTTGTGGCAAAAAAAGTGTTGGTGAAAATAAATTTTTCAGCCCCTTTTCAGACGACATAGTCAATGCCGAAAAAGGGGCTAAGTCAATCATCAGTAGTTAAATATCAGTGCGTTAAGCTGATGAAAAACTTCGACTACCGTGATTAATTTCACATCCTTTTGATTAAAAATATGCTTACCGAAAAGAACAACGGTTAACCATCTCAACGCGGGGCATTTTCACGCGCCTTGTTCTACCGGGTCATTTTTTACGTGCCAGCATCGTGGCGAAACGCAGTTTAATCCGATCACCGTTGGCGTCGGTGCGGTGCAGCTCGCCGACGTCTTCATTGTATTTCACCATCTCCCAGCCTTCGTAATATCGACGTAATTCTCCCTCTTTGAAGGCAAACGGGAAGCCGACGGTACATGGATAATCAGCGGTATCCATCGCCGCCACAATCAGGTTGTAACCGCCAGGTTTAGTGCAACGTTGCATATTGGCAATCAGCCCAGGGATGGTTTTAGCCTCAAGGAACATCAGCACCACAGTCGAAAGAATAAAATCGTATTGCCCATCAAACGTGAGGTTATTCAGATCAACGACCCGGGTATGTAAATTATCCAGATTTTCAATGGATTTAATGCGCTCGACGTTGGCGATACTCATGGCATTTTTATCCCATGCGTCAACTTCATAACCATTGGCTGCCAGGTAAAGACTGTTACGACCATTGCCACAGCCCAGATCCAGCGTTTTACCGGGTTTAACCACTTTCACCGCTTCCAGTACTTCAGAGTGTGTGCGGGTTAATTCATACTTATCAGTAAAATAGTTTTCGTCACGAATGATCATTCTTTGTCCTCAGCTTTCATTAAAACGGCGCGCTCGGTTCTGATTAACAATTTCCCCTGCATCAGAAGCGCGAAAGTTCGGATGAGCAGTATTGCAATTATAAAATTGGTAAAGATAAACAGCGGCACCGCCAGGGTATGGAAAAATCCATTATCGCTGCCACTCCCCAGATGCAAACCGGTGGTTGCCAGTGCGGAAACGCCGAACGAGAAACTCCAGAATGAAGCATTAAATGGCTGGGAGAGATACCATGGCATCAGACGTAGCATAAACAGCAGTTGCAGCAGCCCATAACCGAAAAGCATTTTCGCCAGCGTGTCACCCTCGCCGCCGTTGACGCTCAGCCAGGCACTACAGGCCACCAGCGCAGGAGCGAGCTGAATGCCGAGTGATGTCCGCAGCGCCGTGGGTAATTCTCCCGAACTGCGCAGACGCTGCAAGATCACCGGTTCCAGGCTTAACCATGAGAAAACGCCTGCGCCTAAAAACACCAGACCGGCGTCGGTGTAGCCCAACGCACCACAGGCCATTGCGCTGATAAAGTTGTTGGCAACTGTCGGCAGATACAGTCCAGGCGTGGTAGCTTCTTCAGGGTGTGATCCGCGCCATAATCCCGCAGTTTGCCAGGCGGCATAAGCCAACTGAACCACGACACCAAAACTGAACAGGCACACAGCCAGTGGGCGAAACCACGGAACAAAACCAATCGCTACCAGCATCGTCGTTGCAGGAAACAAACTCACAAAACTGCTCATCACTGGATGGCGCACTTCCGCCAGCACGCTATGCGGAAAGCGTATGAGTCGGGTAATAAATGCGCTAGTCAATAATCCCCAGATGATCATCGCCAGAATTACCAGCCCATCCCCTAACCAGTGGCTGACCTGCCAAACCTGGCTGGCATAGCGCCAGGCAAATCCCATCCCTATCGTCCCCAACACAATACCAAAGTAGCCTGCCGGCAAATTGAGCACTTTATCGCTCTGCATCTTCTTACTCATTTTGTTTAATTTATAAAGTATATTTGAAATACATTTTATGGAATTTTCTCGAGCATAGCCAGAGCCGCAGAATTTGCTACGGTTATAGTAAGTCACCTGTGGGAAAACGCTATGCGCAAATATCGTCTAAGTGAAGAACAGCGAGCCTTTAGTTATCAGGATGATGGCACTAAAAAAAGTGTGTTATTACGGCAAATTATCGCCATGAGCGATTTTAACGATGTGATAGCAGGAACCGCTGGCGGCTGGATCGATCGCGAAACGGTGTTAGCACAGGAAGGAAATTGCTGGATTTACGACCAGAATGCTATTGCGTTCGGCGGAACGGTGATTTCCGGTAATACGCGTATCACCGGCACCAGCGTCCTTTGGGGAGAGGTTTACGCAACGGATAACGTCTGGATCGATAATAGTGAAGTCAGTCAGGATGCATATATAAGTGACAGTGTCACCATTCGTGACTCATTAGTTTGCGGTCAATGTAGAATATTTGGTCACGCCTTAATTGATCAACATTCTATGATCGTCGCCGCGCAAGGCTTAACCTCCGACCATCAACTCCTGCTACAAATTTATGATCGCGCAAAGGTTAGCGCCTCGCGTATTGTCCACCAGGCACAAATTTATGGCGATGCCGTCGTCCGGTATGCTTTTATTGAACATCGCGCCGAAGTTTTTGATTTTGCCAGTATTGAAGGTAATGAAGAGAACAACGTCTGGCTATGCGATTGCGCTAAAGTCTACGGTCACGCGCAGGTGAAAGCTGGCATAGAAGAAGATGCCATTCCGACAATTCATTACAGTTCGCAGGTAGCGGAATATGCCATTGTGGAAGGTGATTGTGTGTTAAAACATCATGTCTTGATTGGCGGAAAGGCAGTGGTACGTGGCGGACCGATTCTGCTCGACGAACACGTTGTAATACAAGGTGAGAGCCGTATTACAGGTGCGGTGATAATTGAAAACCATGTGGAGTTGACCGACCACGCCGTCGTTGAAGCCTTTGATGGCGACACGGTTCATGTCCGTGGTCCAAAAGTCATTAACGGCGAAGAGCGCATTGCGCGAACGCCGCTGGCAGGGTTATTGTGAATCGATAATACGCGCGTATAAGTTCACATCATCATAGGCATCATTCAGGAACTCAGCCTGTTTCAGGCAACCTTCAAGGATAAAACCATTGCGCAAAGCGACCTGGTTGCTTTGCGCATTATCCACCCGACATTTGATCACGAAGCGTCTAAGTTCACCAGACTGAGCGTAATGATGAATCAATGCCTGCAGCGCCTGAGAAATGATCCCCTGCCCCTGATGAGATTCGTCCAGCCAGTAGCCGATTTCAGCGGTTTTATTCAGTGGTTCAATACGATTAAACGAGATAACGCCGATAAGTTGATCTTCTTTGAAAATCATGAACATTTTGGCATAGCCGCGTTGATGCAACATTACATTGCCCTGCACCGTTTTTCGCGTGTCCTCTTCACTTTGAACAAACTGCGGCCAGTTTAGCGACTGCTGTAACCAGGTTCTATTTTTACAGATTAACTGATAAAGAGGTGTGACATGACTTTCTGCAACAGCATGTAATTCAAGTGATTCACTTACTTTTATCGTTTCAGCCATCTTATCTCCAGTCAATCCATGCAGTTGTTAAAAAAGCCGCCTGGCTGGCGGCTTAGGAAAGTTTACACCTCTTTGACGCTCTCCTGCTGCAGGATTTTGAGCATCTCATCTTTTAACTGTAGCTTTTGTTTTTTCATGCGGACCACTTCCGCATTGTATCCTCGACCGTCGGAACCTTCCTTTCTGGCAATTTCATGATCAAGTTTATTGTGTTTATCGAACAAGGACATAAAGCGAGGATTTTCGTTTTTCAGACGGGATATTAAATCTCGGTATTCTGGAAACATACGCACTCCCTGTTAGTGGCTGACAAGGTGTATCTGAAATACACACTATCAGATTACTCATTTAACTTAGGGAAAAATGCGAGCGGGATCGTGTTTAACCAGACGGCACCTCCCGAAGAAGGTGCCGAAGAAAAAACGATTAACTCATCACGCGGTCGTCAACATACTGACGTTTATCCGGCGCTGGCGGGAAATACTGATACAGCCATGTTTCACTGATAGCGTCCCCCTGACAACGCAGATACATCCGCATATCGACCGGATCAGTGGAGTCCGAAGTCGGATACCAGTCAAACTGAATACGATAACCATCAATGGGTTCAATATAGAGAATTTCGATTTGCTTCGCTTCCCCACTAGAAAGCGTAATCACCGGCTCAATGCCTTTTGGTGCGGCAGCTTTCAGATCACCACCAACGAAATCGACGGCAAAACGACGCGCCCATTTTTCGGGATAGTGTTCACCAGGCGCCCAACCTTCCGGGAAACCGCCCATGCCGGTACGCGTTGCCATAACGCGCGCTAATGGGCAATGAACAGGCGGTTGCGCACTCCAGTACAGACGATACTGGAATGCAAACTCATCACCCGCTTTTACAGCTTTTTCTGGCTGCCAGAAGCAGACAATGTTATCCAGCGTTTCGCCCGTTGTTGGGATTTCCATCAGGCCGATGGTGCCCTTACCCCACTTGTTACGCGGTTCCACCCACAGACTTGGGCGTTTGTTATACCAGCCCATAATGTCCTGATAATGAGAGAAATCACGATCCAGTTGCAATAAACCAAACCCTTTCGGGTTGTTGTCGGTGTAAGCATTGAACTGCAATTTTTGCGGATTATTCAGCGGACGGCAAATCCACTCGCCGTTGCCCCGCCACATGGACAGACGATCAGAGTCATGGATTTGCGGATGAATGGTGTCGCACATCCGACGTTCATTAGTGCCGCAGCTGAACATGCTGGTCATCGGCGCAATGCCCAGCTGTTTAATGTCTTTGCGCGCATACAGGTGATTTTCCACATCCATAATCACCTGACTTTTCTCACAATGGATAGTGAACTTATAGGCACCAGTAATGCTGGCGCTATCGAGCAACGCATAAACGGTAAAGGTGGTTGCCCCCGGTTTTACCGTATCAAACCAGAAGGCGGTAAAGTCGGGGAACTCTTCTTTACTGTCGGTGTAAGTGTCGATCGCCAGGCCGCGAGCCGACAAACCGTATTGATATGTATCATCAACCGCGCGGAAATAACTCGCACCGAGGAATGATACGACATCACGGCGCGCCAGTTCGGGGGCTTTAAACACGCGAAAACCGGCAAAACCGAGATCGCTTTGCCCTTCTAATTGTTTGGTATCAACACCCGCATCGTTGTATTTGAACAACTCCGGGCGAAAGTGAATTTCACGCGCCAGATGTGTTGCGGGATCAACAGAAAACATACGAACGCGGCGACGGAATCCCATTCCCATATGGAAGAACTGAGCGTCCAGTTGACGGTTCTCAACGTTATGCCAGAGCGATTTTTCGGCGTCGTATTGAATACTGTTATAAGCCTGCGGCGTCATTGTCGCCAGAGTGTCAGGTAACGGACGCGGCGCACCACGCCACGCGGTTTGCGCTAAGTCGTGCGCCATTGACTGTAGAATGGAGAAGTCAAAACGCTGGGTTTGCCCGTCGGCAATATCAGAATCTGCCGCGAATGCCGCCTGAGAAAAAAGAGAAGCAATGCCGCTGGTACCGCACACGGCGGCCATAGCCATTGAACCTTTAATAAATCGTCTACGATCCATACCTGAAAGTGAGTCCTTCTGGTGTTGTGAATGGTCCCGCGCTGGTCGTTTTCAGCGGCAAGAAAGTGCTTATTTATGACCGCTCACTCTAGACAATATTTATTAATAATCCAATTGTTGAACTCAGAGAATATGCATTAATCGGCAATTTTTTTATGTCGATGGGATGAGCCTGATTCGTTTGTAAAATCAGGCAAATTTTTGCAAAGGCGGATGGTCAGAATTTAAAGCAAACCACAGCGACGTTTACTGCGTTCTTCCGCTTCCTGATAAAGCTGGAACTCATCCAAAACCGGGCAGCCCAACGCCTGCTCAAATGCTTCGCGACTGGCATTACCGTGACTGCGTGCCTGCGTTTCATTACCCAGATTTGACTGGAAGATCCCCGCCGCGCTAACGGGCAAGAAATCTTCATAGGTAATGGGTTGCGCCACTATCCAACCACGTTCAATTAAGGGCTGTGGATCGTCTCCGGGATGAATCGCCTGACGATGCGCCTCACCTGAAGGCGTCAGACGGTACCGGAACCATGCCAACCCTTGCTGACGCATTAAAAACTCACTGTCAGGAAAAGTGCGGAAGGTTTCCTGTAAATGCATTTGGTGAGTGAGATTATCCTGCCCGGTTCCAGCGTTCCGCAGTAAATCATCATACAGTTGTCGTCCTTTCGGCGTTAATGCCACGCCACGCTGCTCTATTTCACCAAAGCGCGCGGTATGCGTGCCCTGTTTCTGCCCCGCAAACAACACCGTCTCTTCCAGTGCTTTAAAGCTGGTCTGGCGTAGTAAAATCGGTACCTCGCGGCGCGGTGGCCCTTCGATCAGAATTTTGGGTTCAATTCCGCATTCAGGCATCATCGACTGCACCCGGTCAATATCCAGCGTGCGTGGCGTCAGGTGGTTGATATGGCATCCAGGAAAACAGACCACATCAGCAATCAGCCGATGTTCGTTATGCAAGGCGCGATAGGTTACTTCATCCACCGTTGCTGACTGGTGCCAGCGAAACGTTTCCAGGGCTTCCTGCACAAACTCCTGTGCCTGTGTTTCGTTAAAACCGCCCCGCTGCTCATACTCCTCTAACAGTTGTCGACAACGTGGGGTAAAGATATCGCGCTGACATAGAATCTCCGCCGCTTTCTGACGCAAGATTTCGTTCTCGATAAGCTCAAGGCGGAGTAATGAGGTAAAAATGCGGAAGGGATTACGCGCCAGAGAAGCATCATCAATGGGCCGAAATGCCGTGGAATGTACCGGCACGCCCGCCTGCGAGAGATCGTAATAGCTCACCGGGTACATCCCCATAATGGCAAACATCCGCCGAAGAGTAGCAAGCTCTTGTGCAGTCCCAACGCGAATTGCCCCATGACGTTCAACATTCAGTCGCGCCAGCTCGTCTGCATTTACCATTTTTTCGTGCAGTTGAGGATTGTTTTCCAGCACAGCCAGATTCACATCAGCTACCAGTTCCAGCAGCGTGCCGTACTGCGGAACTTCTTGCTGGTACATGGCTGACATTGCCTGCGAAAACTGTTCCCGAATCTCATCCGCCGTGATGCTGTTCGCCATAATGTCTGCCTCCATTGGTCAGTAATCTGGAGTGTAGGTAACCACATTCACTCTGGCGGGAAGAATTTACAAACTGTGATCTCGCCGCGAAAACATCAATATTATCCATTTTCCTGTAACGCAATTGCTTTAATTGTTAATAATATTTTGCAATCAAGTTATCATAATCAAACAACTTCACTTGTCAGCGACACCGCTTCGTTTTTAACATCGCTTATGGAAAAAAATAGTCTGTTTAGTCAGCGCATCCGTTTGCGCCACCTTCATACATTCGTAGCTGTTGCACAACAAGGAACTTTGGGGCGCGCAGCTGAAACCCTTAATTTGAGTCAACCTGCGCTCTCCAAGACATTGAATGAACTAGAGCAATTGACAGGTGCTCGCTTGTTTGAGCGTGGTCGTCAGGGGGCGCAACTTACCTTACCCGGCGAACAATTTTTAACTCATGCAGTCAGAGTTCTTGACGCTATTAACACTGCCGGACAGTCGCTTCATCGTAAAGAAGGTCTTAACAATGATGTCGTCAGGGTAGGTGCATTACCTACCGCGGCGCTGGGGATATTACCTTCAGTTATAGGTCAGTTTCATCAGCAACAAAAAGAGACGACCTTGCAAGTTGCGACAATGAGTAACCCTATGATTCTGGCGGGTTTGAAGACCGGCGAAATCGATATCGGGATTGGTCGAATGTCAGATCCCGAACTGATGACCGGGCTTAATTATGAATTGCTGTTTCTTGAATCGCTGAAGTTGGTCGTTCGTCCCAATCACCCACTGCTTCAAGAGAACGTAACGCTAAGTCGGGTGCTGGAATGGCCGGTCGTTGTATCACCAGAAGGTACTGCACCACGCCAGCATTCAGATGCATTAGTGCAGAGCCAGGGCTGTAAAATTCCTTCGGGCTGTATCGAAACGCTGTCTGCTTCGCTATCTCGCCAGCTTACGGTTGAATACGACTACGTGTGGTTTGTTCCATCTGGCGCTGTAAAAGACGACCTGCGTCATGCCACGCTGGTGGCCCTGCCTGTTCCGGGGCATGGTGCAGGCGAACCGATCGGAATATTGACCCGCGTAGATGCGACGTTCTCTTCCGGTTGCCAATTGATGATTAACGCTATTCGAAAATCAATGCCGTTCTGAAAAGTAAGGGATCTTTCGATCCCTTCTTTGATATTTTCACGCTGTTGCGAAACTAACAGACTCACCAGCTCCGCGTGGTTCTGCCAACACAGAATGTTTGTTCAGGCGGAAAACGTCTACCGCCTCAGTTAATCGTGCAGCCTGTTCTTCAAGGGATAGCGCCGCCGCAGAAGCCTCTTCTACCAGAGAAGCATTCTGTTGCGTCACCTTATCCATTTCGGAAATCGCCTGGCTCACCTGCGTTATGCCTCTACTTTGTTCATCCGAGGCGGCGGCAATCTCCTGCATGATATGTGTGACACTCGCGACGGCATCAACAATCGTGCTCATGGTTTTCCCTGCCGTTGCCACTTCAACCGACCCCAGATCAATTAACCTGACTGATTCACTGATCAAGCCTTCAATCTCTTTCGCCGCCTGGGCGCTGCGACTTGCGAGTGTCCGTACTTCGCTGGCGACAACGGCAAATCCACGTCCTTGCTCACCCGCTCGCGCGGCTTCAACGGCAGCATTCAGCGCTAGAATATTTGTCTGGAAAGCAATGCTGTTGATGACGGCGGTGATCTCGGAAATTTTCTTTGAACTCGTGGAGATTGCTCCCATCGTTCTAACTACACCGGAAACCGTCTCCCCGCCATCGCTGGCTTTAATGGAAGCCTCTTGCGCCAGTTTGCTGGCATGATGCGCGTTATCCGCATTCTGTTTCACCGTCGCAGTGAGTTGCTCCATGCTAGCGGCAGTTTGTTCGATTGCCGCCGCTTGTTCTTCGGTGCGAGATGAAAGGTCCGCATTGCCAGCGGAAATTTCGCTGGTGCCACGATAAATCTCTTCCGCGCCCTGTCGAACAGTCCCGACTGTCATCCCCAGTGAATGCTGCATTTGCTGTAAATGATGACTTAAGCGACCGATTTCATTACGACCCGCCGGTTCATCATTCATCGTCAGATCGCCACTGGCAATTTTTTCAATCCGTTGTGCGGCATGTTGCAGTGGACGAATGACGATCCGACGTAGCACCATAAATGTTATCAGCGTCATGACCACGGCAAGCACAAACGCGCCAATCATAAACATCACACCCAGGCGGGTACGCTGATGGGCCTGTTCCGCCAGTTGGTTGGCTCTGGTGCTACGTATCTTAACGGCTTTGTTCAAAATATCGGTATAAGCATTATCCAGCGGTCGGATCTGCTCACTTTCATGATTGATAATCGCTTCAAACATGCCATTTTTGGCATATTTCAACATAGGTTGCATACCCGTGATATAAGCCTGGAAACGTTGATTTAATTCAGCGTCGAGAGCTTCATCAGCAGGTGTTTTCACCGGCCGACTCTGGTAAGCCCGATAACCTTGCTGCGACTGTTTAATCTCCGATTCGGCTTGCGCAATATTTCGCTTCATTGCTTCCATTTCCGCAATACGACTCGCCGCCCCGGCCTGAATCATATTGATCCGGGCCGAACGCAAAAAATCTGAGCTGTTCGCTAACCCGGTCCGAATCTCAATCTCCGCAGTCACATCACGCTGATCGCGATCGGCCTGCCAGAGGAAATAGCCAGCCAGGGCTGAACTCAAGGCAAACAGAAGTAAGATACCGCCAAGAATGCAGGCAAATAACGGAACCAGCCTGATGTGATGCAAAAAACTTAATCGCTGTGAGGGAGTTGTATTCATTACCGTTGTCTCTCGTCCAGGTTTACTCCTGATAGAAAGTCATCGGCACTTGACGGTAATTACTTATGACCAAAAACCTCTTTGCGTCACATTTTTACAACAATTATGGCAGAGAAGAATAATGCCATTGGAATGAAGAGAGTAACGAACGGCTAAACCGAATGACGAAAAATTCTGGAAAACAGCACGCAATTTCGTCAAGTGATTATTTTCGTCCCTAAGGAAACCACATAGGATGCCTGCGGGTGCCTGAGACTTTCTGTTTTCAGGCTAACCGGGAATCAGAAAGACGAAGGCCCCGACCGATATTTCTATCAACCGAGGCCAACGAATGAACCAAGCAATTCAGATGTTAGCCTCTTACCCGCCATCCGGCAAGGAGAAAGGCTATGAAGCGCAACCCTCTGGTGGTGTGTCTGCTCATTATCTGCATTACGATTCTGACATTCACACTCCTGACCCGACAAACGCTCTACGAACTGCGGTTCCGGGACGGTGATAAGGAGGTTGCTGCGCTCATGGCCTGCACGTCCAGGTAAGGGCAAGCGCGGGGATTTTCCCCGCGCATCTGACTAGCAGATTCATTTTCTCATGGCACCCCTTTTATACTTCAGTTAGTGCATGTTTTTTTCGATGCACTAATAGAACCATCATTACAGACAAATTTGCCGCCTGCTGTACAGTGAGAGATCCCCCCTTTCGAACCAGAACAGGGTTTGCGCCCGGCATCGGCATAAAAGGAAACAAGCGTTCCCATAAACAAGATAAGTGCCAGTTTTTTCATATAACCTCCATGATTTATCGAATCTTATGTTCGATTTGAACATTATACGCTGGTTTATTTTGATACCGTGATGAGATCAAAGATCGGGTGAATTGATTAAAGATAAGCCAGATGGACGTATGGACAAGGATTATGGTTTTATTTGTCATACAAATAAATATAATAGGCGCTTCCGATGTAGGCCCGTACTCTTCGCCTGTACCGCGGGTCGGTTTTAGTACAGGCGTTTTCTTTAAAGATCCTTCAGGAACGTTTACGCGGCATCATGCGTAGAAGTGTGTTGTCCTTCCAGAAATAGTGGTGTGCCAGTGCAGCTGCAGCGTGCAACCCGATGACAAAATATCCCAGATTCGCCAGCGTCTCATGCCACCACTTTAAGCTATCAACCCGTTCGAAATTGGCCTCTGCTGCGTAAGGCATTGTCATACCAAACGCAAACCACGGGTTGCCCCGGTTATACATCATGACCAAACCAATCACTGGCAGCGCAATAAACAGGAGATAGATCACCAAATGTCCCAAATGTGCCAGTCCCGTCATCATCGGTTTTGGTTTAGGTACAATCGGCGGAGTCGGGTTTTTAAGCCTTAACAAAAGACGAACAACCATCAGCACGAGAATTGAGATGCCACAGGAAACATGAATCATGTTGATGAGCGGCCGATCGCTACGTGGGAAGAAACCACGAAACTCCATTGCGCAATACGCTGCGATAACCAACAAAAAGACCAGCCAGTGAATGCTGATTTGTAACCTTGAGTATTTATTTTCCATAACATTTCCTGCTTTAAAACAATTTGCCGTTAACATAACGAGCTTTTCTTAAAATTTCATTAAATATTGTTCACCCGTTTTCAGTACGTTACGTTCCACGGCAAGAATGTAGATTGCCCATCCCGCCATCCTGGTCTAAGCCTGGAAAGGATCAATTTTCATCCGAACGTTCCTGACAGGAGAAGACCATGAGTAAAGTTGGTATTAACGGTTTTGGTCGTATCGGTCGACTGGTGTTGCGTCGATTACTTGAAGTCAAAAGTAACATAGACATTGTCGCTATTAATGATCTCACTTCCCCAAAAATTCTCGCCTACCTGCTGAAACATGATTCAAACTACGGACCGTTCCCCTGGAGCGTTGATTTTACGGAAGATTCACTTATCGTTGATGGAAAAAGTATCGCGGTTTACGCCGAAAAAGAGGCTAAAAATATTCCATGGAAAGCGAAAGGCGCAGAAATCATTGTCGAATGTACTGGCTTTTATACCTCCGCCGAGAAATCGCAGGCGCACCTTGATGCTGGTGCGAAGAAGGTGTTGATTTCCGCCCCTGCCGGTGAAATGAAAACCATCGTTTATAACGTCAATGACGACACACTGGATGGCAACGACACCATTGTTTCCGTGGCGTCATGCACCACTAACTGTCTTGCACCGATGGCCAAAGCCTTGCACGACAGTTTCGGAATAGAAGTCGGCACGATGACGACCATTCATGCCTATACTGGCACCCAGTCACTGGTGGATGGCCCGCGAGGTAAAGATCTACGAGCTTCACGTGCAGCGGCAGAAAATATCATTCCCCACACTACAGGCGCGGCAAAAGCCATTGGTCTGGTGATCCCAGAACTGAGCGGCAAACTGAAAGGTCATGCGCAACGCGTACCCGTGAAAACAGGTTCGGTCACTGAGCTGGTTTCCATTCTCGGAAAAAAAGTGACTGCCGAAGAGGTGAACAGCGCGCTTAAAAAGGCGACAAATAATAACGAGTCATTTGGTTATACCGATGAAGAAATAGTTTCTTCCGATATCATTGGCAGCCATTTCGGTTCGGTGTTTGATGCCACGCAAACGGAAATTACCGCCGTGGGCGATTTACAACTGGTGAAAACGGTCGCCTGGTACGATAACGAATATGGCTTCGTCACACAGCTTATTCGCACCCTCGAAAAATTCGCTAAACTCTGACGCGCACAGGCGGAGGAAAATACCTCCGCCTCTTTCTCTCATTACGACTGTAAATAAACCACCTGGGTTTGCAAATATTCATGTAAGCCATGTTTACCATCTGCTCCGCCAATACCGGATTTACGCCATCCGGCGTGGAAGCCTTGCATAGCTTCAAAGTTTTCACGGTTGATGTAAGTTTCACCAAACTTCAGCCCTTTAATGGCTTTCATCGCGACGTTCAGATTTTGGGTATAGAGTGATGAGGTCAGGCCGTAATCACTGTCATTAGCCATTGCGATAGCCTCTTCCAGCGTGTCAAATGCGACCACTGGCAGCACCGGGCCAAAGGTTTCCTCGTGCATAATCGACATTTCCTGACGAACATCCAGTAGCAATGTCGGCGGATAATAATATCCTTTCCCCTCTACTGCCTTGCCCCCCAACGCCACTCTCGCCCCCTCTTCGACTGCGCGCGCCACTTTTTGCTCGACCCTTTCCAGCGCCGCGGCGTTAATCAACGGCCCCATCGCAATGTCGTTGCGTTCAGCGGGATTACCAAATTGAACCGCCTGCATCGCTTCACCCAGCCGATTGACGAACTGATCATAAATGCCTTTCTGTACATAAACACGTTCTGCACAGTTACACACTTGCCCACTATTAATGACGCGTGAATCAACGATGGCTTTGACTGCCAGTTCAAGATCGGCATCGTCCATTACGATAGCTGGTGCTTTACCACCCAATTCCAGACACACTTTTGTGATATTTTTTGCTGCAGTCGCCATGATCTTTTCACCTGCAGAGACGCTGCCTGTCATACTGACCATTGCGACCTTTGGGTTACCCGCCAGTTCTTGCCCAACAGTTTCACCACGCCCCAGCACAAGGTTAAACACACCGCGTGGAAGGCCTATTTCATCGACAATTTTGGCAAAAGCAATCGCATTGTTTGGCGTAAATTCACTGGGTTTAATGACGATGGTATTACCGGTCAAAAGAGCGGGAGCCATTTTGCGGGCAATGAGGAAGAACGGGAAGTTCCACGGCAGAATGCCGGTAGTCACGCCAAGTGCACGTTTAAACAGAAGAATATTTTCTCCTGGACGATCGCTTTGAATAATCTCGCCTTCATAACGCCGTGCCCACTCCGCCATGTAATCGATATAGTCCGCAGTAAAAGCCACTTCGACTTCAGACAGCTGCTGAATCTTGCCCCCTTCTTCAACAATCAGCGCACTGATTTCACCGGCGCGTTCGCGGATCCCGGCGGAGATTTTGCGCAACCAACTGGCGCGTTCAATGGCAGGCAACGCTTCCCATTCTGGTTGTGCACGTTCTGCTGCATCGATTGCCTTACGGGCATCTTCAGCCTGACCATCGGGAATGCGGGAAATGACCGCCTCTGTTGCGGGGTTAACCACATCAATCCATGCGTCTCCACGCCAGGTAACAAACTGTCCATCGATATACATAGGATGTTGAACGGGTACTGACATGGGAGACTCCTGTGATTTATATGTTTGTTTTTGGTAAATGCATTGTTAATTAACATCAATCATCATAGAGACGGCATCGTGAAAGGACAATTCTGTGAAGGGCTTCATAAAAACAAGTGTAAAAGGAATAAAAGGCAGAAATAAACGTCAGGAGTCATGCCCGTTTGCAAACAAATGGTTAACAAACGGGCAATTTTTAACGTAACGAGCGACTTTCCATCGCCTCGATAAGCACAGCATCGTGTTTCAGCCTTTGCCATGCCTGGGTGACTTCTGCAGGAAAATCAACGTGAACGATAAAATCTCGCCCACGGGGACCATAGCCATCACTATCATCGTGTAAACGTGGCATCTCACCGGTAAGCAGTGATAGATAACGCTCAACCGGCCATAATCCTTCTAACTGGTTAATAAAGATTACACTGTCTTCGTTATTTCCCAACTGAGGAACGAATCCGGGATAACTTAACCAACGAGGTGCGTCTGGATTGTCACCGGTAATACGACGGAACGTCGCCATTGTGCGCCGCTGCATGGTGGGGTCCTGAACAACGATAGCCGTATGAACTCTTTCTACGGCCTGATTCAGTAGAGCAATGCTAAAGCGTGCGTTTTCACCGCAGTTTGTTGACTGGTCTTCAATCCAGATTTTTTCATGCGGAATGTGCCAGAACTGATGAGCGATATCCGCCAGGATGGTAGCTTCTGCTCTGCCAGTGGTGCGGATAGTGTTGTAGTGCGGATGCTGTGCGATGGCGCTATACAAAAAAGTTGTCGAGTGACCGATACCACCACTAATCAGTAGAGGAATTTGCTGATCGCGGGCAATCTTACATGCCGCATCGATAGTCGGTATAACCGCATTGCCTGCAAGGATCACGCAATCGGCCTGATACGGCACCTCACCGGAGAAATCATCCTGCGCCAGCCACTGACCGATAACATTTATGGCATCTATGGTTGCAGTCGAAAGTTTGGGAAACGGGGTAATGTTCATGGTTCCTCCTTATCGTTCCCTTAAGAATACTGCGTGAGATAATAATGAGAAGCGGAGACCTCTGAAAGGAGGAAGTCGTATTTACTTAACCGCCACTCCGCAAGCCTGACATATCTTTTAAGGAAATGCTGTAGATAAACATTATTCATCTTGCAGCTGAGAATTGTATTTTTCTGAATTCCTGAATTTTTGCCCTTACCGTTTTAGAATTAATAAAAAACCCGGCGCTAAATGCTTACCGGGTTTTAGATTTATCAGGCAAATAGCAGCGTTAACCGCTAATCTGCTCCATCGCCTGTAGAATACGCTTATCTGAAATCGGATAAGGTGTACCGAGTTGTTGGGCAAAATAGCTGACGCGCAACTCCTCTATCATCCAGCGTATCTCTTTCACGTCTTCATCCTCACGACGTGCGGGCGGCAGTTTGTTGATCCATTGCTGCCACGCCTGCTGGACGTTTTCAACTTTCAGCATCTGGGCGCGGTCGCGATGTGGATCAACCGCCAGTTTTTCCAGACGTTTTTCAATCGCCTGTAAATAACGCAGCGTGTCGCCCAGCCGTTTAAAACCGTTGCCAGTGACAAAACCGCGATACACCAGCCCGCCCATCTGCGCTTTAATGTCAGAAAGCCCCAGCGCCATGGTCATATCCACCCGCCCTTTCAGGCGTTTGTTGATATTGAACACCGCCGTAAGGATTTGCTCTACCTGCTTCGCAATATCCACCACCGTGTCGTTCAGTTCAGCGCGCACTTTTTCATGAAGCGCAGCAAAGCCTTCTTCCGTCCAGACCGGGCCGCCCGCCTCATCAATCAATTTATCAACACCGCAGGAGATGCAGTCGTCAATGAGATCCAGCACTTTACCGTACGGGTTAAAGTAGAGACCCAGCTTTGCTTTGTTCGGCAGTTTCTCATGCAGATATTTAATTGGCGACGGAATGTTCAGCAGCAGCAAGCGACGCAAACCACGCCACATAGCCTGCTGTTGTTCCTGCGGGTTATCAAAAAGCTTAATCGCTACGCTGTCACGCTCATCCACCAGCGCAGGCCAGGCCTTCACTTTGTAGTTGCCACGTTTCTGCTCGTAGTGATCCGGTAAATTACCGAAGCTCCAGATATGTAACCCGCTTTGCTCAATACCATCATCGGCAACGGCGGAAAGCGTTTCCTGCACTTTGCCTTTCAGGGCGTCTTTCAGATCCTGTAATGAGCGCCCTTCTTTTAGCTTCTTATTTTTGTCATCCACCACACGGAAGGTGATTTTCAGGTGATCGGGCACCTGATCCCAGTGCCAGTCTTCGCGGTCAACGGTAACGCCGGTCATCCGCCGTAGCTCGCGCTCAAGGCTGTCGAGCAACGGCAGTTCCAGCGGCGTGACGCGACCTAAAAACGCTTCGGCGTAGTTTGGCGCGGGCACAAAATTACGCCGTACCGGTTTCGGCAACGATTTGATTAGAGCAATCACCAGTTCACGGCGCAGGCCGGGGATCTGCCACTCAAACCCGCTTTCCTCAACCTGGTTAAGTAACGGCAGCGGAATATGCACGGTCACACCGTCAGCATCCGCCCCCGGCTCAAACTGATAGCTTAAACGCAGCTTGAGATTACCCTGATGCCAAAAGTTCGGGTAATCCAGCTTGCTGATTTTTTCCGCCCCTTCTTTGATCAACATGCTCTTTTCAAAGTTGAGCAAATCAGGTATTTCGCGGCTGACTTTTTTCCACCAACTATCAAAGTGACGTGCAGAGATCACATCATGGCTGATGCGCTGGTCGTAGAACTCAAACAACGTTTCGTCATCCACCAGAATATCGCGGCGACGTGATTTGTGTTCCAGTTCTTCCACTTCTGCCCGTAGTTTCAGGTTTTCACGGAAGAATGCGTGACGCGTCTGCCAGTCACCTTCCACCAGCGCGTGGCGAATAAAAAGTTCACGGCACAACGCAGGATCAATCTGGCTGTAGTTGACCTTACGCGCAGCAACAATCGGCAACCCGTAAACGGTGACTTTTTCCGTTGCCATCACCGCGCCCTGCGCCCGTTCCCAGTGCGGTTCGCTGTAGGAGCGTTTAATCAAATGCTGGGCAACTGGCTCTACCCATTCCGGATCGATACGTGCCGCAATGCGCCCCCACAGGCGGCTGGTTTCTACCAGTTCCGCCACCATTGCCCATTTCGGCGGCTTCTTGAATAAACCAGAACCGGGGAAGATGGAGAAACGCGCGTTACGTGCGCCGGTATATTCCTGTTTATCGGCATCTTTCATGCCGATATGCGAAAGCAAACCTGTCAGTAAGGCGATGTGAATTTCGCGATACTCCGCCGGTTCGCTGTTAACCGGAATGCCAAGTTCTTTCACCACCTGGCGCAACTGGGTGTAGATATCCTGCCATTCGCGCACGCGCAGATAGTTAAGGTAATCGGTACGGCACAGGCGACGGAAGGCGTTTGAAGAGAGCGCCTTTTGCTGCTCGCCGAGATAATTCCACAGATTTACAAACGCCAGGAAGTCGGATTCTTTATCGTGGAAGCGACGATGTTTTTCGTCCGATGCCTGCTGCTTGTCCATTGGCCGCTCACGCGGGTCCTGAATAGAGAGCGCGGACGTGATAATCATCGCCTCACGCACGCAGCCATGTTTCTGCGCTTCCAGCACCATTCGCGCCAGACGTGGGTCGACAGGCAGTTGCGAGAGCTGGCGACCGAGCGGCGTCAGTTTATAGGCGCTGGCCTGTTCATCAGTGGTGATCGCGCCCAGCTCTTCGAGCAGACGCACGCCATCCTGGATATTGCGTTTATCCGGCGCTTCGACAAACGGGAACGCGGCGATATCGCCCAGCCCCAGCGCGGTCATCTGCAAAATAACCGAGGCCAGGTTGGTACGCAGAATCTCCGGATCGGTAAACTCCGGGCGCGAGAGGAAATCGTCTTCGGAATAAAGACGAATGCAGATCCCTTCTGACACACGACCACAGCGGCCTTTACGCTGATTAGCTGAAGCCTGCGAAATGGGCTCAATCGGCAAACGCTGCACTTTGGTGCGATAGCTGTAGCGGCTGATACGCGCCGTACCTGGGTCGATAACGTATTTAATCCCCGGCACGGTCAGCGACGTTTCAGCGACGTTAGTCGCCAGCACAATGCGCCGTCCGCTGTGCGACTGGAAGACGCGGTTCTGCTCGCTGTTCGAAAGCCGTGCATAAAGCGGAAGAATTTCCGTATGGCGTAAGTTCAGCTTGTTCAGCGCATCGGCGGTATCGCGAATTTCTCGCTCGCCGCTCATAAAAATCAGAATGTCGCCAGGGCTTTCCTGGCTCAGTTCATCTACGGCATCGAAAATCGCCTGCAACTGGTCGCGCTCGGTGTCATCAGCTTCTTCAACAATCGGGCGATAGCGCACCTCCACCGGATAGGTCCGACCGGAGACTTCGATAATCGGCGCATTATTAAAGTGGCGCGAAAAGCGTTCCGGGTCGATAGTCGCGGAAGTGATAATGATTTTTAGGTCAGGACGCTGCGGCAGCAACTCTTTCAAATAGCCGAGCAGAAAATCGATATTCAGGCTGCGTTCGTGCGCTTCGTCAATAATGATGGTGTCGTACTGCATCAGCAGGCGGTCTTGCTGGATCTCCGCCAGCAGGATACCGTCGGTCATCAGCTTGACCATCGTGTTATCACTTACGTGATCGCTGAAACGCACTTTATACCCGATGCAACCGCCCGGCTCCGTTTTCAGCTCTTCCGCAATACGGTTCGCCACCGTTCGTGCCGCCAGACGACGCGGCTGGGTATGGCCGATCAGCCCTTTAATCCCGCGGCCCAGCTCCATACAGATTTTCGGTAGCTGAGTCGTTTTACCGGAACCCGTTTCCCCGGCGACGATCACCACCTGGTGATCACGGATTGCTTCGAGAATGTCCTGCTTTTTCTGACTAACCGGCAAATTGTCTGGATAAGTGATTTCCGGTCGTACTGCTTCACGCAGCAGGACTTTCCCTGCCGCCTGGTCAATCTCTTTCGCCATCTCCTGGAAAATGGCCTGTTGTGCATCAGGATTTTTAACCTTCTTCACGCCGTGCAGACGGCGGGAAAAACGCAGTCTGTCACGCAGCATCAGCGAATCCAACCGTTGCTGCAAGGCCGTAAAGGTCAATTTTTGTTGTTCTGTCATAACGTTAGTGGGCAGTAGGCTGCCTGATTAATTTTCTTTTAAATGATAGATATAGAGTACCACATCGCGGCTTTCTATGCGTTGTTCAATAAATTCGAACATAGGCTTCGATTTATTGCGCTATCTCTGTGGCAGGATTGTGAATAAAGTGTCAACAAGCAACGGGGCATCGCCCATTCAAACATCTATAAGGAAACACCATGAGCAAGGTATTAGTTCTTAAATCCAGCATCCTGGCAGGGTACTCTCAGTCTAATCAGTTGTCCGATTATTTTGTTGAACAATGGCGCGAAAAGCACTCCGCTGATGAAATCACCGTGCGTGACCTGGCTGCAAATCCGATTCCGGTACTGGATGGCGAACTGGTTGGTGCACTGCGTCCGAGCGATGCGCCGCTGACTCCGCGTCAGCAGGAAGCTCTGGCGCTTTCCGATGAGCTGATTGCCGAGCTGAAAGCCCACGACGTTATCGTTATTGCGGCACCGATGTATAACTTCAACATCTCAACTCAGTTGAAAAACTATTTTGACCTGGTGGCACGTGCAGGCGTTACTTTCCGCTATACCGAGAACGGTCCGGAAGGTCTGGTAACGGGTAAAAAAGCCATCGTGATTACCAGCCGCGGTGGGATCCATAAAGATGGCCCAACGGATCTGGTAACGCCGTATCTGTCCACATTCCTGGGCTTTATCGGCATTACCGATGTGAAATTTGTCTTCGCCGAAGGGATCGCGTACGGCCCGGAAATGGCAGCGAAAGCGCAGTCTGACGCGAAAGCAGCCATCGACAGTATTGTTGCTGCATAACCGGACACTATTTTGATGTGGACTGTAGATATTCAGTCCACATCTCAATCCACTTACCTGTTTTCCCACAATCTCAGCATCGCTTTGTGCTCGTCTGTCAGCACAATCTGCGGGCGTCTGACGCGAATATAGTTAATCGCTTCATCAACGGTTTTACAGTGTCCGTAACATAACAGCCATGCGGCCACCACCAGCGCACTGCGCGATAATCCCAACGCGCAATGGACCAGAATGCTGCCTTGCTCTTTGCGTAATGTTTCCAGCATCGCCACGGCCTGTCGGAGCTCCCCCTCTTCCGGAACCACCAGATCCAACATCGGTACACAAAAATAGAGTCGATCTTTTGTCGCGCGTCCGCGAGGGAATTCAAAGGTGACGTCCAGAACTGCATTCTGTGCCGGAATATGTCGTGGAAACGTCCCTAAATAAACACCCGCAGTAATTTCGCTCACCGGCTCCAGCCGACGACAAAACCAGTGCATCGATATCCACATACCGATGCGCCAGGGCAACGTCAGCCAGTAAACGGCAGGCGGGAGTTTCCCCTGACTATCTTTCCCTGTTGTTATCGCGCCAAGCCCACCGTACCCACGGCCAATAATGAGTAGCGATAATACTGGCCAACATAACCAGACTGACCACCGTAACTGATTCATCATCATTAGCGTCATCAATACTATGCACGAACACGCGCCTACGACATATGGCAGTGCTATTTTGATTCGACGTTGATCAGGTGTCTGATAATTCCAGCGACGGTCGACGGGCACCATCCAGTCAATCAACATACCTACTGCCAGCCCTGTGATGACATCAATAAAATGATGCTGCCAGGTCGTCAGCGTCGAAATGGCGATGAGTAAAAACCATCCGCCACAGACTTTACGCCACCTCACAGCCAGATGCTGACGAAAGTGACGCCAAAGTAGCCAGCAGAGAATAATATGCAGCGAAGGGGACTGGTTATAAGGCAGATCAAACAGTTCAAGTTGCGAAAATAGCCATCCCGTCACCCCACTCACTTCAGGGCGGATAAAACTAAACTTCAGCGGATAGAGCAAAAAACCGCAACAGGCCATTACCGTTGCCAGAATAAGCCGGTGGACCAGTCGGCGCTGTTCGAATGTCGAGCGACAAACGAACAGCGAAAATCCATATAAAAGATCCAGACTCCAGTAAGGAACAATAGTCCAGGGAAGAAAAGGGATCGCCGTTTCCCAACCGAATACCTGACTGGGGATATCATGATTGTTAAGATCCTGAAACGCGGTGAACTGATTAAGAAATCCATATGTGAAGAAGAAAAACGGGGCCAGCACCAATAACCAGCCAGCTCCTTGTAGCAATACGCTCCGGCGTTCAGTTATCACGACGCACCGCCATCGAAACCGTAAAAATACCCCACTCATCAATCCGTTGTGTGCATTTATCAAATCCTGCATTACGCACGAGCGAATCCATCTCCCCTTGCGAACGCACGCGCATTACCCACGGTTTACCATCTTTATGACTGGTTAACACCCCGGCAATCAGCTCCAGTTGTGGGTGCCACGGCTGCCCGGTGTAGATAAGAATGCCACCCGGTTCGATGGCATTGGCAAGACCAGCGAGGGAGTTTTTTACCTGCTCGTTTTCGGGAAAAAGCTCATACAGGCCAGAGACAATCGCCAACGTAGGCCGCGGAGTTAACGCGCTGAGTTCTGCCGTATTAAACGCATCGCCCTGTTCAAAACGCGCCCGCCCAGACATTCCCTTTTGGGCAATCATCTCTTGCCCCTGTGCAACATTTAACTCACTGTAATCACGTAACAAAATATCGCTTACGGCAGGCTCGTTTGCCAGCGCATCCAGTACATAGCGCCCATGCCCTGCGGCAATGTCAACCACGCGGACGGCTAAACCTTTGGCGTGGAGATCGGCAACGGCTTGTTTAATCAGCATTTGTAAATGGGCTTTGCGCTGGCGAATACCGCGCCAGCCAACACTGTTCAGGTAGATTTTGTCGATAAAACGCCCGAATGCGTTACTGCCTTGCGGTTGATTTTGATAAACATAATCCAGCGAACTGCCTGAATCAAAGCCGGTGCTCATTCCGAGATGCAGGCCCGCAGATTGCGCCCCGAACAGTTTCATCGCCTTTCGCATAAAGCGATACGCCAAATCAACTGGCGATAATTGCACGGGTCCACCAGAAAGGAGCCGCCATCGATCCGCAGATGGTCCTGTGCGGTCTTCATGCTGATAATCAAATTTTTGCGACTTGTTAGCATATAAACGGCTGATAAAACTTTGCATTTTTTCAAATGCCTGCGCCCTGTTCTCTTCACCCAACGTGTCGTGATAAAAGCCCGGCAGCAGATGCAGCTCTTTCAGAGGGCTACGTAATCTCTGATAAAAATCAATCTGCGGTTGGCGATGTACCACATAGTCATCGCCCGATATCAATAGTTGCGTGGGGAGCGTAATCGCCGCCGCATCGCTAACAATACGTTCAGACGTTTTATAGAGATCGAGCAAGATATTGACGGCAATCGCCCGTGTGATCAGCGGATCATTATTGAAACTCGCTACCCGTTCCCAATCGTGGGTCAAATAGCATCCTTTCACATAGGAATTAATAAAAAACAGACCACGCAGACGATGCCATAACGCCAGCGCAGGACGTGCCAGCGGCACATACAATTTAACCTTAAAGGCAGGAGAAGCCAGCACCAGCCCGCGAATTGCAGGCGCATAATCATGAACCCATGTGGCAACCAGCACTGCGCCGACACTTTGCGCGATCACAACCACCTCTTCCAGTCCAACCTGGCTGTCGCTGGCAGCAAAACGGACAAATTCATCGACATCCTGCACAGAGCGCATAAGAGATGGGCTATAACCACGCGGCCCCGAAGTTTGTCCATGCCCTCGGGCATCCCATGCATAAAAAGCAGTATCTGGCATCGCCAGTTCATCAACGATATGTTGTAGACGACCAGAATGTTCATGACCGCGATGAAATAAGACGATGACCTTTTTCACCCCTGGCTGTAAAGCGGGCCAGTGCCGATAAAACAACGCTGTATTATCACTGGTGGTAAAAAAATGTTCCCCAGGGATGCGTGAATTTTCCATTTTCTCTATTTTCCTTCAGTAACAGCAGTAGCGAATAAAATAAAAAATACCGGAGCGGTGAAAATTAATGAGTCAATCCTGTCAAGGAGTCCGCCATGTCCTGGTAATAGTTTTCCACTATCTTTAACACCAATATCTCGTTTGATGGCTGACATCACTACATCGCCGCAAAAACCACTAATACCAATTAACAAACCCGCTAATAATGCCTGTAATGTATCTAGCGGTGTCAGCAACGGTCCAATAATCAGTGACGCAATCATGGTGGTGATTACGCCGCCCATCAGACCTTCCAATGTTTTTCCCGGGCTGATTTTAGGGACCACTTTTCTTCTGCCGCAGGATTTTCCCCATAAATACTGTGCAATATCGTTTGACTCGGTTAATGCCAAAAGGAATAACACCAGTAACGCCCCGCCCTGGATATTTGTGGTTGGCAACATTAATAACCAGGCGGCATGACTCAAGGCGAAAACGGTCATTATCCAGCCACAAAAAATGGCGCTCACGGTATGCAGAAAACCGGAGGGGTCACCCACAAAAACTCGCCAGGTGGCTAATATCAGAAACCCAGCCAAAGGTATAAATAACAGAAACAGCTCAAAGCAATTAAAACCGATAAGCAAATAGTTAAGAGGAATAACCCAATATAACCAACGCGGAAAATGTACGAATACAAGCGTACAATATTCTTTCAATGCCAGAAAACTTATCAGCGCAAAAAACGTCAATGTCATCAAGCGTGGACCTGAAATCACTAGTGAAAAACAAATAACGATGCTCCACCAGGTACGAATACGTAATGTAACTTCATCTCCTTTTCTCTCCGGTAACCGCCATACCAGAAAACGGTTTATCAGCGTTGCTAAAATTAACAACACGAAAAGTATTGCCAGAGATTTTTCCAGCATTACTTTTCAGCGCTCATAAGGAGCACGCTTCGACAACGATTAATCGCAGTCCAGAGAAGCAGAATTGAAGCAATGCTCCATAAAAGATTATTCCATTGCATCCACTGTGGATAAATGGCAACGGCCAGCCCCCACAAACCAAATATTAACGCACGATCGCTTTTGCCAAATGGACCGGCATAACTGCGAATACCGTTAATCGTCTGCGCGAGTAAACCGCAAAACTCAGTCAATAGGGTGCAAAATAACATGAGTATTACGAGTGATGCGTTACTTTCCGGTAAAAATAAAAACGGTAAATAGAGCGCAATATCGGAAATAACATCGCCAGTTTCATTCAAAATCGCCCCAAGACGTGTTTGCTGATTACACTCACGCGCCATCATGCCATCCAGCGCATTGAGTGCCATACGGACAAAAAGCACGATGGGCAATAGCAAAAAGAGGATGGGTCGTGCCACCAACATCAACAGCAATCCGGTAAGAAGAGAAAGCGCCAGTGCAGCAAGAGTGATGTGATTCGCTGTAACATGGTGCTTATAAAGCCAAAACATCGTCGGCCTTAACAGCGACTGAAAGAGCGGTTTTATCTGGTAGAGCGTCATTATCAATCCTTGATAATTCGGTTTGCGCTATGGTGCATCAATTCCCCTGACGGAGATATCGCAACACGCCGCTTCATTAAAAATTCAGAATATATCAAGGTATTGGGGACTCACTGCCAGGAATGATTATCCCCAATTAATCAAATGGTTAAGAAACATTACGTTGTGGATCAATACAACTCATCAAGTTTTCTCATCGCTTGTTCCCGTATTGCGCGCGTCTTACCGTTAAGCGCCAGCTGGCGAACTAAATCTAGTTCAGGGTTAACAAGCTCTAACGCCAGCAAAGGATTACGTTTCAGCCTCGCCTTCAATACATCAACTGGAAAGCGGGGATTATTCATCGCCACAATCCACCACTCGGGATCAATTTCTGCCGCCAGTGCCGCAGGGGGGGTGTGGCGGTTGCTAAGTGCGCCGAACTTGAAAAATGTGAGATTGCTTTTCGCCAGTGTACTCCACCATATACGATCCGGTTGTTTTGCCAGTACATCCAGTTGTGCTAACGCATCGGGGTCGAGTGCATAATAAACACGTAACGCTTCGTTAACCTGCGCACGGGAACTGTTTTCCTGCCTCAGAAAAAACTTCGCCCAAATATCATTGCGTGGCGTGTTTTGCTGTAATTCCTTGAGAACAACAGCGGGTAAATTATCCCAACTAATTAATGCACTCTCTAAAAAGTCCCAGTCGTCCGAACGTATCAGAGAGGTGGCATTTAATAGCATCTGGTCATCAACTTCACCGTAGCTGATAAGCTCAGACAAAATCATATCAGCGCTGGTTTCATATGCATCTGAATCTGCTTTGGGATTATTTTTCCGATGCGATAAAGCACGTTGCCAAATTTTTTGTTTCATCGACGTGCTCAGATACTGATTTTTCGCCAGATTACTCCACCCCTCAGGATCGTTGAAACGTGTCAATAACCGTTGTAGAGCAGCGTCAGAGTGAATTACCTGCATATCCCGACAGCAAAAGTAGGCAGGGGATTTTTTCTCCATCCTTTTAACAAAATTAAACTGTAAGTTATCTGGCAATGCTAAAAATAACACACGTATTAGATCATCGTCATTCTCGAATTTTTGGTATAAATATACTGCAACTTTGTCACTCTCTTGTGGCGTCATCCGCAATAATTGACCATGGTGTTTCATCTCTGCCAGCTTGAACGCTAAGCTTGTGACAACATTGTTTGATGAATCGTTCGCCAACTGCATTGCCTGATTGTAGGTGAGTTGTCCTCCAGCACCGACCTGACGAATAGAGGGATCATCACTGCGGATATAGCCATCAATAATGGATTCGGGCAATAACCACGCATCTTTATAAAGCTCCTGAATGATCATATCCCAATCTCTTTTCGCCAGAGTCATGACGATATCCAGAGGGAGATTTTCACGTAGCGCAAGATTCAACGGACCGACACCATCAGGTAGATGACTCATTCGCGTCATTATTTCGACAGAGAGCGGTTCACGGTCGAGCAACCCCAGAACAACAGGCTGGTAACCCAATTGCTGATCGGTCAACTCCAGAATCTCATTGTCAGGCATATATCTCGCCATACTTGCAATCGTTTGTCCATCATTGCTATTAATAAGTTGTTTGCGTAGGTTAGCTGAAATTCCTTTAAGCCTTGGGAGAGTTCGCATTATGGCAAGATCAAATGTCGCAATATCTCGTCCTTCAAATGCAGCAACGTTGCCTTCATCCAGCATTTGCAATTCCTGCACTAACTCAGGAGAAGGCTTAGGGCGAAACAGCGCTTCTTTTTTCATCTGATTACAGACATTCCCTGCCATGCGAATATTGCTTCGCTTAAAAATTTCTTTCAGAGCATCTTCATCATTTATTAGACCCCAATAATATGCATCAGGATTTATTATCATCAGCGCTTTTTTGACATTTTCAGTGTCATTTTTATCACTCGCACGGACCATGAATTCACTATTTGTCGAAGACGCAATAACAGGTGCAATTATGTCATTGATAAATATCCCACGCGCATTAATACTCCCCTTAATCGTAGACGGATTATCGTAATATGAGTCGATGAATACCAGTCCACTTGCATTTATCGAACCGGTAATTAACAGTGGCGAATCTGTAACTATATTCGTTGCCGTCACGTTACCGAGAATAACCCATGGATTAGAAAGTGAGAAAGTGGAAATATTTCCTTTGACTGTCAAATTACCAAGGACAATCAACTTTTCATTACTTTCTATATTACCGTCTACCACTAAATCGCCACGATGCACTTTCCAGTCCGATGCAGATAAACCGAAGGGGACAAGATTCACGCTACTGTTGATAGCTTGTTCAACTTGCTGTTTATCTTCAGCGGTAGCCGCAGATAAAAATGGATTAATATCAACTGCATTTGCAACACATCGAAGTTCCGCCTGTACTGGAAGACTCAGGATAAACAGGGGAAGTAAACGTATCCAGCCGCAAATCCTGGCCTTAAACATATGCACTCCATGCCATTAAAAAAGAAACAAAAGGGAAATGCATCTTTCCCTTTTGTATATTCGTTATTCTCGCGAAATACCATCCAACGTAGACAACACGTCCGCAGAAAGATGCAATTTTTCTGAGGCCATATTCTCCCGTAAATGAGCAACAGAAGACGTTCCTGGGATCAGCAAAATATTCGGTGAACGTTGTAACAGCCACGCCAGCGCCACCTGCATTGGTGTCGCATTAAGGCTCGCAGCAACATCGGAAAGCGTGGAGGATTGCAGCGGCGTAAAGCCCCCGAGCGGAAAGAACGGCACGTAGGCAATGCCGTCACGAGCCAAAGCATCAATCATTGCGTCATCAGCACGATGAGCAATGTTGTATTCGTTTTGCACACAGACAATTTCGGTAATCTTACGCGCCTCTGCAACCTGCGTCGGTGTGACGTTGCTCAGGCCAATATGTTTTACCAGGCCTTGTTGTCGCATCTCTGCCAGCACGGTCAGGCTGGCTTCAATCGATCCTTCCGCTGGGCCATGATCATCCCCCATCATAACGCGCAGGTTAACCACATCCAGTACGTCCAGTCCGAGATTACGTAGATTATCGTGTACCGCTTTTTGCAACTCTGCCGGAGAAAATGCGGGCAACCAGGAGGCGTCCTCTCCACGCCGCGCCCCAATTTTAGTAACAATGGTCAGGTCGTCAGAGTAAGGATAAAGCGCTTCGCGGATAATCTGATTGGTGACGTGCGGACCATAAAAGTCACTGGTATCAATGTGATTGACGCCCAATGCTAGCGCCTCGCGCAGAACGGTTATAGCGACGTGGCGATCTCTGGGCGGGCCGAAAACCCCAGGACCTGCCAGTTGCATCGCGCCATAACCAAGACGGTTAACGGATTTTGTACCGAGAGTAAATGTGTTGCTGCTCATCGCACCCTGCCCTGTAATAAAACGAATTCAGAAAAATCAGTATAGAAATGAAAAGAGATAAATAATGCGAAGGCGTAAACAAGATTACTGGATGAGTTCCTCTATTGTCCTGAAAAACACCAAAACAAAACGCGTCAAGCGCCGCATCCGGCAATAAAAAACCGCAACCTGTATCAGCGTTGCGGTTTATGCATCACATACTAAAAATTAGAACGTTTTCTTGAAATTGAGCATCACGCCTTTATCGCTGACGCCGTCTTCTTTCCAGTGATAGGCATCCAGATTCAGCGAGCTCTCTTTGCTGCTGTACTTCACGCCGACGCTTGCCAGGCTGTTGATACCGCCGCCCTTCTGCCCATCATCGACCTTAAAGTGCTGGCTGCCTGCGCCTGCCAGGCTTGCCGTGCGCTGGCTCTTCGTGTAGCTCAGGTTCGGCCCACCTTCCAGCGCGGCGTTCGCACTCCAGCCGTCTTTCCCTGCGTAGTCCAGTTTCAGCCCAACGATGCTGTCCACCGCCGTTTCGCTGCCGTTGTTCATGCTCAGGTTGAAGTCTCCGGCATTACGCTCCTGATAACCGCCTTCCAGCGTGTGACGCAGTTTCACACCCACATATGGCGTGATTTTCAGCCCTTCGCGCGGTTCAAAGGTTTTCGCCCCTTCGCTGCGGAACTCCAGGTACTGTTGTTTCACATTCGTGTCTGCCGTCTTACTGATGTCGCCGTAAGCCACCGAACGGCTGCTGTCCAGTTGGTGGATATCGTAACGCAGCGCGTTATTCCAGCTCATACCGTTGTCAAAGGACATCTGATGCTTCAGGCCAAAGAACTGGCTGTAGCCGCCTGTAACACCATTATCACCCGCTTTCTGCGCACCGTCGCCGTCCAGACGGGCGATACCGTACTCCAGGCTCATGGTCTGGTTTTCGCTCAGGTCGAGGGTTTTACGCAGCGCCAGCATGTCGTACTCGGTATTGTTACCCAGCTCAGCACGCGGATCGCCTTTCGCCACCACGTTAAATGCCAGACCGTTGCCCATCTTCGGTGCTGCGTCCGCCAACATGCTGAAGCGGTTACTTAACACGCGCGCCTCACGGAATACCGTGGTAGCCTGGCTCCCGCTGACTTGTTTTAGCGCGCTGTTCAGCTCTGCAGTGGTGCCGACGTTCAGACTGGTATACAGCTCGTTGTTGGTGTAACCCGCATCCAGCGCTTTTGCCACGTCATTCACTGAGGCATCCGTCGCCACATCGGTGTAGGCGTTTTTGCTCATGGTCACATCAACGTTGCCGCTGGCGTCGGTACTGCCTGTCGCCTGCCAGACAACAGATGTCGAAGTGATCGCTTGCGCATCAGTCAGGTTGCTGCCTTGCACCACATCATCAAAGCTGACGGTTTTGTCCGCCGTTCCCGCCGCAAAAGCGGTGTTGATCTCCACGCCTTTCATACTGGCGTTGTTGACCATCAGCTTACCGGCGCTACCGTCGGCGTTCGTTCCCACCACGTAACCATTGAGGTTGTTCATGCCATCGTTACGGCTAACGGAAGAAGAATGGCTGCCGTCGTATGGCGTAATGGTGGGTTCTTCCGGCGCGGTAAAGTCGACATAGTGTACTTCCGTACCGTCTCCCCCTTCGCCACTGCCCTCTATCGCCGTGCCAGATTGTTTAATCAATCCGGAACCATTCACGCTGTCGTCAATATAAACAGTGCCGTTGTTAACAATGTGACCATTGCTCCCGAGCTTGCTGAAAGCCCAGGAGTTATTGGCGTAGATATTAATCGTACCGTTGTTTTCAACCACACCATCCGCTTTGGCGTCCGATGCTAATTGCATCCCAATCATGCCTGTTTGTGTCGTGCCTTCGCTGCCGACATTGATGGTGCCATTGTTAACCATTTTTGCGCTGCCGTGCGCATTCATGGCGATGGCACTATCAATATTGATAGTGCCATCGTTAATTGCCCGGCTACCGGCGTTATTATTTGACGTCGTAACCTGGCCGTTAATCACACCTGTCGTACCGTTATACAACGTATGCCCATTACCGCCGGTAGCGATATCAGCATCACCATTCACTGTACCCCAGTTGTTGAAATGCCCAGCCCAAAGTCCGTTATCAAGAAGATCGACAACACCACCGTCCAGGTTATTGAATGTCGCGTTTTTATCAACCGAACCACTGTGAACCGTTCCTGCGTTATTGAAGGTGGCTGCGGCAGAAAAATTCACTTTATTGACCGTTCCATCCGCTTCGTTATTCATCACGGTAGAAGCAGAGGCCCCTTTCCAGGCGGTTACCGTCCCGGCGTTATAAAATGTACTGGCCCATTGTTCAACAGTGTTGATAGTGCCGGAGTTGTTGATAACAGAACCCGCAACGGTTGTACCTACCTGCCCGGTCACTACACCTTCGTTAGTAAACACGCCGCCATCCACAGAAACGGTTTTTGTCGTGCCCTGGTTGGTGTATTCCCCACCCGTTGCAATATCAACCTCGTTTATACTGCCCGTGGTTTCATTGACCAGATGACCAAAGCCAGCCACGGTGACAGGCCCCCCGGTAACCGTACCCGCGTTGGTTACCAGGGTTTCGGCTGTTGCCGTGATATCAGTAGTACCGCCATATGAAGACAGGTTAAGCGTTTCCCCCTCGACCGTAATGATATCGCCGTTTCTCCAGCTTAATGAAACAAACCCATCAGTCGGGTTATAGGCGTTTTGATCCTGGCATATACCAAAAGTACAGATAGTTCCGTAGTTAACAATAGTCCCGGTGCCATCGTTATAGAACGCCTGCCCGTTTTCAGCATTGATATTGATGATGCCTGTCTGGTCATTAACTGCGGTACCGCCATTATAAACTGCCATACCGACGAGTTTATTCGCCCCCAGGCTGTCATCAAAGTTCTCATTCTTCTCGAGGTTGATGGTACCCTGATTAACCACGGTGTTATCGGTACCGTATGCCGCCATCCCGGCCCCGGCATTGTAGATAGTGATCGTGCCTGGCTGCTGATTAAACGCGGTGGCATTTTTCCTTGCCCCATCATAACTGTCCGTTCCTACCGCCATGCCGACACCATACTTTCTCGCATTGCCGCTGCCGATATCGTTGCGTAAGGTAGTGGTGTCGTTTTCATCTACCCAGAGCGTATCCAGGGTAATCTGGCCCGCATTATTTACAGTTGAATTATTAATCGCCAGCATGCCGACATTACCCCGGCCATACATATCAATTACGCCATTCGCACCATTCAGTGCTGAACCATCATCCTGAGCAGTCATGCCCGTCATACTAATAGCGCTATTATTAAAAACTGAGGGGTCGCTCAATGACAAAGCATTGAACATATTCAAAACGCTATACTGTTCCATCACTTTAGCCGTGATGGTACCGTTATTCACCGCAGTTCCGCCTACGTAGCTAAAAAAGGCCCTACTGGAGGATTCCGGCGATACATCGATTTCGGATGAGTAATCATATTGTTCAAGTAAAACAGTGCCGTTATTCGTCGCAACGGATCCCGTACCCGATATTTCGGCAAACCCAATATTCCAGAGTTCAACAAACCCGTTATTGATGACTTGCGATCCTGAACTGGCGCTAAGTATTGCTGATGTCGAATTGTTATAATGCGCATAAACATCAATGTCCTTCATACTGAAGGTCGCATCATCCGTGATTTCAAGAAAGGCATTATTGCTTGTCTGAATAATATCGGTATAGCCCACAGGAAATTCACCGCTGATTACGGAGTCTCCCCCCAGATAAACCGACGAATGACCATCGACCTGTATGAGCGGAATATCACCATAGCCTGTACGACTGGCGGCAGGGGCTGAACCGTCCGTCATGGACGATGCTTCACCAATCAGTTGAATACCACCCCGTAAGGTAACGCTATTGTCATCTCCCGAAACCACCAACCCACTGATGTTTTCCTGACTACCACTGAAATTACCATAGGCGTGTTGCGCAAGTTCGCTATCAACCTTCAAAGTTAACTGACCATCAAGCATCAGGTCATTACTGTTTCCCGAAACACGAATGCCCACGGAAGGGTCGAAAAAGTGATCTGCTGCATTATCAGCCGTCTGATCTTTATCCACCAGAATATTTCCGGTAATGTCGATATTATTACCATCACCCGAAATATTTACTCCGGTAGCCATATTGCCGGTCACATTAAGCTCATTCGTCGCCAGCTTCATGGCGTTATTATTTCCAGATACATCCAGACCGGTTGAATAATTCCCTACATCCATACGGCCAGCCAGAGAAATCTGACCGTCATCTCCAGCGACGCGAATCCCGGTACTGAAATTATTCGAAATAATGTCACCCACATTGATAAGGGTAGAATGATTGCCCTCAATCAGAATCCCTGTCGCATTGGCCTCTGAACTGCCATTACTAACAGATATATCCCCCATATTAATAAACGTCGACGCATCGCCGCTAAGAGAAACGCCGGTCGATTTTTCATCAACCACCGTTATATTGCCTTTGTTGCTGACTATCGCGTCATCGCCGTCAATATAAATGCCCAATGCAGCATTACTAACGTATAAATCCCCTTCCTGTTTAACCGTCGCGTTATTACCAGTGATTTTACTGCCTGTTGAATTTTCCCCATCAACAGACATATTGCCTTTATTATTGACTCTGACATCATTACCGGTGATAACCGCCCCTGTTCCACCATTAATGACAGTGGAGTCGCCGGTGTTATTAAATATTGTACGATCGCCATTGACGATAACCGCCGTGCCACCATCGACAACCGTCTCACCGTTATTATTAATGGTTATATTATCGCCGGTCAGAATACCGACCACTGAACCTTCGCCAACAGCCTCTGTTTTACCCTCGTTTGTCAACTCAATGTGGTCGCCATTAATCACCATTACTGTACCGCCATTCAACGCGGTATTTCCCCCCTTATCGGTGATGGTGGCATCGTTAACCTGAAAATGGTCGCCTGTCGTTCCATCAGCAACCGTACCCGCCTCTTTAACAATATGGATTTTGCCATCGTCATCATAACTCCAGGTGATCCCGCCCACAGTATTGACGCCGTCAAAGCTGACAGTGTTGGCCGCCTCGTCAACGGACCAGGTTTTTACGATCGTCGTTTTGCCATTTGGCCCAGTGAGCGTGTAACTGCCATCTTCATTTTTAGCATAGGTGAAGGTGGTATTACGTATTTCTACGGTCTTAGCATCCTGATCCCAGGTGACATTATTATTGTAAACGACAGGATCGTGTTTGACTGGGGTGTCATCGCCATCGTCCGGTGGTACTGGCGTGTCGCCGCCATCGTCCGGTGGTACCGGTGTGTCGCCGCCATCGTCCGGTGGTACTGGCGTGTCGCCGCCATCGTCCGGTGGTACTGGCGTGTCGCCGCCATCGTCCGGTGGTACTGGTGTGTCGCCGCCATCGTCCGGCACTGGAGACATATCGTCGTGGTGATGATTATTATCATCGTGGAGTGCATACACCGCTACTCCTGTCGCTACCGCAGCCAGGCCCACTGCTGCCCAGGACATTAACTCACGATCTTCAGCTGATTTACACTCTGCTGGTAGCTTTTCTAACTGTTCTTTACTCAGTGATTTAATATTGACCGGGCAGCTAATCTTGCTGGATTTACGAGAGTCATCCGATGTTTCCGTTATCGACGTATCTGCTGCCCAGGTCTGGCTGCTTAACGCCATTGCAACACAGACACTGAGCATTTTTTTCCTTTGCATATGAAATTCCTCATGAATAGATGATTATGCAGTCCAGATAAACTGCACAGCGTTATATAGTTACAAATTTTCGAAATCTGGATATTGTTTTTAACAGAACAAATATATTGATTTAGTGAATGCGTTTATTCATTAAATCAATATGTTTATTCTTTAATTTATATTTTTAACGCGTTCATTTCAACTTAAAAATTGGTGTGACAGAGTTAAGTTTGATAATATCGGTGAATTAAAAAATGCGATTAATTCATTACACAAATAAATTATATTGTTGATGAAACACTTATTTTTGGCATCCACATGAGATTAAATAAAAATAATTACCAATTGAATTATAGTCGTTACGAAACATTCAAGGAGGCACAGCCAGACAAATTTTACTCGACAAATTCCGACTTATTATTTTTGTATCCACATCCCGTTAATTCCGCGAATATATTCTCCAGAATTAGCTTTTGCTACCAGTTTCTGCCCAGCCAGTTTTTCTATTTCTGCAACCGGTAGATTATTTTTTATGGCGAGTTTTTGATAGCTTTTTTTACGTGATTCATTAATCGTTTTGACTAACATTTGTGTTTCGGTATCCGCTTTTAATGCAACCAGATAACCATTATACGTTTCTCCAACAAGCCCCTGAGTTCGAGCGTCATCCAGCGTCAGTGCCATCGCACTGGCGCTAAATAGTGCATTAATGACAAAATACAGTATTAAATTTCTCTTCATACTCGCCTCAGAAAAGGTCGCTACGGGTCTCGAGCAGCTCTTCAACGTCTTTGTCTGCCTTAATGATGATCTCATGCTCAATTTTAACGTTCATATTGATAGTGATCGGTTCCTTAGGTGCAGCGACTTCAATGCGAGGCGTACAGCCAACCAGCATAAAAGATGACGTCAACGCAGCCAGTAAAATTTTCATTGTTTTTCCTCACACCCTTTTCCTTGCGGACAGCCATTTTCCGGCAGACGCGCGTTCTGCTCCAACCATGCCTGGAGATTATCGCCAAAGCGTAAACTGCGCCACAGCGTAAAAATATTCTCTTCATGATGGTAATTAAGGTTTACCGTACCGCTTTTACCATCAACGCGACTGGTACCTGTAATGTTGGCCTGCATGGTTAATAAACCGAGATTATTTAAATTAATTTTTGTCGATGAACGGCTAATTTCCATATAGCGCAACCAGTTAATTGCTGAACCCGCGGTCATATTGTCTTTCACTACCGCATCTGCGGTGTCTTTATCCAGTCGCAAGGTCATTGGTCCACTATTTGCCAGCCAGCCATCTTTCACAATCCATTTTTCGTTGTTTAGCCATAACGGCAATGCACCACTAAATGCCCCGGACATGGCAAATTGTTTCGGATTGACGGCGCTAACCAGTTCGCTGGATGAGAGATTATTCAGCCGCAACAGCGCCGGGTCATGTTGCGGCATGCGTAATTGTTTCATCAGCACGTTACCGCCTAACACATCGACGCTAACATCGGTCAACAACAATGGTTCGTCTTCACTCCACGGATAACGCCCTTGCAAGTCAGCCGTAATATTTTTCGCTGTCACCAGATTAATCACTTCGGCAATTCGCAACGTAACGGGGCCGCGAGTCCCCAGATGCCAGGCTCCATCGGAAAAGCGAAATGGCAAAACAAAATCGACACCGTTGACCTGATTATCTGGCATCCAGGCACTACCGCCTTTCAACACACCGTGCCCTCCCGCGCGGAATCCTTGTTCAGGCGCAGCAGAAAATGCGACCTGGGCATATAGTTCGCCATCGCGTAAGTTCATCTTCCAGTCGGGTGGCACCAGCGGCTGGAATACGGTCAGTGATTGTTTAGGCCACCAGGCGTTACCGCGCAGACGAATACCGTCCCAGCGACCATTTACCCGAACCGGGCCAATCTCACCAGCATGTAAATCGCCTTTAAAGAGGAAATACGTCGGATCGCGTCCATCGACGCTAAATTTTAAGGTTGATGGCGGTAACACACTGCCACCCGTGAACAGCGTTTGCCCGGCGTCCAGTGACAGCGCGCCGCTAAAGGAGGGATGCTGTGCGTCACGTACCCAGACGACGGGCTTGTCGAGAATTAATCGCGGCTTTTCTACCGTCATTGTCCCGTATTGCAATTTGTCAAAGCCGGTGGAGAGATCGGTCAGCGTAATCGTGCTGTCATGCCACTCACCTTTTCCTGCGACATCCCAGGTGGCATTCATCGGTGTAAAACTCCCTTTTCCCCAGTAGCGCCACTGCCAGCGGCCAGCGTCAGGGAGAAAATCATTCGCCAGCCCATCCATATGCAGTACGAAATCGCCCAGTTCATTTTCATGCGCCTGCAAAATGGCCTGCAAACGTCCGTCAACACCACGTTGGGTGACTTTTACACCCGCTAAAGGCCAGCGGATTTCATCGATGTCCAGCGAATCGATGACTCTTCCCTTCGAACGTAATAACGCGCCTGGCTCAAAGGCCAGCGTTGGGTCAGTCAGACTTCCGCTTAGCTGCGCAGGTAAACGGGCATATAAAATGAGGTCCGCCTGTTTCGCTTCACCGGTCAGTTGCATAGGCAGCTGGCTGTTATCCATGCTTAATTTTCCTGGGCCAAAATTAAGCACCGCGTTGCCTTTACCCGCTTGCCCCTGGGTCAGCACACTCAGTCGTCCGCTGACCAGAGCGTTCTCAAGCCCTGCCTGCCAGTTGTCTACTTTGACACCCAGTCGTCCACTCAAAGGAAAACCTGCATACGGCCAGCTCCAGCGACCATCGCTTACGGTCAATTGTTGGCGAGTAATTTGCCACGGCAGATCGAGCAACGGATCGCCGTTATCCCGTGCCAGCACAATCAATTGCCCGCTATTTTCCTGCCAGTCCAGCTCGGCATCCACCAGTGAAGGCTCCTGCGGCAAGTTTAACGTCGCAGTAGCATGACCACTTACAGGCAGTCCATCCGGCACTAGCGGCATAGTAAATTCCCCCACCAGTTTAACTGGCGGCTGATTTTCAAACGCGACGACATCCAGTTCGCTGACTGTAAGTTGTTGCCCTTTCAGCTGGCCTTGAAATTTAACTTTTTCGCCCTGATAACGCAGTTGCTGGATATCGGAGTTTAATGCGAGAGAGAGTTTTCCCTGCCATTCCTGCCAGGGAGAAAAAATCAGTTTATCGATATTGATCCAGGTGTTAGGCAACATGGCCTGCCACTGCGCGAGGGTTTTTGGAGCGGCTGGCGATTGCTCCGTCTGCGGCAATTTCGCCAGACAAGCAGAATCAAGTTCTACCGTGCCGACGTTCAATAACCAGCGGCTGGGATGAGAAAGGCTGGCGTTTGTGATATGTGCAAGCTGACAATCTCCTACCAGATAACGGAGATCGGGAATGATTAAACCTTTACGCGTAATGCGTGGACTTTCATCTAATGCAATACGTGTCCCGAGCGGTAGCCAGATGCCCGCCAGCGTGGGAACCCACAAGCCGAGCGTCATCAGCAGCGTCAACGGCACAAGAATAATCAGTAATAACAGCGCGAGAACGGCTTTATATTTACCCAGCATGGGTAGTTAATATCCTGATTTAGCGAAAAATTAAGCATTCAATACGGGTATTGTGGCATGTTTAACCGTTCAGTTGAAGGTTGCGCCTACACTAAGCATAGTTGTTGATGAATTTTTCAATATCGCCATAGCTTTCAATTATATTTGAAATTTTGTAAAATATTTTTAGTAGCTTAAATGTGATTCAACATCACTGGAGAAAGTCTTATGAAACTCGCCGTTTATAGCACAAAACAGTACGACAAGAAGTACCTGCAACAGGTGAACGAGTCCTTTGGCTTTGAGCTGGAATTTTTTGACTTTCTGCTGACGGAAAAAACCGCTAAAACTGCCAATGGCTGCGAAGCGGTATGTATTTTCGTAAACGATGACGGCAGCCGCCCGGTGCTGGAAGAACTGAAAAAGCACGGCGTTAAATATATCGCCCTGCGCTGTGCCGGTTTCAATAACGTCGACCTTGACGCAGCAAAAGAACTGGGGCTGAAAGTAGTCCGTGTTCCAGCCTATGATCCAGAAGCTGTTGCTGAACACGCCATCGGTATGATGATGACGCTGAACCGCCGTATCCATCGCGCGTATCAGCGTACTCGTGACGCCAACTTCTCTCTGGAAGGTCTGACCGGCTTTACTATGTATGGCAAAACGGCAGGCGTTATCGGTACTGGTAAAATCGGTGTGGCGATGCTGCGCATTCTCAAAGGTTTTGGTATGCGTCTGCTGGCGTTCGATCCGTACCCAAGTGCGGCGGCGCTGGAGCTCGGCGTGGAGTATGTCGATCTGCCAACCCTCTTCTCTGAATCAGACGTTATCTCTCTGCACTGCCCGCTGACACCGGAAAACTACCATCTGTTGAACGAGGCCGCCTTCGATCAGATGAAAAATGGCGTGATGATCGTCAATACCAGTCGCGGTGCATTGATTGATTCTCAGGCGGCAATTGAAGCGCTGAAAAACCAGAAAATTGGTTCGTTGGGTATGGACGTGTATGAAAACGAACGCGATCTGTTCTTTGAAGATAAATCCAACGACGTGATCCAGGATGATGTCTTCCGTCGACTGTCTGCCTGCCACAACGTGCTGTTTACCGGGCACCAGGCATTCCTGACAGCAGAAGCTCTGACCAGTATTTCCCAAACTACCCTGCAAAACTTAAGCAATCTGGAAAAAGGCGAAACCTGCCCGAACGAACTGGTTTAATCTTGCCGCTCCCCTGTACGCCAGGGGAGCTTATTCAGATAATCCCCAAAGATATTTCATCCTCTATTCTTAAAATATTCCTCAGTCAGAAACCGTAATTGAGAACCACAATGAAGAAAGTAGCCGCGCTTGTTGCGCTAAGCCTGCTGATGGCGGGATGTGTAAGTAATGACAAAATTGCTGTAACCCCAGAACAGCTACAGCATCATCGCTTTGTGCTGGAAAGCGTAAACTGTAAGCCCGTGACCAGCGATAAAAACCCGCCAGAAATCAGCTTTGGTGAAAAGATGATGATTTCCGGCAGCATGTGTAACCGCTTTAGCGGTGAAGGCAAACTGTCTAATGGTGAACTGACAGCCAAAGGGCTGGCAATGACCCGTATGATGTGCGCTAACCCGCAGCTTAATGAACTCGATAACACCATTAGCGAAATGCTGAAAGAAGGTGCACAAGTGGATCTGACCGCGAACCAGTTAACGCTGGCGACCGCGAAACAGACATTAACTTATAAGCTGGCGGATTTAATGAATTAATAGCTGCCACAGCTCCCGGCGGCAAGTGACTGTTCGCTACAGCGTTTGCCGTTGGGTAATGCACACATCCCAATCGCCGTACCATCCAGTTGACGGGCAACAGAAAGCGAACCGCCGATCATTGCACAATTTGCTTCTCCACTACTGGACATCGACGCTTTTAAACCTGGCGCTACGTGCGCCGCAGTCGCCTGCTGAACAGGTTCACTACTACACGCCGACAATAATAAAGCGGCACACCCTACCCAAAACGCTGCTCGCATCTTTTCTTCCTCTGATCTTCAAGCCAAACGACACCGCCATAAATAATAGGCAGCACAGAGGGCGACGTCGAGAGCTGTCCTGCGCGTTGCCCCGCATTTTTACTTTTTTATGGCTATTTTTTTGCCCTCTGTTTGATCAAAACATTCATTACGCTGATGTGTGGGACACAAAAGCGAAAATGCAGAAGAAAGCCATTTGCTAAAATTGAAAGATAACTACTGGGCGCGCAGCAATTTCGTGCGCCCCTCATTTGCGCAATGTAAGGGTGTCATATGATTACTATTGACGGTAATGGCGCGGTTGCTTCGGTGGCGTTTCGCACCAGTGAAGTTATCGCCATCTACCCTATTACCCCCAGTTCCACGATGGCAGAACAGGCTGATGCATGGGCCGGAAACGGCTTGAAAAACGTTTGGGGAGACACACCACGCGTGGTTGAAATGCAGTCGGAAGCGGGTGCTATCGCTACCGTGCATGGTGCTTTGCAAACTGGCGCCCTCTCAACATCGTTTACGTCATCGCAGGGTTTGCTGCTGATGATCCCAACGCTGTACAAACTGGCAGGCCAACTGACGCCGTTTGTCCTGCATGTTGCGGCTCGTACCGTTGCCACACATGCACTCTCTATTTTTGGCGATCATTCCGACGTTATGGCGGTGCGCCAGACGGGTTGCGCGATGTTGTGTGCGGCAAACGTCCAGGAAGCGCAAGACTTTGCTCTCATTTCGCACATCGCGACGCTGAAAAGCCGCGTTCCATTTATTCATTTCTTTGATGGTTTCCGCACGTCCCACGAAATCAATAAAATTGTCCCGCTGGCCGATGACACTATTCTTGAACTGATGCCGCAGGCAGAAATTGATGCTCATCGCGCCCGTGCACTCAACCCGGAACATCCGGTGATCCGCGGTACGTCCGCCAATCCTGACACTTATTTCCAGTCTCGCGAAGCCACCAACCCATGGTACAACGCAGTCTATGACCATGTTGAACAGGCAATGAATGATTTCGCTGCCGCGACAGGTCGCCAGTATCAGCCGTTTGAGTATTACGGGCATCCACAAGCGGAACGGGTGATTATCCTGATGGGCTCTGCCATCGGCACCTGTGAAGAAGTGGTTGACGAATTGCTGACCCGAGGCGAAAAAGTGGGCGTGCTAAAAGTTCGCCTGTACCGCCCATTCTCTGCCAAACACTTACTGCAAGCATTGCCGGACTCTGTTCGGACAGTGGCGGTGCTGGATCGCACCAAAGAGCCAGGTGCGCAAGCGGAACCCCTGTACCTGGATGTAATGACCACACTGGCTGAAGCCTTTAATAATGGCGAGCGCGAAACCCTGCCCCGTGTCATCGGCGGGCGCTATGGTCTTTCATCAAAAGAATTTGGCCCGGACTGTGTTCTGGCAGTATTTGCCGAACTCACTGCGGCTAAACCGAAAGCGCGCTTTACGGTTGGTATTTACGATGATGTGACCAATCTGTCACTGCCGTTGCCGGAAAACACCCTGCCAAACTCGGCGAAACTGGAAGCCTTGTTTTATGGTCTTGGTAGTGATGGCAGCGTTTCGGCGACCAAAAACAATATCAAAATTATCGGTAATTCCACGCCGTGGTACGCACAGGGCTATTTTGTTTACGACTCCAAAAAGGCAGGCGGCCTGACGGTTTCTCACCTTCGCGTGAGCGAGCAGCCGATTCGTTCCGCTTATCTCATTTCCCAGGCTGATTTTGTTGGCTGTCACCAGTTGCAGTTTATCGACAAATATCAGATGGCTGAACGTTTGAAACCTGGCGGCATTTTCCTGCTCAACACGCCGTACAGCGCAGAGGAAGTGTGGTCGCGCTTACCGCAGGAAGTTCAGGCCGTGCTAAACCAGAAAAAAGCGCGTTTCTATGTGATTAACGCGGCGAAAATCGCCCGTGAATGTGGCCTGGCGGCCCGTATTAATACCGTCATGCAGATGGCTTTTTTCCATCTGACGCAAATTCTGCCTGGCGACAGCGCCCTGGCCGAATTGCAGGGCGCGATTGCCAAAAGCTACAGCAGCAAAGGCCAGGATCTGGTGGAACGCAACTGGCAGGCTCTGGCACTGGCGCGTGAATCGGTAGAAGAAGTTCCGCTGCAGCCGGTTAATCCGCACAGCGCCAATCGACCGCCTGTGGTTTCCGATGCTGCTCCTGATTTCGTGAAAACCGTTACCGCTGCGATGCTCGCCGGACTTGGCGATGCTCTCCCCGTTTCGGCGCTGCCGCCAGACGGCACCTGGCCGATGGGTACCACCCGCTGGGAAAAACGCAATATTGCCGAAGAGATCCCCATCTGGAAAGAGGAACTCTGTACCCAATGTAACCACTGCGTTGCCGCTTGCCCACACTCAGCTATTCGCGCCAAAGTGGTGCCGCCTGAAGCAATGGAAAATGCCCCTGCCAGCCTGCATTCGCTGGATGTAAAATCGCGTGATATGCGCGGGCAGAAATATGTCTTGCAGGTAGCTCCGGAAGATTGCACCGGCTGTAACCTGTGCGTCGAAGTTTGCCCGGCGAAAGACCGTCAGGATCCAGAGATTAAAGCCATCAATATGATGTCGCGCCTGGAACATGTCGAGGAAGAGAAAATCAATTACGACTTCTTCCTGAATTTACCAGAAATCGATCGCAGCAAACTGGAACGTATTGATATTCGTACATCGCAACTGATTACACCGCTGTTTGAATATTCAGGTGCTTGCTCTGGTTGTGGCGAGACGCCGTATATTAAATTGCTGACTCAGCTCTATGGCGATCGGATGTTGATCGCTAACGCTACGGGTTGTTCTTCAATTTATGGTGGTAACCTGCCCTCCACACCATATACCACTGATGCCAACGGTCGTGGACCGGCATGGGCGAACTCGCTGTTTGAAGATAACGCCGAATTCGGCCTTGGTTTCCGCCTGACGGTCGATCAACACCGTGTCCGCGTGCTGCGTCTGCTGGATCAATTTGCCGATAAAATCCCGGCGGAATTACTGACTGCGTTGAAATCAGACGCCACGCCAGAGGTTCGTCGTGAACAGGTTGCAGCTTTACGTCAGCAACTCAACGATGTTGCCGAAGCACATGAACTGCTACGTGATGCAGATGCACTGGTGGAAAAATCGATCTGGCTGATTGGTGGCGATGGCTGGGCTTACGATATCGGCTTTGGCGGTTTGGATCATGTATTGAGTTTGACGGAAAACGTCAACATTCTGGTGCTGGATACGCAATGCTATTCCAATACCGGTGGTCAGGCGTCAAAAGCCACGCCGCTTGGCGCGGTGACTAAGTTTGGCGAGCACGGCAAACGTAAAGCGCGTAAAGATCTTGGCGTCAGTATGATGATGTACGGTCATGTTTATGTGGCGCAGATTTCTCTCGGCGCGCAGCTCAACCAGACGGTGAAAGCGATTCAGGAAGCGGAAGCGTATCCGGGGCCATCGCTGATCATCGCTTATAGCCCGTGTGAAGAGCATGGTTACGATCTGGCACTCAGTCACGACCAGATGCGCCAACTCACTGCTACCGGCTTCTGGCCGCTATATCGCTTTGATCCGCGTCGTGCCGATGAAGGCAAACTGCCGCTGGCGCTGGATTCACGACCGCCGTCAGAAGCACTGGAAGAAACGTTACTTCACGAGCAGCGTTTCCGTCGTCTGAATTCGCAGCAGCCAGAAGTGGCAGAACAGTTATGGAAAGATGCCGCAGCTGATTTGCAAAAACGCTATGACTTCCTGGCACAAATGGCCGGAAAAGCGGAAAAAAGCAACACCGATTAAATGCTCTGGATAAGGATTATCCAATTCTAAATAAATATCCTCCGGCATAGCCGGAGGTTTTTCAAATGCGCCTGTAAGGCTCTGTTACCAGCCGCGCCCTAAC
>NZ_VNXM01000008.1:0-66963 GCF_009820205.1 Escherichia sp. HH26CH
GGTTTTAATAACTGGCTCAAAGCTGAAAGCTTTCCGGAACCCCCAGCCTAGCTGGGGGTTTTCTGTGCACAAAAAAAACCAGCAACGAATGTGCTGGTTTTGAATGATTAATCTTTACTCGACTTCACGAATATCGACACGCAGCTCTTTCGGCACTTCGAAAACAATGTTTTCTTCACGGCCTTCCAGCGGGATGGCTTCACCACCGCCCAGCTGCTGCAAACGTGCCACCACATTCTGCACCAGAATATCCGGAGCCGATGCGCCCGCAGTCACGCCGACGCATTTAACCTCTTTCACCCACTCTTCCTGGATATCTTTCGCATCGTCAATCAAAAACGCGCGTTTGCCCATACGCTGGGCCAGTTCCGCCAGACGGTTGGAGTTGGAAGAGTTTTTTGAACCAACCACCAGTACTACTTCCGCCTGTTCTGCCAGAGCGCGTACCGCTTCCTGACGGTTAGTGGTGGCGTAGCAGATATCATCTTTGCGCGGACCAACAATTTTCGGGAAGCGTTTACACAACGCATCGATCACATCAGACGTGTCATCCACCGACAGCGTAGTTTGGGTCATAAAGGAGAGTTTCTCTTCGTTTTTGACCGTCAGTTTCCACACATCGTCTGGCGATTCGACCAGATACATTCCCCCTTCCGGGTTGCTGTACTGCCCCATCGTCCCTTCTACTTCCGGGTGCCCGGCGTGGCCGATGAGAATCGACTCTTCGCCACGACGGCTGGCACGGGCGACTTCCATATGCACTTTGGTCACCAGCGGACAGGTAGCGTCGAATACCGTCAAATCACGGCTTTTCGCTTCGTTACGTACCGCCTGAGAAACACCGTGTGCGGAGAAGATCAGGATCGCACCGTCCGGCACTTCGCTGATCTGCTCAATAAAGATAGCCCCACGCTCGCGCAGGCTATCGACCACGTAGCGGTTATGCACTACTTCGTGACGGACATAAATTGGTGCGCCGTAAATGGCCAGCGCGTTTTCAACAATGCTGATAGCGCGGTCTACCCCGGCACAAAAACCACGTGGGTTGGCCAACAGGATCTGCATGTTACGCCTCCAGTGCCGGATCGATTTCCAGCACTTCAATATCAAAATGAACGGTCTGCCCGGCCAGCGGATGGTTGAAATCAACGGTAATGGAGTCGCCGTTAATTTCGCGGATCACGCCAGGCATCTCACTGCCATCCATTGCGGTAAAAAGCATGATTGCGCCAATTTCTGGCTCGCCTGCATCCATAAACTCACGGCGGGAGAAGTACTGAATCAGGTCCGGTGACGGCACACCAAACGCCGCATCTGGCTCCAGCGAGAAGGTGGTTTTATCGCCCACTTTCAGCCCCAGCAGGTGTTGCTCCAGCCCTTCAGAAAGAGAAGCATCGCCCAGGCGGAACAACGCCGGTTTACCGTTGTTGCGGGTAGACTCGGCGGTAGTGCCATCGTCGAGTTTCAGCGTGAAGTGCACCAGGACGGCGCTATTGCTCTGTACAGATTCAGACATGCAGGTTTGCTCTTATATTTTGAGGATTTTTGCCGGATGCGGCCTACGATTTCGCAGCAATCTGTAGGCCGGATAAGATGCGTCAGCATCGCATCCGGCAGGGTTTATTATTGTTTTTTCGCTTTAGAAGGCAAAAAACCTTCCAGCACAATCAGTGCCGCACCGACACAGATGGCAGTATCGGCAAGGTTGAAGGTAGCGAAGTGCCAGTCGCCGACGTAGAAGTCGATCATATCGACAACGAAGCCGTGCCACAGGCGGTCGAACAGGTTGCCCAGCGCACCGCCAATAATCAGCGCGTAAGCGATATTGTTTAGCTTCTGCGTGGCCTTCGAGCGATACATCATCACCATCAGGATCACGCTAATACCAATCGCAATACCGGCAAAGAACCAACGCTGCCAGCCGCCGCTATCGGCAAGGAAACTAAACGCCGCGCCATAGTTACGCGCATAATGCAGATTAAGCGACGGGAACAGCGGGACCGTATCCCCCAGAGCAAAGTTCTGGAGGATCAGGTATTTGCTGCCCAGATCGATAATCAGCACGACTACCACCAGCCACAGCCAGCGTAGCCCTGTTGAACAGATCGATTGACTCATCAGGCAAACTTACGTTTTTCACCGTCACCGGCGACGTTGCTGACACAGCGGCCGCAGATTTCTGCGTGTTCCGCCACCTTGCCGACATCCTGGGTGTAGTGCCAGCAGCGTGGGCACTTCTCACCTTCGGCTTTACTCAACGCGACTTTCAGCCCTTTGAGTACTTCGCTCTGCTGAGCATCAGCAGGGGCGTCGTTATAGTCTGCAACGGTAGCGCCGGAGGTCAACAGGACAAATCGTAATTCATCGCCCAGCGCGGTCAGTTTCGCCGCCAGTTCCGGTTCTGCGAACAAGGTCACTGCCGCTTCCAGCGAGCCACCCACTTTCTTGTCGGCACGCGCTTGCTCAATGACTTTGTTCACTTCGCCACGCACTTTCAGCAGCTCGTCCCAGAACGCATCGTTCATCGCTTCGCTGTCTGCCAGACCAAACAGGCCTTCGTACCACTCGCCGGTGAAGACGTATTTTTCACGTTCGCCCGGCAGATAGCCCCACACTTCATCAGCGGTGAAGGAGAGGATTGGTGCCATCCAGCGAACCAGCGCTTCTGCGATGTGATACAGCGCAGTCTGGCAGCTACGACGCGCCACGCTGTCCGCTTTCGCGGTGTACTGGCGGTCCTTAATGATGTCGAGGTAGAAAGAGCCCATCTCAACGGAACAGAAGCGCATCAGACGCTGTACCACTTCGTGGAAATCGTATGCTTCGTATGCCTTGAGGATGTCTTCCTGCGCCGCTTTCGCACAACCTACGGCCCAGCGATCCAGTACCACCATATCTTCCGGTTTCACCATATCTTTTGCCGGATCAAAACCGTTCAGGTTTGCCAGCAGGAAGCGCGCGGTGTTACGGATACGACGATAGCTGTCGGCAGCACGTTTCAGGATCTCGTCAGAAACGGCCATTTCGCCAGTGTAGTCGGTTGATGCCACCCACAGACGCAGAATATCCGCGCCCAGTTTGTTCATCACGTCCTGCGGCGAAACGGTGTTGCCGATGGATTTAGACATCTTGCGACCCTGACCATCCACGGTAAAGCCGTGGGTCAGTACCTGACGATACGGCGCTTTGCCTTTCATCGCGGTGGAGATCATCAGGGAAGACATGAACCAGCCACGGTGCTGGTCAGAACCTTCCAGATACATGTCCGCTGCGTGACCAGCAAATTCCGGACGCACGTCAACAACAGAAGAGTGGGTAGATCCGGAGTCAAACCATACGTCCAGCGTATCCGGCACTTTCACGTACTGATCAGCTTCGTCGCCGAGGATCTCTTTCGCATCAAGATCCCACCATGCCTGAATGCCATCAACTTCAACGCGTTTTGCCACTTCTTCCATCAGTTCGAGGGTACGCGGATGCAGCTCTTCCGTGTCTTTGTGCACGAACAGTGACATCGGTACGCCCCAGGTGCGCTGACGGGAGATACACCAGTCAGGACGGTTAGCGACCATCGACTCGATACGCGCCTGGCCCCAGTCCGGGATCCACTGCACGCCTTTGATCTCTTTCAGTGACTGCGCACGCAGACCTTTCTGATCCATGCTGACGAACCACTGCGGCGTCGCGCGGAAGATGATCGGCGTTTTGTGACGCCAGCAGCACGGATAGCTGTGCTGCATTTTCTCTACGTGCAGCAGCGCGCCTTTTTCCTGCAGCAGCGCAACAACGATGTCGTTCGCTTTGAAGACGTTCACGCCATCCAGCGTCGGGTAAGTGCCCGGCAGATAAGTGCCGTCCGGGCCAACCGGGTTAGCGGTTTCCAGGCCGTATTTCTGACCAATCACATAGTCGTCCGGGCCGTGGCCAGGCGCGGTGTGTACGGCACCGGTACCGGCATCCAGGGTAACGTGATCGCCGAGGATTGCAGGAACGTCGAAGCCCATAAACGGATGGGTAAAGCGCAGCAGCTCCAGCTCCGCACCTTTTACCGTGCCGAGAATGGTGTAATCGGTAACGCCGATACGCTGCATTACGCTTTCAACCAGATCTTTCGCCAGAATCACGGCCTGACCGTCGATCTGCACCAGCGCATAGTCGAAATCCGGTGCAATGGAGATTGCGCGGTTGGCAGGCAAAGTCCACGGCGTAGTGGTCCAGATCACCAGCGAGATTGGGCCGTTAACGTTGCTTACTCCAAATTTTGCTTTCAGTGCATCCTGATCGACCGCCTGGAAAGCGACGTCGATGGACGGAGAAGTTTTGTCGTAATACTCAACTTCCGCTTCCGCCAGCGCAGAACGGCAGTCAACGCACCAGTGCACCGGCTTCGCGCCTTTGTGCAGGTGACCGTTGCCAATGATTTTGCCCAGCGCGCGGATGATGTTGGCTTCAGTTTTGAAGTCCATAGTCAGGTACGGGTGCGACCAGTCGCCCAGCACGCCCAGACGGATAAAGTCTTTGCGCTGACCGTCAACCTGAGTCGCTGCGTATTCGCGGCACTTGGCGCGGAACTCGGCGGCGGTGAATTTCTCACCCGGCTTACCGTATTCTTGCTCTACTTTCAGCTCGATCGGCAGACCGTGGCAGTCCCAGCCAGGCACATACGGCGAGTCATAGCCGGAAAGCCCTTTGGACTTCACGATAATGTCTTTCAGAATCTTGTTAACCGAGTGACCAATATGAATGCTGCCATTCGCATAAGGAGGGCCATCATGCAGAATGAAGGTTTTTTTGCCTTTTTTAGCCGCACGGATGATGCCGTACAGATCATCATCAGTCCAACGCGCCAGCATTCCCGGTTCGCGCTTGGCGAGATCGCCACGCATCGGGAACCCTGTTTCCGGCAAATTCAGGGTTGATTTATAGTCACTCATCAGATTCTCGGTTCCGTATTTCGGTTTGATTACATAACAGGCTTAAGCCGGTTTTGTTAGCCCAAAAAATTCGCGGGCGGTTAATTCATCACGCGCAATCTGCGCTTTCAGTTCGTCCAGCGACGCAAATCGCTGCTCATTGCGTATTTTTTTACGCAGCACTACTTGTATATGGCGACCATAAAGGTCCATTGCAACATCTAACAAATGCACTTCCAGCTGCTGGCGAATACCGGCAACCGTTGGGCGTGTTCCGATGTTTGCAACGCCGGGTAACGGCTTTTCACCGAGGCCCAGCACTTCTACCGCATAAACCCCTTTCACCGGGGAAACCTGACGGCGCAGCGGTACATTCGCCGTCGGGAAACCTATAGTGCGCCCTAATTCATCACCGTGGACCACACGCCCGGAGATGGCAAACGGGTGCCCCAGTAAACTTTCTGCCAGAGCCAGATTGTCATCCGCCAGCGCCTGACGTACAGCGGTACTGCTGATGCGCACGCCACCTTCGCAAAAAGTTTGCGTACTGGTGATATCGAAGCCGTATTCCGCGCCAGCTTTCTGTAATAACAAGAAATCGCCTTCACGACCAGCGCCAAAGCGGAAATCATCACCTACGGCAAGAAATTTTACCCGCAAATGCTTCACCAGAAGGTCACTGATGAAATTTTGCGCGGTTAACGCCGCGAAACGCCTGTCGAAACGCACGCACAGCACGTAATCAACGCCACACTCTGCAAGGTAACGCAGTTTTTCCCGCAGTCGGGTCAGCCGTGCCGGGGCTTTATCGGTAGCAAACAGTTCCAGTGGTTGAGGTTCAAAAAGCATCACCATCACCGGTAAGTTGCGCTTGCGCCCTTCTTCCTGCAAGCCCTGTACCAGCGCGCGATGACCGCGATGCACGCCGTCGAAATTACCAATAGTCAGCACACACCCTTCTTGCGGGGCCTGGCTGAGATTATGTATGCCGCGTATCAGCTTCATGTCTGGCTCAAAACAGTGAAAATCGTCCGAGTATACCTTGTACAGCGGTCAAGGTTAACCGGCGATTGAGTACCGAAATCAGAAAGAAGTGGCTTTTCATTGCCATGCCGCAAATTACGGGAAGAAACAGACCGCCTGCTGCAATTTTTATCGCGGAAAAGCTGTATTCGCACCACGCAAGCTGGTAGAATCCTGCGCCATCACTACGTAACGAGTGCCGGCACATTAACGGCGCTTATTTGCACAAATCCATTGACAAAAGAAGGCTAAAAGGGCATATTCCTCGGCCTTTGAATTGTCCATATAGAACACATTTGGGAGTTGGACCTTGGCTAATATCAAATCAGCTAAGAAGCGCGCCATTCAGTCTGAAAAGGCTCGTAAGCACAACGCAAGCCGTCGCTCTATGATGCGTACTTTCATCAAGAAAGTATACGCAGCTATCGAAGCTGGCGACAAAGCTGCTGCACAGAAAGCATTTAACGAAATGCAACCGATCGTGGACCGTCAGGCTGCTAAAGGTCTGATCCACAAAAACAAAGCTGCACGTCATAAGGCTAACCTGACTGCACAGATCAACAAACTGGCTTAATCGCCAATTTGCTGAAGCTTTGTGAAAAAGCCCGCGCAAGCGGGTTTTTTTATGCCTGCTGCTTTTGTGATGCGTGAGAAAACACACTGCAGGTTGCCAGATAGTCAAAAGTTGCAGGTGCTTGCAGACATGCCGTTACACTCTCTGGACTCTTCGTGGCTTAAAAATCGCAGAACCATCGGCTGATACATTCTGAATAAGAATATCTACTCAATCTCCAGACTCCCCTACATAGAATGTGGAGATCGTGATACACATTGAGGTCTTAAACTTAAGATCACTCTATTTTTGAATTAAATTCCTATACTCTTTAACCATCCATAAATATCACTTTATTAAATCTAATAAATTATTAACCACAATCAATACAGGTTAAATACTTATTTATAATGTACTTATTAAAAACTAATGAGCGATTTTTGATAGTAATCACATATACTTTAAAATAAATTAATAAAAAAACTCATCAAATTCAAGGACTGATAATGAAAGATGGTATATATACTTTGCCACATTATCTTTATAAATCAAATATAGCAGATAATGAAACAATAAAGGAAACAAGAAAAGACAATTCATTAAAAATATTATGCGAGTATAAAACAGAGTTAATTATTTTATTTGATGATTTTTTTAGAAGCCAACAGTTACCTAAAATATCTCCAGCACTTCATTTTTTATTTCAACAGACTAATTTGATAGATGCGCATTTTTATAGATGTAAAGTCCAAGAACACACAATCCAACTTTCTTTTTTAAAAGACAAAAACATCACATTACTTAGATTGGATGTTTTTGATGACTTCACAAGTGAATATATTACTGAAGATATTAAGATATCAGAAGATTGCCATGTCAAATTCCTTAAATTTTTAAAGACAAACTTCGATCAGGAAATATACGATCAGTTATATACTCCTGAAATATTTTATGAAGCCTGCAAAAAAGTTCAGTCATTTTATGATCATCAGGATACCTTGCTAAACAGAAAATACAGAGAAATAGACAAGAAAAAAGGTTATCTTAGCAAGGAACTCAAAAAGCTAATTAAAATGAATACATACCCTGAGTTATACAATGGGCAATATCAAAAAATCCCTTACTTATCCATCGATGTTAACCAAGATATAACATGGCAGAATTTTAAAACTAGCAACACAGCATATTTACAGCTTTGTGAAAAATTATCATCTTTTAAAATTACGACTAATCAATTAATACAAAAAACAGCTTGCTGCACAACTGAAAAAACGACCACCAATAAATTTAATGTTGTCTTTTCTTACGACGGGTATTATATAAAGGAATTTATACTTTTATTACCCTATAATAAATCCATGGAGATTTATGAACTTAACAAGCAAAAAATCCAGTACTTGACTGCTCCAAATATTAACATACATAAAATATTGCTATCAAACTTAACGATAGAAAAGAGCAACCTGACATATGGTTATTATTCCACTTGTATATTATCAAATATATCATGCTTTGAAAGTGACTTATCAAACACAACCTTTTTCAATGGAGAAATAAATAATCTTTTCTTAAAAAAATGTAATATATTTGGAGTATTCTTCATTAAAACAAAAATAAAAAACCTTCTCTGTGAAGATATTATGCCTGTTCGATGGACCACTCAACTTGTCAATAAGTACTTAGGTAACATATATACAGGAGTATTCAAAACACTGGGAAGTATTGATGACAAAGCGTCTCGTTTCGAAATTTTGATTCCATTGGTTCAAACATTAGTTCGCGACAATGTAACGCTAAATAATGATGTGTATCAAGAATTGAGTAAGTATATGCACGATTACGACAAAACATCTCCGGAAATGAGTAAATACCTTCAGAGCATCAATGAAAGTATGTTCCTTATGACAAACATCCCTCATCAGGATCCCCCCCCCAAAGAAAGATGTTATTCAGAATAAAATTACATCTGATGTATATTAATTCACTGCAGAGAAATAAAAAAACCTGAAACATGCACTCAAATATCCTACTCTTCACTCTAATGAGTGAACCCCAGAACTTTTATAAAGAAGCGAGCAACGAAGAATATTAAACTTTCAACATTTCATCAACTTCACATCAAAAATTTAAAAACTTAAACATTAATATAAATACTAACAACCTGATCACATAATCAGGTTTGAAAATGAGTAACCTTCCATACTAGTCAATTAAGAATGATTTATGAAAAAGTATATTATTCCGTTCGTGGCGACAACGTTGATATTCAGCGTAACAACCTTCGCCAAGGATGTCGATCAAGGAACACTAACCGTTAGAGGAGAAGTTGTTGATACAATGTGTTACTTTGTTAATGGTGATTCAATAACCGATATTGTTGTCGAAGATGTTGTAACCAGTGCAATGAATCAACTTATCAATAATGAAATCTACACTTTAAAAACCGGTTCAACCTCTCATGACTTAGAAATTCAGTGTGACGGCAATACAGCACCCAGTATCGAAGTATTAGCATCAGAGTTTGATGCTAATAACTTTACGTTGAATAAAGGAACTGCTGAAAACGTTGGCTTTGCCTTTTTCCTCGGTGATGGAAATATGACAAGAATATTGCCAGGTGTAAAAACACCGCTGAAAGATAATGGTTCTGGACAATATTTTCTTAATTTAAATGCACAATATGAGCGTACAAGTACCGATCCTGTAACAAAAGGCTCCGTGGAGTCAACCGTGACGATTAAAATCAGTGCAGATTAAAATTTTTATGCCGGTAGCTCTGCTACCGGTATTATTTACGGAGTGATTACATGAGAATTATAACAGCATTGCTGTGCTGGAAAAAACAAAATTAAACTTGCATTACAAAACCGTATAAAGTTATTTTGGCGTCCCGAAGGCGTAGCGCCGGTAGATAAAAAAAGCCTGTCTCAATTAAATATCAAAAAGAAAGATAATGCCATCTCAATAAACAATGAAACAGCGAACTGGATAACGATTACAACTATCAAAGCCCAAAATGTGAAAGTTAATAATGAAAGTATATTACTACCTCCATTTTCTAATAACGACATTACATTAAAAAATAACAACGCCTCAGAGTATGAACTAACGGTAGTTGATGATTACGGGAATAATATCAATAGTAAAATCGCTGCAAAATAACAGGTAAAAGTCATGTTAAGGACGACACGATGGGTCGCTGCAATTATTATTTCGTATTCTTTTCCAGGTTATGCTGAAGAAACTTTTGATACACACTTTATGATCGGCGGCATGAGAGGAGAAAAAGTTTCTGAATATCATTTCGATAATAAACAACCGCTTCCAGTAAACTACGAACTTGATGTTTATGTAAACCACCAGTGGCGTGGAAAACAAGATATCATGATCCCAGAGTCACCAGCCAAACCATGTCTGCCTAAGGTGCTGCTAACCACACTGGGGGTAAAGACCGATAATCTCAATAAAGAAGATAATTGTATTTTACTGGATGAAGCGGTTCATGGTGGACAATATCAGTGGGATATCAGTGAACACCGACTAAATTTAACGATCCCACAGGCGTATATCAATGAACTTGAAAGAGGCTACGTTCCCCCAGAAAGTTGGGATCGCGGCATTGATGCTTTTTATACCTCCTATAATTTAAGTCAGTATCGCTCTTATGACAGCAATAATAACAGTAATACAGCCAGTTATGGCCGATTTAACAGCGGATTAAATTTATTTAGTTGGCAGATACACTCTGATGCCAGCTATAGCAAACCTGATGATATGAAAGGCACATGGCAAAGTAATACTCTTTACCTGAAACATGGCTGGTCGCAAATATTAAGCACAATTCAGATAGGAGAAAATTATACATCCTCACTCATATTCGACTCTCTGCGATTTAGCGGAATACGCTTATTTCGCGATATGCAAATGTTACCTGATTCCATGCAGAGCTTTACACCTTTAGTACAAGGTATTGCGCAAAGTAATGCATTGATAACGGTTTCGCAAAATGGCTACATCATTTACCAAAAAGAGGTTCCCCCGGGACCATTTACTATCGCAGATTTGCAACTTTCGGGCAGCGGCTCTGATCTCGATGTCAGCATAAAAGAAGCAGATGGTAGTGTTCGTTCCTTTTTGGTGCCCTACTCTTCCGTGCCCAACATGCTGCAACCAGGTGTTTCAAATTTCGATTTTATCCCCGGACGCAGTAAGATATTTGGTGTAAACAATCAGGAGGACTTTCTTGAGGCAAATTATTTATATGGCCTCAACAATCTTGTGACACTGTATGGCGGTACGATTTTAACCGATAACTATAATGCAATAACGTTAGGAAATGGTTGGAATACACCGCTGGGTGCTATTTCTTTTGACGCTACCCGATCGAGTAGTAAGTTAAATAATGATAAAATACACGAAGGTACAAGCTATCAGGTCGCCTATAATAAATATCTAGTGCAAACGGCTACTCGCTTTAGCGTGGCCGCCTGGCGTTATGCTTCGCAGGATTACAGGACATTCAGCGACCATCTTTACGAAAATGATAAACACAATCATCATAGTGAATATGATGATTTTTATGATATTGGCAGAAAAAATAGCCTTTCTGTCAATATTATGCAACCTTTATCCACCGGCATAAAAATTGCTCTCAACGATGAACAGAACTTATTTTGTACCATTACTTTTAAAAACGTTATCGATGAAAATAAAACATATATATGTCAGTAAAAGGAGTTTACTATGAAGTGGCTTTTATTGCTCTCCTTGAGTCTATACTCTTTTATTGTGCAAAGTGCTCCCTGTACACTGACCAATGTCGGTGAACAACGTGGAACTTACACTCTAAAACCACTTAATATGAAAGGTAATCTCGCTGTTGAAAAAATTGAAAACACTGGAAATATCATTGAGTGTGCGGATTTGCAAGATACGACCAACGCCATTAAAGTTCATTTTTTAACACTGAACGCCTTAAGGTTTAAAGTGGGGGGGGCGTCATTATATTATTAATTTTCCTTTTGAATCTAACGGTAAAAAAAATAGAACCACCCGGTAAATCATCTTATAATTTAGAAGAAATCTTATCTGCAATAAATTTCACGATCCCATATTCTATTACTTCGTTACCAGATAATTCTTACATCTCAGATATTTTTCCAGGGGCACCTTTTCCTTTGTTATTCGAAATTGAAGTGAGCTCATGCATAGGGAGTAATACTAATTGTAACAGCGTCCGCTTTAACTTTAATTTAAATACCATTTTACAGGTTAACTTAATGACTTGTGGTTTTGAAGACAAATCCATCGACACTGGACGATTTGTACTGTCTCGTATCAATAGTGAAAATTATCAGTTTCATCATATAAGATTTGACTGCATCCAGGGCGAGCAAGGTGAATTAGTTTTTGAACCCAGTGATGTTGAATATTACTTTGAGCCGGTGACGATACAGGAGTCAGGAACCAGCATATTAAAAAATGAGTTAGAAAATAGTGAGGAAGGTGCTGGTCAAGTAGGCTTTCAACTATCGAATGATGGTACGAATGAAATCCTGTATGGCAAAAGCAATAGCTATGCTTTTCAGCATCCCCATGAAGGAAGTAATCAGATTCCTCTTTTTATTCGCCCGCGTACATATGGAAACAATGTCTCAAGCGGGCAAATAATGAGCCGAGTCAAGATTGTGGTTATATACAACTAATCTATCTCCCCCGCCTTAACTTTGGGGGAGTTGCCGATTAACGCGCCGCTGGACTAAAAAGCGTAGAATAATCCGTATTGCAGATTCGCTGTACCGCTGGATGCTGAATCATCCGCTCAGCAAAAATGGCATGGTACTCTTCCATTACATTTTCTACGCGACCAATTTCCACGACAGTTTTATCGGCATAAAAGTCATATGCATAAAGCGTTGGAGCAACGAAGATTGCATTGTGCATCGCACCAAAAGCTTTCATTAATGCGGCATCATCAAACTCGCCAAGGATTTCTACGTTTAATCCCTGGGAGTTAAACCAGTTAAGCAATTTGCGTCCTAACATTGAACGCCGTCCAGGAATCAAAAGCCGCCGTTCTTCCAGACAAGCCGGGAATGGTTTTTCCGGTGGTGGATTTGTACACCAGAAGCTCACGCCACATTCGCCAATTCTCACGGAGAACAGGCCTTCCTGCTGCGTAGAATCTATCGGGCAATCGGAAATGATCATATCCAGTTTATGCTGACTTAATTGCTCCAGCAGCATTTCGTGGGTGGATTCGAAGCAGCGAAGATGAATCGGCTCACCTTCTACCACTGCGGCGTTCAGTACGCTACTGACCAGGCGTTTGGAAAGTGCATCAGCCACGCCAACGTCAAACAATAAATTGGACTCTTTGCGATAGTTCACGATATCCAGCATTTCCTGGCTTAAGGTAAACATTTTATCGGCATAGCGATAGACCAGCTCTCCCAGTTCGCTGGGTTCGAGACCACGTCCCTTGCGCTTAAATAGTTTACCTTGCAGGCGCTCTTCCAGCGCTCGGATCTGCCCGGTAATGGTTTGTGGTGTTAAATAAAGCGCCTCCGCTGCGCCAACCACGGAACCTTCTTTATAGACATGCCAGAAGTAATACAAGTGGTTGTAATTGATATGAGACATGCTCATTTCTCTCCCTGAAAACAATGAAAAGGGAGCCGTTTATGGCTCCCCGGTAAACCGTCCTGTCACACTGATGGACGCAATCGAACGCGTAACCAGCTGTAGCCAATTACCGCCGAAGAGATAGAACCGACCAGGATACCGAGTTTCGCCCAGTTAATCAGTTCTGGATCTACGCTACCAAAGGCCAGGCTGGCAATAAAGATAGACATAGTAAAACCGATACCGCACAGGATCCCCACCGCCATAATTTGCTGATAAGTCGTTCCCTCAGGCAGATGCGCTAGTTTCAAACGCAGCGCCAACCAGCAGAACAGACTAATCCCCAGTGGTTTGCCAATCAGCAAGCCAGCGATAATCCCCAATGGCAGAATGGAGGTCAAGCCATCCAGCGTGACGCCTTGCAGTGAAACGCCAGCATTAGCAAATGCAAACAGCGGCAAAATCAGATATGCCACCCACGGGTGCAACACATGCTCCAGTCGCTTCGCTGGAGAACGCCCATGCTTCTCTTTCAAAGGAATAAAGAAGCCGACAATTACCCCCGCCAGGGTTGCGTGAACCCCCGATTTCAACACCGCAGTCCACAACACCACGCCAACCAGAATATAAACGCCCGTGCGGCGTACACCACACAGATTCAGTACCGCGAGTACGGCAATTGCAACGGCCGCGACGCCAAGAGAGGCCATCGATAAGTCATTAGTGTAGAACAAAGCGATGATAATGATGGCCCCAAGATCGTCGATAATAGCCAGCGCCATCAAAAAGATCTTCAGCGCTAACGGAACACGACTTCCCAACAGCGCCAGCACACCAAGCGCAAATGCAATATCTGTCGCCGCCGGAATAGCCCACCCTTCGCGGGTAATCGGATCGGCATAGTTAAAGGCAAGATAGAGTAATGCCGGAACAATCATCCCACCAATAGCGGCGATAACTGGAAATGCGGCCTGCCGTAAGCTGGCTAGCGATCCTTGCATCAGTTCACGTTTAACTTCCAGACCGACTAACAGGAAAAATACCGCCATTAGCGCGTCATTTATCCATAACAGCATGTTTTTGTTGATTTCAAGTGAACCAACCTGGAGCTGAACCGGCGTCTCAAGAAAATCGTGATACCATCCACTGGTTGTACCGCTGTTGGCCATAATCATCGCCAGGACAGCGGCAATTATGAGAATAATGCCTCCCGAGGCATCACTGCTAAAGAATCGATGCAGATGTTTCACTTTTTATTTCTCTTTCAGGTGAATAGATCGTTTTTACTATTTTATCCCGCACAAATCATCGTTAAAATCAGATTATAGTGTAGGAATAATTCGTTTTTTACGAGCCATTGAAGGATTTGCGTCATCAGTGATGAGATGAGTTTTTGACGGCTGTAAGCGCTGACATGTGACCCTAAGCCCTGATAATCATAGCTTAAGGTCAGGATTTCTGAGGGATTAATTAGGAAAAGTAATAATAAAATCGCACTGTGCTATAGCTGTTTATTCCAGAGATGCTTGAAAATATCTAATGTTGAGACAACATTGGCAGGCGACATTCGGTTTAATGAGGGTAGAAAGGGATGAGCCTCCAGGAAGTTGATAAAACGAGTCGCGCTTGCCAAAGTCGAATACCGCATTTCATTTGCTTTCTTGTTTCCTGTAAGGTTACAAACAGCCATTGAATAATCACGGGCGGAAAATGCACGCCAGACATTATTTCTCACGCCACCACTCAAAAATAACCGCGGCGGCGTATCATAATGAGTCGTTTTCTCGCCGCGTTCTTTCACAAAGGAAATATGGCACCGGCTTTGATGAATGTGCTGTAAGTTAGCCATCAGACAACCGCCTAATATAAAACACTCGTGATCAAGGTAGTGTTGAATATTTATAGAATATGCTTCAGTCAGTGCTCTAACCAGTTCAAAATGGCGATATGCCGGAAGAACCGGTTTCACCAGCATCCCCGGATCGTTTTGATGTAATATCGCCCGACCATAATCAATATCAAATAAGGTATCACGCCGCATAGTAAGTAACTCCTTGCGTTGTACGTGATGCGCCAGTGTACCTGGAGACAAACGCTCTTCATAACTTGATGCATATTGATAATGCGACTCTACCGCTGATGAAGAATAATTTGTTGAAATAGCGACGACTCTACCGCTTTGTTCTTCTGCGGTAACAAGACTATAAAGATAGTTGTTACTACCGTTAAACTTTACGCGAAAAGCGCGGGTAGCGAGAGAAAGATCAGAAGCAGAAGAGTACTGGCAACTTTCTTTATAGTTTACTTCCCGGGCTAGTTTCATCAACTCACGGTTAAGCCCTGTGCTATTAAGAAGTAATAATTTACGGATATCTGCAAGTGAAGCGCCTTGCTCAATCATCAATGCTAAATGTGTTCTTCGCGGTGTTGTATTTACATGATCCAGAGTGATAAAAGTTCTGGAACAATGATGACAATACATTCTCCTCTGCCCCTGAGCTGAATAGCCATACTTTTTCAGAGATGTGCTTCCGCAAGCTGAACATTGTGGAACCAACCCTCTCCATGAATGATTAACACGATTACGATAAATATTAAGAGATCGTTCAGATATCACAGGAAACAAGTAACCGCATTCCCGACATAAAATATTTTTGCCTTGTGCAATATAATCCTGGCTATTCAACAACCCCAGGTTTTTGCATCCTGGTGTTTTGCAACAATCAACATTTACGTTGGTAAACATATTCACTCCCTGCGAATACCCGGATATTATCGTCATATGTCAAAGAAAAGAACCTGATTCAATGTGTAACATTGAATCAGGCGGGCATAGCCCTAAATGGCATACATTACATTTATTATGATTATCAGGTTAGCCCCAGGTCACCGCTTCTGGTTTATCACCTCTGGCTTTCATTAGAGAATCATTATCAATATCAGTTTTATATTTTAAAAACTTACCATACATCTGTTTTTCAATATCTGGTTTTTTACCGATCAGATTAAGTGTTTCAAAACGATCAGATTTCAGATTGTAGAGATATTTCGGTTTATTATTGCGATCGATAATCATCTTCCAGTCACCATCACGGATCGCCCATTCATCGGTTGGATCATCCTGGAATGGCATATCAATCCCGAAAATTAATGGCTTTTCGCGTTTCAATGCTTTTTGCTCAAGAACAGGAACCAGCGATTCACCATCGAAAGTACGGTCTGTAGGTAATTTGAAGTTCATCATTTTCGCTAAAGTAGGCATCCAGTCCAGACCATAAACTGGCGTATCTGAAACCATTCCCTTTGGAAGATGCTTTCCGTATTTAATAATCGCCGGAACACGAATTCCGCCTTCCCAAAGGTTATCCTTGCGACCGCGTAATCCATCCGTTTCCCCTGCCAAATTCAGCTCATACACTTTGCGCGCTTCACGCGTTACCGGACCGTTATCACTGGTAAAAATAACGATTGTGTTATCTTCTTCACCCATCGCTTTGATTTTATCCAGCACTTTTCCAACCTGTGCATCCAGATAGCTGATATTGGCATAATATTCCCCCACACCACGCCAGGGTTTGTCTGCCCAGTCGCCATAAAATAAATCAGGATGCTGCTTCTGATAGTCGCTCATATATTGTGAGTACATGTCGAGGTATTTTTTGGGCGAAGCCAGGGGACTGTGCACTTCGGTAAAAGCGACATAAAGGAAGAAAGGCTTACTATCCTTTTTGTTATCCAACCAGTTAACGACTTCCGAACTGACATACTCACCACTCATTTTATCGGCACGAGGTGTGGGTTGCCCGTTACGCAACCAACCCGTCGGATACACCATGCCAAAACGGGGACGCTCCTTCGCATTATCCAGAGTAGCGTCGGTAACAAAACCCGCCGTATTAACCAGTGAGTAATCAAAGCCCATATCTTTTGCCTGAGGCTGATCGGTACGATCGCCGCCTGCATTCAGATGCAGCTTACCCATCATTGCCGTGTCGTACCCTTGCGCTTTGAGTAGATTAGCAATCGTGAGTTCGTTACGCCCTAAGGCAACATCTTTGCCTGAAGGAATCCATGAGCGAATTCCAGTACGAAATGGCATCCGGCCGGTTAATAGCCCAGCGCGTGAAGGTGAACTTAAAGGGGCGGGGGCATAGTAGTCAGTAAATTTGACCCCTTCCTGGGCAAGCCTGTCGATATTAGGTGTTTTAACGATCTGATGACCATATGTTGCTAAATCGCCATAACCTAAATCATCCGCCATAATAATGACTAAATTAGGTTGTTTAGCCTCTGCGGCTAAGGCAGGACTAAAAGCATTCCCTGTGCAAACTGCAAGGCCGATCAAACTGGCCATTAACGTTTTCTGCATAATTATTCCCTGATAAAAAATTAGAAATCATAACCAAGCATATAAATCATTTGATCGCCAAAGCCATCGTAGCCCAGCTTATTATCGAAATAACGCCACGTCACACTGGCTTTCCAGCGAGGATAGAACTTCCAGGCAATAGTTAAACCGCCATTTAATCCGTTCCGGCCAAATTGCTGCTCCGTGTAAGCATCGTTCCTGTCCAGTTCTATTTCATTCCAGTTAGATAAAACAAATTTTTCGTCAAATAACATAAATGGCAATACTGCTGTCCAGCCAACAACATAACCATTCCAACCATTCGTTTGACCATATTTAGCTGATACGTAGTCACCAGATTGATTATGTAATCCAATATACGGTTTAAAAAAGCCCCACTCGCCGTTCCAGCCGAGGTAACCGAATCCATAAAACATGTCCAGATCGTCACCCCATGAGTTATCCCATTGGCCATAAATTTTGCCAAAGAATGTCATATCAGAGTCAAAGAGTCTGACATGCGTCATTGCTGAAACCGTATGATTTCTCCCTGCTACAGCATGATTGAGTACATTACTTTCATAAAATGAGTAAAATTCTGCTTCTTTAAAATTTACCCCAAAATCCGCAGTCACTTTCCATACTTCACCACGGTGAGTGTTTACAAATCCACTATTCCAGTCTGCATAACCCGCATTTATTGAACCAAAGGTTCCTTTATATTCTAATGAAGAATATGCAGGAAAATGATAGATAGCTGTTATCAGGGTACACGCAATAAGAAGTCGTCTTTTGGCAGACATATAATATGCTCTCCATTCATTGTTTTTATGGTTCCATAGAAATCAATACATCAGATAATTCATTTTTATTAAGAATGACCAGGCCAGTATATTTAAAGATGACTATCGAAGCGTGATGAAGATCGCAGATTACTTTTGCGAACGGGCGGAGAGATATCGTGTTTCAGAAAATGTGTCTATTTTAAATATCACCCTTTGATTTATAGGCATTTTTCATGATGAACTTAGCATTGACTGCTGAACGTATTTCTTTGTCTCTCTATAGTATTACACTAACCTTTAATAATTAATTTCCTTTAGCTATTCACTTTGGATAGAGGAAAACACCTTTTTTGTGAATCCCTGGATATATTTAAGTTAAATAAATTGATGTATTGAAATATTATTCCGTAAAAATGCGAGGCGTCTTCAGAAAAAGAATTGATAAAACAGAAGTGAATTAAAAGCGCTGTATAATAGCGGCGGGTGCTTGAGGCTATCTGTCTCAGGCATTAGCTGAACGGCAGATAGAGAAAAGCCCCGAGTGATATTTTACCATCAACCCGAGGCCCCCTATATGCTGAACACATGTAGAGTGCCTCTTACTGACCGTAAGGTCAAGGAGAAGAGAGCAATGAAGCAGCATAAGGCGATGATTGTCGCCCTGATCGTCATCTGTATCACCGCCGTAGTGGCGGCGCTGGTAACGAGAAAAGACCTCTGTGAGGTTCACATCCGAACTGGCCAGACGGAGGTTGCTGTTTTCACGGCTTACGAATCCGAGTAAGAGCAACGGCGGGGAGTGATCCCCGCCACTTTACAGGTGCTCGCATATCTTCAACGCACCCTGTTTTTTACCTGGCCTGCCCACGGGCAGGCTTTTGGGGAGGTTAGCGAGTCAGGTCGTCGAAAAACTTCTTCACACCATCAAAGAAGCTCTTTGAGCGCGGGCTGTTGTGCTCGCCGGTTGGGCCACCGAAGCTTTCTTGCAGCTCTTGCAGCAGCTGTTTCTGCTTCTCGTTCAGGCCTACCGGGGTTTCGACGACAACGCGGCACAGCAAATCACCCTGTGCGCCACCGCGGACAGACTTGACGCCTTTACCGCGCATACGGAACAGCTTACCGGTCTGGGTTTCGCCAGGCACTTTCAGTTTGACGCGACCATCAAGAGTCGGTACTTCGATTTCGCCACCCAGCGCTGCCATAGCGAAGTTGATCGGGACTTCGCAATACAGGTTGTTACCTTCACGCTCGAAAATCGGGTGCTGTTTAACCTGAACCTGAACGTACAGATCGCCTGCCGGTGCGCCATGCTCGCCCGCTTCACCTTCGCCCGCAAGACGGATGCGGTCTCCAGTGTCCACTCCTGCCGGAATTTTAACGGACAGCGTTTTGCTGCGCTCAACACGACCATGACCATGACATTTGTTGCACGGATCTTTGATCAGCGTACCGCGGCCCTGACAGTGTGGACAGGTCTGCTGTACAGCGAAGAAGCCCTGGCGCATCTGCACCTGACCAGAGCCATGACAGGTCGGACAGGTTTGCGGCTGCGTGCCTGGTTTTGCACCGCTACCGTGGCAAACGTCACACTCTTCCAGAGTCGGAATGCGGATCTCTTTGGTCACGCCACGTACAGCTTCTTCGAGGGTGAGCTCCATGTTATAGCGTAAATCAGCACCGCGCGCCGCACGTTGACGACCACGCCCGCCGCCAAAAATATCGCCGAAAACGTCACCAAAAATATCGCTGAAGTCTGCGCCGCCGCCAAAACCGCCGCCGCCCATGCCGCCTTGCTCAAACGCAGCATGACCATACTGATCGTATGCCGCACGTTTTTGCGAGTCGGTCAGAACTTCATAAGCTTCCTTGATCTCTTTAAATTTCGCCTCGGCCTCTTTGTCACCCTGGTTACGGTCCGGGTGGTATTTCATGGCCAGGCGTTTGTAGGCCTTTTTGATTTCACGCTCTTCCGCTGTTTTGGAAACGCCTAAAATCTCGTAATAATCTTGCTTAGCCATCTTTTTTGATTTGCCCCTAGATGAATGCACGGGCGGAGAGGAAATTCCCCTTCGCCCGTGTCAGTATAATTACCCGTTTATAGGGCGATTATTTTTTGTCTTTGACTTCTTCAAATTCAGCGTCGACAACATCGTCATCTTTCGCGTTGTTTGCAGAAGCATCAGCACCGGCAGTCTGCTGCTGGGCATGTTGCTGCTGGGCGATTTCCATCAGTTTCTGGGAAACCTGTGCCAGTTCCTGCATTTTCGCTTCGATAGCGGCTTTGTCTTCACCTTTCAGAGCAGTTTCCAGTGCAGTCAGCGCAGACTCGATAGCAGTTTTGTCGTCAGCCGGCAGTTTGTCGCCTGCTTCTTCAACCTGCTTACGGGTGCTGTGCAGCAGATGGTCGCCCTGGTTGCGAGTCTGTACCAGCTCTTCAAACTTACGGTCAGCTTCGGCGTTCGCTTCTGCGTCGCGTACCATTTTCTGGATTTCATCTTCGTTCAGACCAGAAGAAGCCTTGATGGTGATCTTCTGCTCTTTACCGCTGTTTTTATCTTTCGCGGAAACGTGCAGGATACCGTCAGCATCGATATCGAAGGTAACTTCGATCTGCGGCATACCGCGCGGTGCCGGGTTGATACCATCCAGGTTGAACTGACCCAGAGATTTGTTATCAGCTGCACGTTTACGTTCACCCTGCAGCACGTGGATGGTTACCGCAGACTGGTTATCTTCAGCGGTAGAGAACACCTGGCTGTGCTTGGTCGGGATAGTGGTGTTTTTCGCGATCAGCGTCGTCATCACACCGCCCATGGTTTCGATACCCAGAGACAGCGGGGTAACGTCCAGCAGCAGTACGTCTTTTACGTCACCAGTCAGAACACCACCCTGAACAGCAGCACCGATTGCTACAGCTTCGTCCGGGTTAACGTCTTTACGCGGCTCTTTACCAAAGAATTCAGCAACTTTCTTCTGAACCATTGGCATACGAGTCTGACCACCCACGAGGATAACGTCGTCGATATCAGATACGGACAGGCCAGCGTCCTGCAGTGCAACTTTCAGCGGCTCAATGGAACGGTTTACCAGGTCTTCAACCAGGCTTTCCAGTTTCGCACGAGTCACTTTGATGTTCATGTGTTTCGGACCGGTCGCGTCTGCAGTGATATACGGCAGGTTAACGTCGGTCTGCTGAGCGGAAGAAAGTTCGATTTTCGCTTTTTCTGCCGCTTCTTTCAGGCGCTGCATTGCCAGCGGATCGTTGCGCAGGTCAATGCCCTGATCTTTCTTGAATTCTTCAACCAGATAGTTAATCAGACGGCTGTCGAAGTCTTCACCACCCAGGTGGGTATCACCGTTGGTTGCCAGAACTTCGAAGGTTTTTTCGCCGTCAACTTCGTCGATTTCGATAATAGAAATATCGAAAGTACCACCACCCAGGTCATAAACCGCGATAGTACGGTTGCCAGTACCTTTGTCCAGACCATAAGCCAGCGCAGCTGCGGTCGGTTCGTTGATGATACGTTTTACTTCCAGACCAGCGATACGGCCTGCGTCTTTGGTTGCCTGACGCTGAGCATCGTTAAAGTATGCCGGTACGGTAATAACAGCTTCAGTTACCGGTTCGCCCAAGTAATCTTCCGCGGTTTTCTTCATTTTTTTCAGCACTTCAGCAGAAATCTGCGGCGGTGCCATTTTTTGGCCTTTAACTTCGACCCAAGCGTCGCCGTTATCAGCAGCAATAATTTTGAACGGCATGATGGAAACATCACGCTGTACTTCTTCGTCCTGGAAGCGGCGGCCAATCAGGCGTTTAATCGCAAACAGGGTGTTTTGCGGGTTTGTCACTGCCTGACGTTTAGCCGGCTGACCAACCAGAGTTTCACCATCCTGGGTATAGGCAATGATAGAAGGCGTGGTGCGATCGCCTTCGGCGTTCTCCAGTACACGAGGAGTGGTGCCATCCATAATCGCTACACAAGAGTTGGTAGTACCCAGGTCGATACCAATTATTTTACCCATCTAAACGTCTCCACTATATATTCGGTCATCATGTGGTTGTGAGTCTGTAATAGGGGCGAAACGTTTGGTTTCAACAGCCCAATTTCATTTTTTTTGCAGACTCACTCACTGCGGTTGACTACTAAATGGGGTCGTAACCCACGTCATCAAGGGGGAGATGCAAAAATTTTTTGTGCTTTTGCGCAGAAATTTCGCGATATGCCAGAAGAAGCCATGAAACAGACAGTAATTTCATTCATACAATGAATGAATTGCAACCAAGGCATTCACAAAAAAATTGTAATAAAAAGAAAAGATTACATGACTGAAACTTCTTTTCATCAGCAGTAAACTAGTGAGTATTCTTCCCCCTTCCCTCCCCACGAAGAGAATCCTTATGAAATCCGTTTTTACGATTTCCGCCAGCCTGGCAATTAGCCTGTTGCTTTGCTGCACAGCGCAGGCAAACGACCATAAAATCCTCGGCGTCATTGCCATGCCGCGTAACGAAACCAACGATCTGGCGCTGAAACTTCCTGTTTGCCGCATTGTTAAGCGTATACAACTCTCTGCCGACCATGGCGATTTACAGTTAAGCGGTGCATCGGTTTATTTTAAAGCCGCCCGTAGCGCCAGTCAGAGCCTGAATATTCCTTCAGAAATAAAAGAAGGGCAAACCACTGACTGGATCAACATTAACAGCGATAACGACAATAAACGCTGCGTCTCAAAAATCACCTTTTCCGGCCATACGGTGAACTCATCGGATATGGCCACGCTGAAAATTATCGGCGACGACTAACGCCAGAATATAGAAGCCACAAAAAATGAATGTTAATTACCTGAATGATTCAGATCTGGATTTTCTCCAGCATTGTAGTGAGGAACAATTGGCAAATTTCGCCCGGCTGCTCACCCATAATGAAAAAGGCAAAACTCGCCTCTCCAGCGTACTGATGCGCAACGAACTGTTTAAATCGATGGAAGGACATCCCGAGCAACATCGCCGCAACTGGCAGCTGATTGCCGGAGAATTACAGCATTTTGGCGGTGATAGCATCGCGAATAAATTACGCGGACACGGCAAACTGTACCGGGCCATTTTGCTCGATGTTTCAAAACGATTGAAGCTGAAAGCCGACAAAGAGATGTCTACGTTTGAAATTGAGCAACAGTTACTGGAACAATTTCTGCGTAATACCTGGAAGAAAATGGACGAGGAACATAAGCAGGAGTTTCTGCACGCGGTCGATGCCAGGGTGAATGAGCTGGAAGAGCTGCTGCCGCTGCTGATGAAAGACAAATTATTGGCAAAAGGCGTGTCGCATTTGCTTTCCAGCCAATTGACCCGCATTTTACGCACCCACGCAGCAATGAGCGTACTTGGGCATGGTTTGCTGCGCGGCGCGGGGCTGGGAGGCCCTGTAGGCGCGGCACTAAATGGGGTTAAAGCGGTCAGCGGCAGCGCCTATCGCGTGACGATTCCAGCCGTACTGCAAATCGCCTGCCTGCGCCGGATGGTTAGTGCCACTCAGGTCTGATACCGGAAACCGGGGAAAATTTTCATTTTCCCTTCAAAAGATCGTAGACACTGCCCCACTGGCTGATTATTATGCCGCGCCCTGAAAACACTACAGTTATTCAGGGAAATTATTTCACCATTCATTCGATGATGATTTTTGAGGAATTATGGGCAACACTAAGTTGGCTAATCCGGCACCGCTGGGCCTGATGGGCTTCGGCATGACCACCATTCTGCTTAACCTGCACAACGTGGGTTATTTCGCTCTTGACGGTATTATTCTTGCAATGGGCATTTTCTACGGCGGCATCGCGCAAATTTTTGCTGGTCTGCTGGAGTACAAAAAAGGCAACACTTTCGGTTTAACCGCATTCACCTCTTACGGTTCTTTTTGGCTGACGCTGGTTGCGATTCTGCTGATGCCGAAACTGGGTCTGACCGATGCGCCAAATGCACAGTTCCTTGGTGTATACCTGGGTCTGTGGGGCGTATTTACGCTGTTTATGTTCTTCGGCACGCTGAAAGGCGCACGCGTTCTGCAATTCGTTTTCTTTAGCCTGACCGTGCTGTTTGCCCTGCTGGCGATCGGTAACATTGTCGGTAATGCCGCGATCATCCACTTTGCCGGCTGGATTGGTCTGATCTGCGGTGCCAGCGCAATCTATCTGGCGATGGGTGAAGTGCTGAATGAGCAGTTTGGTCGCACCGTTCTGCCGATTGGTGAATCCCACTAATTGTTTTGAGATCCCCCCGCTCGGGGGGATTTTTTTATTCGCTAACTTCGCGTCTTGCACTCTTCGGTCTGAATGCTGCAACCACTTCCGGTGCCGTTTCAACGTATGGCCCTTCCAGCAACTGAATGCAGTACGGTACGCTGGCAAAAATACCGTGTACCACAACGTTACCCTCAGCATCCTTCACCCCTTCCAGCGTCTCTTTAATAGACTTCGGCTGACCGGGTAAGTTAAGGATTAGTGCTTGTTTGCGAATCACGCCCACCTGGCGCGAAAGGATCGCGGTTGGAACAAAATGCAGGCTAATTTGGCGCATCTGTTCACCAAAGCCTGGCATCTCGCGGTCCGCTACTGCCAGCGTCGCATCGGGCGTGACGTCACGACGCGCCGGACCAGTTCCGCCCGTGGTGAGCACCAGATGGCAACTCATTTCATCCACCAGCTCACACAACGTTTGCTCGATGATCGCCTGCTCATCGGGGATTAAGCGGGTTTCCAGTTCAAACGGCGTGGTTAGCGCCGATGTCAGCCATTCTTCCAGCGCTGGGATGCCTTTATCCTGATAAACGCCGCTGGATGCGCGATCAGAGATGGAAACTAAGCCAATACGTAAAGTATTCATTAAGATTTTTCCGTTTAAACAGTCTCGTTAAACAGAATGATACACTGCGAAGGGAGTGACAGACAGGCTTCAGAAGAGGTAGCGTGACCGACTTCCCGGTCACGCTAAGAATGATTACAGCAGATCGCCGATCATTTTTTCCAGTTTTTCCTGATCAACAGCAAACTTACGGATACCTTCCGCCAGTTTATCTACTGCCATTGGATCCTGGTTGTGCTGCCACAGGAACTCGGACTCAGTGATACGCGCCGGACGCGCTTTCACTTCGCCGGTGTAAGACAGTTTACGTTCGATAGCCCCTTCGCTCTCAGCCAGCTCTTTCAGCAGTGCCGGTGCGATGGTCAGACGGTCGCAGCCTGCCAGTTCCAGAATTTCGCCGATGTTACGGAAGCTTGCGCCCATCACCACGGTTTCATAACCGTGCTCTTTGTAGTACTGGTAGATTTCAGATACAGAAACCACACCCGGATCTTCTGCCGGAGCGTACTCTTTCTTATCGGTATTCGCTTTGTACCAGTCAAGAATACGGCCAACAAACGGCGAGATCAGGAACACGCCCGCTTCCGCACAAGCACGAGCCTGAGCGAAGGAGAACAACAGGGTCAGGTTACAGTTGATACCTTCTTTTTCCAGCTGTTCTGCAGCACGGATACCCTGCCAGGTAGAAGCCAGTTTGATCAGAATACGATCGTTGCTAATACCTGCATCGTTGTAGAGTTTGATCAGGCGTTTTGCTTTCGCAATTGACGCTTCGGTGTCATAGGAAAGACGCGCATCAACTTCAGTTGAGATACGGCCCGGAACCAGTTTCAGGATTTCCAGACCAATATTTACTGCCAGTTTGTCGGTCGCGTCCACGATTTGCTGCGCGCGATCGTTGCTCTGCTGTTTCGCCCAGGCGACAGCATCATCAATCAACTTACGATATTCCGGAATCTGCGCTGCGTTAAGAATGAGAGAAGGGTTAGTTGTGGCATCCTGCGGTTGATACAGCTTCATTGCCGCGATGTCCCCAGTGTCGGCCACTACGGTGGTGTACTGACGAAGGGAGGTCAATTTGTCCGTCATGATAGTATTTCTCTTTAAACAGCTTGTTAGGGGGATGTAACCGGTCTGCCCTGATGATATCACGACGCAACGTCAGCGCAACCGCCGACAAGACGGTTATCGCCTGGCGAGACTGTTTCGGATTTCTGACACTGCGTTGATATCGCCCGCCATTTTTATACAAAACCTCATGTATGCTACGCAGAAGTTATCAACTACCTCGTAGCGTATATACTTCTTAAACAATTGGTAACGTTTACACAGGAAAGTCATCGCGACCGGCAATAAGAGGGATATGCATGCCAGATTTTTTTTCCTTTATTAACAGCGTCTTCTGGGGCTCGGTAATGATTTACCTGCTCTTCGGCGCAGGTTGTTGGTTCACTTTTCGCACCGGTTTTGTGCAGTTTCGCTACATCCGCCAGTTTGGCAAAAGTCTTAAAAATAGCATTCATCCACAGCCAGGCGGTTTAACCTCATTTCAGTCATTGTGTACCAGTCTTGCGGCGCGCGTGGGTAGCGGCAACCTGGCTGGCGTTGCGCTGGCTATTACCGCCGGTGGACCAGGTGCCGTCTTCTGGATGTGGGTTGCCGCGTTTATCGGCATGGCGACCTCGTTTGCCGAATGTTCCCTTGCACAACTTTATAAAGAACGTGACGTTAATGGGCAGTTTCGTGGCGGACCGGCATGGTATATGGCGCGCGGGCTGGGGATGCGCTGGATGGGCGTTCTGTTCGCCCTCTTTTTGCTCATCGCCTACGGCATAATTTTCAGCGGAGTTCAGGCGAACGCCGTTGCCCGAGCCCTGAGTTTTTCTTTTGATTTTCCCCCGCTGGTGACAGGCATTATTCTTGCTGTCTTTGCTCTGCTGGCAATCACTCGCGGTCTTCATGGCGTCGCCCGGCTCATGCAGGGGTTTGTCCCGTTGATGGCGGTAATCTGGGTACTGACCAGCCTGGTAATTTGCGTAATGAATATCGGGCAACTTCCCCACGTCATTTGGTCTATTTTTGAGAGTGCTTTTGGCTGGCAGGAAGCGGCAGGCGGCGCGGCGGGATATACCTTAAGCCAGGCGATTACTAACGGTTTTCAGCGCAGTATGTTTTCCAATGAGGCGGGAATGGGGTCGACGCCAAACGCGGCAGCGGCAGCTGCGTCCTGGCCTCCGCATCCCGCAGCGCAAGGGATTGTCCAGATGATTGGCATTTTTATCGACACCCTGGTCATCTGTACGGCAAGCGCCATGCTGATATTACTGGCTGGCAACGGCACAACCTACATGCCACTGGAAGGTATTCAGCTTATCCAGAAGGCGATGCGGGTGTTAATGGGTTCCTGGGGTGCGGAGTTTGTTACCCTCGTGGTTATTCTGTTTGCCTTCAGCTCCATCGTTGCCAACTACATTTATGCCGAAAACAATCTCTTCTTCTTACGCCTGAACAACCCTAAAGCGATCTGGTGTCTGCGAATCTGCACCTTCGCAACGGTCATCGGCGGCACCTTGCTAAGTCTTCCGCTGATGTGGCAACTGGCAGATATCATAATGGCCTGCATGGCTATTACCAATTTGACCGCCATATTACTGCTCTCGCCTGTGGTTCATACCATTGCCAGTGATTATCTACGCCAGCGTAAACTCGGCGTGCGCCCGGTGTTTGATCCGTTGCGTTATCCGGATATTGGTCGCCAGCTTTCTCCGGACGCGTGGGATGATGTTTCGCAGGAGTAATCACAACTATCGATCAACTCATTCTCTTTTTTTGCTAAAGTCGGCATAAATTTCCTGCAAGGACTGGATATGCTGATTCTTATTTCACCTGCGAAAACGCTCGATTACCAAAGCCCGTTGCCCACCACGCGCTATACGCTGCCGGAGCTGTTAGACAACTCCCAGCAGCTGATCCATGAAGCGCGGAAACTGACGCCTCTGCAGATTAGCACCCTGATGCGCATCAGCGACAAACTGGCGGGCATCAACGCCGCTCGCTTTCATGACTGGCAGCCAGATTTCACGCCAGAGAATGCCCGACAGGCGATTCTGGCATTTAAAGGTGATGTCTATACTGGCTTGCAGGCCGAAACCTTCAGCGAAGACGATTTCGATTTTGCCCAACAACATTTGCGAATGCTTTCCGGCTTGTATGGCGTACTGCGCCCGCTCGATTTAATGCAGCCTTATCGTCTGGAAATGGGGATCCGTCTTGAGAATGCCCGAGGGAAAGATCTGTATCAATTCTGGGGAGATATCATCACCAACAAGCTGAACGAGGCGCTCGCAGCACAAGGCGATAATGTGGTGATTAATCTGGCGTCAGATGAGTATTTTAAATCGGTGAAGCCGAAGAAATTGAATGCCGAGATTATCAAGCCAGTGTTCCTCGATGAGAAGAACGGCAAATTTAAGATAATCAGCTTCTACGCTAAGAAAGCGCGCGGTCTGATGAGTCGTTTCATTATTGAAAATCGGCTGACCAAACCAGAGCAACTAACTGGCTTTAATAGCGAAGGTTACTTCTTTGATGAAGCTTCCTCCAGTGATGGGGAACTGGTGTTTAAACGCTACGAGCAGCGTTAAGTTTGCAGTAAATGCCGGATGGCAATCCGGCATTCATATTTAGCGATGATGTTTGTCCGGCCCCGGACGATGATCGCCACGGTGGTCATTACGATGATCATGGTGCTTGTTATGACCTGGCGGCGATCCGTGTGGGTGCCAGCGATTGCCTCGCCATTCATAATGTTGTTTCCACCAGCCGTGGTCGCGCCAGTGACCGCCATCCCAGTAATAGCCACGATTATCACGATCGCCTATCTGTAATTTTACTGACGGGACTAACGTAATTTCCGCAGCCTGTGCTGCCATGGGAGCGACCAGAACCAGGGAAAGTGCGAGTACGATAGATTGCATCTTTTTCACAGGTTACTCCTTTTATCATTGCCCGTTATGGGTCGATATCCGGAGATTACGCGATGAGAACGGCGGTTGTTATTCTCCGCAATCCTAATCTCTAAGTTACCGCATTTATTGAGAATTTCTCCTTTTTTCCTGTCGTTTTTCTCCATATTTTCTTCATAAAAAAGCCGGGCTGTATAAAAGCAAACCCGGCCTGATTGAGATAATGAATAGATGTTACTGATGATTCATCATCAATTTACGCAACGCAGCAAAATCGGCGGGCAGATTATGCGAAAGCAAGGGTAAATCAGCACGTTCTGCCAGCTCTTTTGGCAGATCCAATGTTTCACCGAGAATCGCTTCCACGCTCTCTTTAAATTTCGCCGGATGCGCGGTGCCGAGGAACAAGCCATATTCGCCTGGATGCAACTGGTCACGCAGCGCACGATAAGCTACGGCAGCGTGCGGCTCCGAGGTATAGCCCAGTTCTTTTAACTCACGCATTGTCTGTTGCGTGGTTTCATCATCTACGGCTGCATAACCCAGCTCTTTCAGTTGCCAGATTTTGCGGCGGAACAACTCTTCCACACGCGGCCAGTTGTTCGGTTGACTCACGTCCATCGCGTTGGATAACGTCGCCTGAGTCGCTTTAGGGGACCACTGCCCGTCGTGCAGGAAACGCGGCACGGTATCGTTCACGTTAGTGGCAGCGATAAAACGCTTCACCGGCAGGCCAAGAGATTTCGCCAGCAGGCCCGCAGTCAAATCGCCGAAGTTACCGCTCGGCACCGAGACAACCAGCTGGTTGCGCGCTTCCTGCGGCAGCTGCGCAACAGCTTCAAAGTAGTAGCAAATCTGCGCCAGCAAACGGCTGATGTTAATGGAGTTAGCAGAGTTTAGCCCCAGCGCCACCTTCAGTTCTTCATCATCAAACGCCTGCTTCACCAGCGCCTGACAGGCATCGAAATCGCCGTCGATGGCAACAGTTTCAATATTGCCGCCCAATGTACAGAACAGTTTTTCTTGCAGTGGACTGATTTTGCCTTTTGGATAGAGGATAACCACTTTCACATTCGGTAAACCGTAGAAAGCATGAGCCACTGCCGCTCCAGTATCACCGGAGGTCGCGGTCAGAATGGTCACTGGCTTATCGCCCGCAATATGGGTCAGCATTTGTGCCATAAAGCGACCGCCGAAATCTTTAAATGCCAGTGTTGGCCCATGAAACAATTCCAGACAACCGACATCGCTTTCAACATTGGCGACCGGAGCCGGGAAGGCAAACGCCGCGCGCACGCGCTCTTCCAGTATTTCCTGCGGGATCTCATCACCAATAAACGCCGAGAGGATCTTCGCACTGCGGGTGACAAAATCCAGTTTCAGCATCTCATCAATTTCAGTCAGGCTAAATTCCGGTAGGTCGTGCGGAAAAAACAGCCCCTGATTTTTGCCCAACCCCTGAGTTACGGCTTGCGCAAAGCTGACCTGTTCGTTGTGATCTTTCAGATTGTAGAGTTTCATTTAGTTTTCCAGTACTCGTGCGCCTGCCGTATCCAGCCGGCAAATATGAACAAAACCTTCCTGATTTTGCAGGTAGTTCTTACCCAACCAGTCGGCAACGCGCTGGGCGGTATCCGGCTTGTCACACAGAGCGAACAAGGTCGGCCCGGATCCGGAGATACCGCTCGCTACCGCGCCGATTTCCGCGACCGCCTGCCGCGCCTGCTTGAAGCCAGGCAGTAAACGTTCACGGTAAGGTTCAGCGATAACATCTTTCATCAACTTCGCGGCAAGCTCAGGTTGACGGGAATAGCAGGCGTGAATGAAGCCTGCCAGATGTCGCCCGTGCGCAATGCAATCCTGGCGGCGATACTGCGCCGGTAAAATCGCCCTGGCTTCTGCCGTCGAGACTTTAATCCCCGGATACGCCAGCACCCACAGCCACTCATCAAACCCTGGCACTTGCTGGCTGATGATGTCGTTTTCTTCGATCATCAACTGCATACCACCAAGAAAACACGGTGCCACGTTGTCGTAATGAATGCTGCCGGAGATACGCCCTTCCAGCTCGCCCATCAAAGCCAGCAAACGAGTGTCATTAAGCGGCTTGCCGCAGTGTTCATTCATCGCCATCAGCGCCGCGACCACCGAACAGGCACTGGAGCCTAAGCCCGAGCCGATCGGCATATTCTTTTCCAGCGTCATTGCCACTGGAATTTGCTTGCCCAGCTCCTGGCAAAAACGCTCCCAGCACTGATAAACGATATTTTCCCGTGGTTCTGACGGCAGCTTATCGGCAAAACGTCCGAGATTGTTGAGACTGAATGTCTCTGCCGCCTCAACCGTGACTACATCTCCGAGCAATGCACCATCAACAGGTGTCACCGCCGCCCCGAGCACATCAAACCCGACGCTCATATTGGCACTGGAAGCCGGGGCATAAACTTTAACCATGTCAGACTCCTAACTTCCATGAGAGGGTACGTAGCAGATCGGCAAAGACACCAGCAGCTGTAACGTCATTGCCCGCGCCATATCCGCGCAGAACCAACGGCAGCGGCTGATAATAGTGGCTATAGAAGGCCAGGGCGTTTTCGCCATTTTTCACTTTGAACAGCGGATCATTGCCATCCACTTCGGCAATCTTCACGCGGCAGATGCCATCTTCATCAATATTGCCAACATAGCGCAAAACTTTGCCCTCATCACGAGCCTTCGCCACGCGTGCGGCAAAGAGATCGTCGAGCTGTGACAGATTCGCCATAAAAGCTGCAACATCACCCTCTGCGTTAAACTCTGCGGGCAGCACAGGTTCAATTTCAATATCCGCCAGTTCCAGTTCACGTCCCGTTTCACGGGCGAGAATCAATAGCTTACGCGCCACATCCATACCAGAAAGATCATCTCGCGGGTCCGGTTCGGTATAACCCATTTCCCGCGCCAGCGTGGTCGCCTCGGAGAAACTCATGCCTTCGTCTAACTTGCCGAAGATATAAGAAAGCGAACCGGAAAGAATGCCGGAGAACTTCATTAATTCATCACCTGCGTTGAGCAGATTTTGCAGGTTCTCAATAACCGGTAATCCAGCCCCAACGTTAGTGTCATAGAGGAATTTACGCCGCGATTTTTCCGCCGCATAACGCAACTGATGGTAGTAATCCATCGACGAGGTGTTGGCCTTTTTGTTTGGCGTAACCACGTGGAAACCTTCGCGCAGGAAGTCAGCATACTGATCCGCCACCGCCTGGCTGGAGGTACAGTCGACAATCACCGGATTCAGCAAATGATATTCTTTCACCAGGCGAATTAAGCGCCCGAGGTTAAACGGCTCTTTGGCTTGCGCCAGTTCTTCCTGCCAGTTCTCCAGATTAAGGCCATGCACATTGGTGAGCAGAGCCTTTGAGTTGGCAACGCCGCAGACACGTAAGTCGATATGTTTATTCTTCAGCCAGCTTTGCTGGCGCTTCAGTTGCTCCAGCAGCGCACCGCCAACACCACCGACGCCAATCACAAACACTTCGATAACCTGATCGGTATTGAACAGCATCTGGTGGGTAACGCGCACGCCAGTGGTCGCATCATCGTTATTTACCACGACAGAGATTGAGCGTTCAGAAGATCCCTGAGCAATGGCGACAATGTTGATATTGGCGCGGGCCAGCGCGGCAAAGAATTTCGCCGAGATCCCACGCAAGGTGCGCATACCATCACCTACCACCGAGATAATGGCTAGCCGTTCCGTCACCGCCAGCGGCTCCAGCAAGCCTTCCTTCAGTTCAAGATAGAACTCTTCCTGCATCGCCCGTTCAGCTCGCACACAGTCGCTTTGTGGAACGCAGAAACTGATACTGTATTCAGAAGACGATTGCGTAATCAGCACCACTGAAATGCGAGCGCGTGACATCGCTGCAAAGACGCGCGCCGCCATGCCGACCATCCCTTTCATTCCCGGACCGGAAACGCTAAACATTGCCATGTTATTCAGATTGGAAATGCCCTTGACTGGTAATTCGTCTTCATCACGGCTGGCGCCAATGAGCGTACCTGGTGCTTGAGGATTTCCGGTGTTTTTAATCAGGCAAGGGATTTGGAACTGGGCGATGGGGGTAATGGTGCGGGGGTGAAGAACTTTAGCGCCGAAGTAGGAAAGCTCCATCGCTTCCTGGTAGGACATCGACTTCAACAACCTCGCATCGGGCACCTGACGCGGGTCGCAGGTATAGACCCCGTCAACGTCCGTCCAGATCTCGCAACAATCGGCGCGTAAACAGGCAGCCAGTACCGCGGCGGAGTAGTCGGAACCGTTACGTCCAAGCACCACCAGTTCGCCTTTTTCATTACCGGCGGTGAAACCTGCCATCAGCACCATGTGGTCAGCCGGAATGCGGCTTGCCGCAATACGGCGGGTGGACTCAGCAATATCGACGGTAGATTCGAGGTAATGACCGACTGCCAGCAGTTTTTCGACCGGATCGATTACGGTAACGTTGTGACCACGCGCTTCTAACACGCCGGCCATAATGGCGATCGACATTTTCTCGCCACGGCAAATCAGTGCCGCGTTGATGCTATCCGGGCACTGCCCTAACAAACTAATACCATGCAGGACATGTTTAATTTGGGCAAATTCCTGGTCGACGAAAGTTTTCAGCTGCGCCAGCGGGAATCCCGGCTGAGCGGCGGCGAGTCCCGTCAGAAGTTCGGCAAAAATACGTTCGGCATCGCTGATATTGGGTAAAGCATCCTGGCCGCTAATGGTTTTTTCAATCATCGCCACCAGGTGGTTGGTGATTTTGGCGGGGGCAGAGAGGACGGTGGCCACCTGCCCCTGCCTGGCATTGCTTTCCAGAATATCGGCAACCCGCAGAAAACGTTCTGCATTTGCCACTGATGTACCGCCGAACTTCAACACTCGCATGGTTGTTACCTCGTTACCTTTGGTCGAAAAAAAAGCCCGCACTGTCAGGTGCGGGCTTTTTTCTGTGTTTCCTGTACGCGTCAGCCCGCACCGTTACCTGTGGTAATGGTGATGGTGGTGGTAATGGTGGTGCTAATGCGTTTCATGGATGTTGTGTACTCTGTAATTTTTATCTGTCTGTGCGCTATGCCTATATTGGTTAAAGTATTTAGTGACCTAAGTCAATAAAATTTTAATTTACTCACGGCAGGTAACCAGTTCAGAAGCTGCTGCCAGAGACACTTTTTTTAATCCACACAGAGACATATTGCCCGTTGCAGTCAGAATGAAAAGCTGAAAAATACTTACTAAGGCGTTTTTTATTTGGTGATATTTTTTTCAATATCATGCAGCAAACGATGCAACATTGCCGTGTCTCGTTGCTCTAAAAGCCCCAGCCGTTGTTGTAACCAGTCGACCAGTTTTGTGTCATCTGCCACTGCCAGGGTCGTCAGCAATGACATGGCTCGTTCGCGTAAAGCTTGCAGTTGATGTTGGTCTGCCGTTGTGTCACTTTTGGCCGGTTGTTGTATTAATGTTGCTAATTGATAGCAATAAACCATCACCGCCTGTCCCAGATTCAGCGAAGGATAATCTGCCACCATCGGCACACCAGTAAGAACGTCAGCCAAGGCTAACTCTTCGTTAGTCAGCCCGGAATCTTCGCGACCAAACACCAGCGCTGCATGGCTCATCCACGAGGATTTTTCCTCTAACAGCGGCACCAGTTCCACCGGCGTGGCGTAGTAATGATATTTCGCCCGACTGCGTGCAGTGGTGGCGACAGTGAAGTCGACATCGTGTAACGATTCAGCCAGAGTTGGGAAAACTTTAATATTATCAATAATATCACCAGATCCATGTGCGACCCAGCGGGTAGCTGGCTCCAGGTGTGCCTGACTATCGACAATTCGCAGCTCGCTAAACCCCATCGTTTTCATTGCCCGCGCCGCTGCCCCAATATTTTCTGCTCTGGCGGGTGCGACCAGAATAATCGTTATACGCATATTGCCACTCTTCTTGACCTAATAACCGCGCACAGGGTGATCATTGTCAACTTATTACGCGGATCGAATTTACAAACTCTTAACGTAAGTCGCAGAAAAAGCCCTTCACTTAGCTTAAAAAAGACTAAACTATTTCCTGACTGTACTAATGGTTGAATTGTTAAAAAATGCTACATATCCTTCTGTTTACTTAGGATAATTTTATAAAAAATAAATCTCGACAATTGGATTCACCACGTTTATTAGTTGTATGATGCAACTAGTTGGATTATTAAAATAATGTGACGAAAGCTAGCATTTAGATACGATGATTTCATCAAACTGTTAACGTGCTACAATTGAACTTGATATATGTCAACGAAGCGTAGTTTTATTGGGTGTCCGGCCCCTCTTAGCCTGTTATGTTGCTGTTAAAATGGTTAGGATGACAGCCGTTTTTGACACTGTCGGGTCCTGAGGGAAAGTACCCACGACCAAGCTAATGATGTTGTTGACGTTGATGGAAAGTGCATCAAGAACGCAATTACGTACTTTAGTCATGTTACGCCGATCATGTTAATTTGCAGCATGCATCAGGCAGGTCAGGGACTTTTGTACTTCCTGTTTCGATTTAGTTGGCAATTTAGGTAGCAAACATGCAGACCCCGCACATTCTTATCGTTGAAGACGAGTTGGTAACACGCAACACGTTGAAAAGTATTTTCGAAGCGGAAGGCTATGATGTTTTCGAAGCGACAGATGGCGCGGAAATGCATCAGATCCTCTCTGAATATGACATCAACCTGGTGATCATGGATATCAATCTGCCGGGTAAGAACGGTCTTCTGTTAGCGCGTGAACTGCGCGAGCAGGCGAATGTTGCGTTGATGTTCCTGACTGGCCGTGACAACGAAGTCGATAAAATTCTCGGCCTCGAAATCGGTGCAGATGATTACATCACCAAACCGTTCAACCCGCGTGAACTGACTATTCGTGCACGCAACCTGCTGTCCCGTACCATGAATCTTGGTACTGTCAGCGAAGAACGTCGTAGCGTTGAAAGCTACAAGTTCAATGGTTGGGAACTGGACATCAACAGCCGTTCGCTGATCGGCCCTGATGGCGAGCAGTACAAGCTGCCGCGCAGCGAGTTCCGCGCCATGCTTCACTTCTGTGAAAACCCAGGCAAAATTCAGTCCCGTGCTGAACTGCTGAAGAAAATGACCGGCCGTGAGCTGAAACCGCACGACCGTACTGTAGACGTGACGATCCGCCGTATTCGTAAACATTTCGAATCTACGCCGGATACGCCGGAAATCATCGCCACCATTCACGGTGAAGGTTATCGCTTCTGCGGTGATCTGGAAGATTAATCGGCTTTACCACCGTCAAAAAAAACGGCGCTTTTTAGCGCCGTTTTTATTTTTCAACCTTATTTCCAGATACGTAACTCATCGTCCGTTGTAACTTCTTTACTGGCTTTCATTTTCGGCAGTGAAAACGCATACCAGTCGATATTACGGGTCACAAACATCATGCCGGCCAGCGCCACCATCAGCACACTGGTTCCCAACAACAGCGCGCTATCGGCAGAGTTGAGCAGTCCCCACATCACACCATCCAGCAACAACAGCGCGAGGGTAAACAACATGCTGTTGCGCCAGCCTTTCAATACCGCCTGCAAATAAATACCGTTCATTAACGCCCCAATCAGACTGGCGATTATCCATGCCACGGTAAAACCGGTATGTTCAGAAAGCGCCAGCAAGAGCAAATAAAACATCACCAATGAAAGCCCCACCAGCAAATATTGCATTGGGTGTAAACGTTGCGCGGTGAGCGTTTCAAAAACAAAGAACGCCATAAAAGTCAGTGCAATCAGCAGAATGGCGTACTTAGTCGCACGGTCCGTTAATTGGTATTGATCGGCTGGCGTCGTCACTGCGACGCTAAACGCCGGGAAGTTTTCCCAGCCGGTATCATTGCCTGAAGCAAAACGCTCACCGAGATTATTAGCAAACCAGCTGCTTTGCCATTGCGCCTGAAAACCAGACTCGCTGACTTCCCGTTTGGCTGGCAGAAAATCACCTAAAAAACTGGGATGCGGCCAGTTGCTGGTTAAGGTCATTTCGCTATTACGCCCGGCAGGCACCACAGAAAGATTGCCGGTACCGCTTAAATTCAGTGCCATATTCAGCTTCAGGTTCTGCTTCCGCCAGTCCCCTTCGGGTAAAGGGATATGCACGCCCTGCCCGCCTTGCTCTAACCCGGTGCCGGGTTCAATGGTCAGCGCCGTTCCGTTAACGTCAGGTGCTTTCACCATACCTATACCGCGCGCATCCCCGACGCCAATCACAATAAATGGCTTGCCTAAGGTGATATTTGGCGCATTGAGTTCGCTAAGACGCGAAACATCAAAATCGGCTTTTAGCGTTAAATCACTATGCCAGACCTGACCGGTATAAATCCCAATCTTGCGTTCTTCTACGTTCTGATTGCCATCAACCATCAATGACTCAGGTAACCAAAAATGGATAAAACTTCGTTTCCGCTCCACGGTTTTATCCTCTTCCTGCACCGTATAAAGCTCGGTCACAGGAATAGCGATGAGCGGCCCAACGAGTTTTTGCGGCCCGCTGGTACTTTGGCGAATCGCATCTTCCACATCGCTACGGTAATCGGCACGTTCGACAATCACCTGCCGAATCAGCATTATCGGAATCAACAACAGCAATACTGCAGCAAACAGGGTGGTCATTTTCCAGAACAGGGGGGATTTCAACATAGTCTTCTCCTTTGCAATGGCCGCAGGTTACAAAGGCTATGTGGGAAGAATTTGAAGCTATGTGAAGTGACGGTGAAGTCGAAGCGAAGCCAGCACACCGCCTTGTGGCACGTTGCACAGTGTGACTTCGCCATTAAGCAAACGGGCAACCTCACTGACGAACGCCAACCCCAGACCACTACTTTTTTGCCCATTCGCACGCGGCAAAGAGTAAAAGCGCTCAAAAACACGCGACAGGGCGTAGTCAGGAATACCACTACCGGTATCCAGCACCTTAAGCGTAACGTGTTCATGATCCACTTCAGCGCTTAGCGTTATACGACCGCCCTCGGGGGTAAAATCGATGGCGTTATCCAATAAATTCCCCAGCGCCTGCTCCAGTAACGCCGATTCAGCAGCAACGTTAACCTCTGTGGGCATAACATGTAGAGTGATGTTTTTTTCCGCCAACTGCACGGTGCGCGCTTCGCTGATGCGGCGAAATAATGCCGCCACATCAACAGCAGTCAGAACGACTTCCTGACGATTCTCCAGTCTTGCCTGGCGTAGTAACGTTTCCACCAGCGCCTGCATTCGCGCATTTTGTGTCAGAATGTTGTCAGTAAAACGAGCCACCACTTCCGGCGGCGGACCTTCGCGTAAAATTTCCGCCGCACCACGAATCGCCGCCAGTGGGCTTTTTAGCTCATGAGTTAACGCATAAATATACTGCTCAATATAGTTTTTCCCTTCCAGCTTCACGCGCATACTTTCCAGCGCCTGCGCGAGTTTACGCAGCTCGCTACTACCGAGATCGGGGAGAGGAACGGGCTTATTGTCAGTGACAGAATCAGCATAGCGAGTGAGCCGGGCAATGGAGCGGTTGATCCACCAAACCATGCCTGCGCCAATCACCAGTGCAATCCCCAACAAAATGGCGCTGGCCCATAAAATTCGCCGCTCGCTGCGCTTAATGACCGGAGCCATCGCCGCGTTCGGTTTGCCTACGCTCAAAACACCAATAAGCCGCGAGCCGTCCATAATTGGCGCGGCAACATACATCACAGAACTTTCGGGATCGTCAGGATTTTGCAACGTGCTGCGCGCACCATACTGACCACGCAACGTTAGCCAGACGTCATTCCAGCGCGAGTAATCCTGTCCAACGGCTTTATTTGCCGAATCGAACAATACTTTGCCCTGCGCATCAGTCATGTAGACATGATATTCATTGCGCACTTTGTGAATGCCACCGATATTGGCGCGAAACGGGCGATGTTGTAGCTGATTAAACGCCTGCGCCAGTTGCCCATGCGTTGGGTCCCCAGAGAGCAAATCGGGACGCGCCAGCTCCGCCAGCAACGTTGCGGTGTCGATCAACGTCCCCTCCGTTGCTCTTCGCACGCCCGGTTTAACTTCTTTGACAAAAATTGCCAGTACGAACCAGGCCGCCACTGCCACCAGTAAAAAATAGCCCAGCAACAACCTCATGCCGATACGCATTACAGTCCCCTCAGGCTATATCCCATGCCGCGATGAGTATTAATCGGGGAAAGATCGGGGTTAATGGCGCGCAGCTTGGCACGCAGCGTTTTAATGTGGGTATCGACGGTGCGATCGTAGGTGTCCTGCGCATCTTCCCACACGCTATCCATCAGTTGCAGGCGGGACCAGACGCGGCCCGGCGACTTGAGTAATGTTTTCAGCAGCAAAAACTCATACCGCGTCAGCGTTAATGGCGTGTCAAACCAGCTGATCTGCGCCGCAGGTTCATTCAATTCAAAATGACCAATACGGATAACGGGAGACGGCGTCGAGAACTTCCTCACCCGACGCAGTAAGGTGCGCACTCTGGCGCACACTTCGCGAGGTGAAAACGGTTTAGCCACGTAGTCGTCAGCGCCAATTTCCAGCCCAAGCAGGCGATCGACCTCTTCACTTCGGGCCGTCAGGAACAGTACAGGTAACGCCGGATGGAGCGCCAGTAACTGGCGGCACAATTCAAAGCCGCTGATATCAGGCAAACCAACATCGAGAATCATGACATCGGGAACCTGCTGGCGAGCTTTATCCAGCACCGGCAAGCCTCGCTCAAAGACCTCGACGGCAAAACCTTCCTGTTGCAACATGTAGACTAGCGTGTCGGCTATCCCTTGCTCGTCTTCTACTAACCAGACCGTTTCCCGTTGCATAAATCGCCTCTGTTATTGCCGCCACGGCATGACAGGAACCGCGCTAATCGCATTTTTCGGCGAACCTTCTACAACTTTGTCGGAGTAAGCCAGGTAAGCGAGCGCGTTGCGTTTAGCGTCATAAAAGCGTACGACCTGTAACGACTTAAAGACCAACGACGTGCGTTTTTTGAATACTACCTCGCCCTGAGCTTTGCCGTTTTTAATGCGATCTGACAGTTCAATCGGCCCGACTTGCTGACAAGAAATAGCCGCATCGGAAGTATCTTCCGCCAGGCCCAATCCCCCTTTAATACCGCCGGTTTTCGCCCGGCTCACATAGCAGGTGACATTTTTCACATCGGGATCGTCAAAGGCTTCTACGACAATTTTGTGATCAGGACCGATCATTTTAAATACAGTGTCGACCGAACCAATCTCTTCTGCATGAGCCAATGGCCCCAGCATTATCAGGCTTAAAGACAGGATCAAATGCTTGTATTTCATATTGTTACCATTTTTATCTATGACATGAGCAATTAGTTCACCACGATAAATAACATATTGATTAAGAACAAAATCTCAATACTTTTATTTCCGTCAAGACCTAAAACATACTCGACTAAGAAAAAAACACTGAATGCTAAAACAGCAAAAAATGCTATTATCCAATTACCTGATGTCAGGTGCTCGTTGTTGAAAGGATGAGGATATTTTATGGATCAGGCCGGCATTATTCGCGACCTTTTAATCTGGCTGGAAGGTCATCTGGATCAGCCCCTGTCGCTCGACAATGTAGCGGCGAAAGCAGGTTATTCCAAGTGGCACTTACAGAGAATGTTTAAAGATGTCACTGGTCATGCTATTGGCGCGTATATTCGTGCTCGTCGTTTGTCGAAATCGGCGGTCGCACTACGCCTGACTGCGCGTCCGATTCTGGATATCGCGCTGCAATACCGCTTCGACTCTCAACAGACATTTACTCGCGCATTCAAGAAGCAGTTTGCCCAAACTCCTGCTCTTTACCGCCGTTCTCCTGAATGGAGCGCCTTTGGTATTCGCCCGCCGCTGCGTCTGGGTGAATTCACCATGCCAGAGCACAAATTTGTCACCCTGGAAGATACGCCGCTGATTGGTGTTACCCAGAGTTACTCCTGTTCGCTGGAACAAATCTCTGATTTCCGCCATGAAATGCGTTATCAGTTCTGGCACGATTTTCTTGGCAACGCGCCGACCATTCCGCCTGTGCTCTACGGCCTGAATGAAACGCGTCCGAGCCAGGATAAAGACGACGAGCAAGAGGTGTTCTATACCACCGCATTAGCCCAGGATCAGGCAGATGGCTATGTATTGACCGGGCATCCTGTGATGCTGCAAGGCGGTGAATATGTGATGTTTACCTATGAAGGTCTGGGAACAGGCGTGCAGGAGTTTATCCTGACGGTATACGGAACGTGCATGCCAATGCTTAACCTGACGCGCCGTAAAGGTCAGGATATTGAGCGATACTACCCGGCAGAAGATGCCAAAGCGGGAGATCGCCCAATTAATCTGCGCTGTGAACTGCTGATTCCGATCCGTCGTTAACGCTGCAGCTCATCTAATGCAGGGGCGTCCAGATGCGAGATGTCCCCTGCGGTTTCAACCACCCAGCCAGACGCCAGCCACAAGCTTTCCTGATAATCCACGCGCGAAATAGAACAGTTACGCAGACGTAAGCGACGCTCTGCCCATGCTGGTAATCCGAGAATCGTACTCACCAGGCATCCCAGTGCAATACCGTGGCTCACCAGCAGCGGTCGGCTTCCCTGCGGTAATTCCCGACAAGATTCCAGTGCCGCATTGACACGATCGCTGAGCTCCTGCATAGACTCGCCTTCAGGAATACGTCCGTCGACAGTGCCATTGACCAGCTGGCGACGCCAGTTTTCTTCTTCTTCGGTGAGTGAATCGATATTTCTTGTTTCCAGTACACCCATATTTAATTCACGCAGACGAGGATCAAGGAGAATATCGCAGCCGCAGGCCTGGGCGATGATTTCCGCCGTGCGGCGGGTGCGCCCTAAATCGCTACTGATGATATGCGTAATGCCAAGCTCTTTGGCACGGGTCGCCACCTGCATCGCCTGTTGCTCACCTTTGGCAGTCAGCGGGCTATCAGACTGGCCCTGAATACGTCGCTCGGCGTTCCACTGCGTTTCACCGTGGCGGACTAGGTATACCTGTAACATGCTTTTTTTCCGTATACTGCTGTAACGTTAATTTTCTGAGTAATGCTGATTATGCACCAAGTTGTCTGTGCGACCACCAATCCCGCTAAAATTCAGGCCATTCTGCAGGCATTTCACGAGATCTTCGGCGAAGGATCCTGCCATATTGCATCCGTTGCCGTCGAGAGCGGTGTACCGGAACAGCCCTTTGGTAGTGAGGAAACGCGCGCTGGCGCACGAAATCGGGTGGCAAATGCTCGCTGTTTACATCCAGAGGCTGATTTTTGGGTGGCGATTGAAGCAGGGATTGATGGTGACAGCACCTTCAGTTGGGTGGTGATTGAAAACGCCAGCCAGCGTGGCGAAGCGCGTTCGGCAACTTTGCCGTTGCCTGAGGTGATTCTGGAGAAAGTGCGTGAAGGCGAGGCGCTCGGCCCTGTGATGTCGCGTTATACCGGCATTGATGAAATTGGCCGTAAAGAAGGTGCAATCGGCGTATTTACTGCCGGGAAGCTCACTCGCGCCAGCGTCTATCACCAGGCGGTGATCCTGGCGCTGAGTCCGTTTCATAATGCCGTGTATCAGTGATCTTTCAGCAACACCTCTTCCAGCCACTGGCGCAGCTCGACAGGCGCGGCTTTCAGACTGTTAGATCCACGCGTAATCGTCGCGATGCCAGCGCCGAGTTCATTTTTCAACTCACGCTGGCTCATTTCGCCGCGCAACAGCTCTTCGACAATACGCACGCGAGTCCCCAACGCTTCGCGCTCATCTGGAGTCAGCATCAGGTTTAACAACGGTAAATGGAGATCGTTTTGGTAGGCATTCTTAAGCAGGTCGACAAAACGTAACCACTCCTGGTGACGCTGTTCTGCCATCGCTGCTGAATAGGGTGATTGTTGGGCCATAATATGTCGCCATTGTTAGCGGGGGAAGCAAAATGCCTCCCCCGGTTGTACTCGCTAAAGAGTACGATAGCATATCATAAACGTGCGGATCAGTAACGACGTCCCCATTCCGTGGCGCTCATCAATGTCGGTTTATCCCCCATGAAATAGCGGTAGTAAGCGTCATAAGCCAGCACGTTCTTCACATAACCGCGCGTCTCGGAGAACGGAATACTCTCGACAAATGCCACAGCGTCGATACGCCCGGCGCTGTTGCCAAGCCAGGTGCGCACTCGTCCAGGTCCGGCGTTATAAGCTGCTGAGGCGAAAATACGGTTATTGCCAAACTGCTGATAAACATATTGCAGGTAACTGGTGCCGATATTGATGTTCGTTTCCGGATCCAGCAATTGCCCAGGGCTGCTGTAGCCAGGAATAGAGAACATCTTCACCGTATGGGTCGCCGTACCAGGCATAATCTGCATCAGCCCGCTGGCCCCCACCGGTGACTTCACTTTCGGATTCCAGGCACTCTCCTGACGGGCAATCGCCATCGCATAGCTTTGCGGGATCTCCTTACCGCTGGTGTAACGTTTGAAAAGATCGTTGTAGGCCAGCGGGAATCGCTCTTCCAGATGATCCCACAACTTCCCGGCGATCGTCGCCTGAACGCTGAGATCCCACCATTGGTTGTTGAAAGCATACCGTGCCAGCTGTGCCTGCTCTGTTTTTGACTTGCTCTTCACCAGATTGGCCCACTCGCTACGCGCGGTGTTATCGAGATTCCAGTACATCAACTCGCGCACGCGCGCCATCTCCGGCCCCTGAGTCAGGGTGCTGTCAACATTCTGCGGCGCTTTATCAATCTTCAGCTCATACTCTTCGCCGATGCGCTGTGCAGCAACCATCGGGTAGAAACCACGCTGTTGCATGAGTTGATGCAGAATCTCTTTCGCTTCAGCTTCACGTCCGCGTTCCAGCAATAAATCGGCCTGCCAATAACGCCATTCATCTTTCTCTTTCGCTTCCATCGGCAAACGCGCCAGCCAGGTATTCAGGCCACGCCGATCGCCAGTACCAAGCGCCATCCGCACTCGGCGTTCAATCAACGAGGTGGATTGCGAGCGCATAATGGCGTCATCGCGCCATTTCGCCTGCTCGTCGGTGACATCGTTGCCCATCAAACGCCAGGCGACGATATCGCGCAGTTCCTGAATCTGATCTTCATTAAGCTGCTGTGCCTGAGCAAGCGATGGAATCATCAGCCGTGCATTTTCAGCATCCTGCCGCGCCACGCTGGCAAACGCCACCGCCGCCATTTGACGGGTAAAATCGGTCGCACCGGTTGTACGCGCGAAGGTCAGTACCGTATTAGGGTTGTTCGCCAGAGAAATAATCGCCGAGGCGATAGTCTGGTAATCAGCAGGCATCTGACCTGCCAGCACTGTCACCAGACCCGTGTTACCCGCTTTCATCGCCAGACGGATACGCTCTAAATACGCCAGCGGATCTTGTTTGCCTGACGCACGCCAGACACTAAATAACTTGTCACAAGCGTTAGGCTGGCTCTTGCCGGTTAGCCACAACTCTTTCGCCCCTTGCCAGGCTTCTTCACTCTGCCCGGTGTTCCATTTCGCATAGTAGTAATTACATTGCGCTTCGGTAGTTCCTGGCTTTTCCGGGCTAAAGGCTAACAAACCACGCCAGTCTTCACGCCGCGCCAGTTCATTGACGAAACGAGATTGCAGCGTGCGAGCGGGAGGAAGCGTGGGGTTAGCGCGAACAAAGTTAGTGACCGTCACCGCCGGTTGATTCATCAGATCATCGGTGATCTGGCGGTATTCCAGATAGGGATAAAGTGGATAATCCTTCAATCCAGGCATCATTTGTTCGACCACATCCATTTGTCGATTATCCCAGGCCTGCTTAATTTGCGCGTAACGGCTACGCTGCTCATCCAGTGAGTCGGCTCGCGCCACGCTGCTGACCGTCAGCAGACAGACACCGACAGCCAACAGCCGCCAGGTAACGTGTTTGGCTTTTTCCACAAGCGCATCCTCTAAGTGTCAATACATCAATGCAGCGTCATGCCGCGTAATAGATTTATGCTAACCAGTCATTGCCGTTTACGCCACGTTACGGACACTTTTTTACTTTTACTGCGAGGGTGATCGACCGGCTGGGATTAGATAAGGAAACAGGCTACACTTCGCCTTTGAATACTCATCATCACGATAAACATAGAGGCGAAGTCCAACGTGGCTCAATTCGTTTATACCATGCATCGTGTCGGCAAAGTTGTTCCGCCGAAACGTCATATTTTGAAAAACATCTCTCTGAGTTTCTTCCCTGGGGCAAAAATTGGTGTCCTGGGTCTGAACGGCGCGGGTAAGTCTACCCTGCTGCGCATTATGGCGGGCATTGATAAAGACATCGAAGGTGAAGCGCGTCCGCAGCCAGACATCAAGATTGGTTACCTGCCGCAGGAACCTCAGCTGAACCCGGAACACACCGTGCGTGAGTCCATTGAAGAAGCGGTTTCTGAAGTGGTTAACGCTCTGAAACGTCTGGATGAAGTGTACGCGCTGTATGCCGATCCGGATGCCGATTTTGACAAGCTGGCCGCTGAACAAGGCCGTCTGGAAGAGATCATTCAGGCTCACGACGGTCACAACCTGAACGTTCAGTTGGAGCGTGCAGCGGATGCGCTGCGTCTGCCGGACTGGGACGCGAAAATCGCTAACCTTTCCGGTGGTGAGCGTCGTCGCGTGGCGTTGTGCCGCCTGCTGTTGGAAAAACCAGACATGCTGCTGCTCGACGAACCGACCAACCACCTGGATGCCGAATCCGTAGCGTGGCTGGAACGCTTCCTGCACGACTTCGAGGGCACCGTGGTGGCGATTACCCACGACCGTTACTTCCTCGATAACGTTGCAGGCTGGATCCTCGAACTTGACCGCGGTGAAGGTATTCCGTGGGAAGGTAACTACTCCTCCTGGCTGGAGCAGAAAGATCAACGTCTGGCGCAGGAAGCTTCACAAGAAGCAGCGCGTCGTAAGTCGATCGAGAAAGAGCTGGAGTGGGTACGTCAGGGAACTAAAGGCCGTCAGTCGAAAGGTAAAGCACGTCTGGCGCGCTTTGAAGAGCTGAACAGCACCGAATATCAGAAACGTAACGAAACCAACGAACTGTTTATTCCACCTGGACCGCGTCTGGGCGATAAAGTGCTGGAAGTCAGCAACCTGCGTAAATCTTACGGCGATCGTCTGCTGATTGATGATCTGAGCTTCTCGATCCCTAAAGGGGCGATCGTCGGGATCATCGGTCCGAACGGCGCGGGTAAATCAACCCTGTTCCGTATGATCTCTGGTCAGGAACAGCCAGACAGCGGCACCATCACTTTAGGTGAAACGGTGAAACTGGCATCTGTCGATCAGTTCCGTGACTCAATGGATAACAGCAAAACCGTTTGGGAAGAAGTTTCCGGCGGGCTGGATATCATGAAGATCGGTAACACCGAGATGCCAAGCCGCGCCTACGTTGGCCGCTTTAACTTTAAAGGGGTTGATCAGGGTAAACGCGTTGGTGAACTCTCCGGTGGTGAGCGTGGTCGTCTGCATCTGGCGAAGCTGCTGCAGGTTGGCGGCAACATGCTGCTGCTCGACGAACCGACCAACGACCTGGATATCGAAACCCTGCGTGCGCTGGAAAACGCCCTGCTGGAGTTCCCGGGCTGCGCGATGGTTATCTCGCACGACCGTTGGTTCCTCGACCGTATCGCCACACACATTCTGGATTACCAGGATGAAGGTAAAGTTGAGTTCTTTGAAGGTAACTTTACCGAGTACGAAGAGTACAAGAAACGCACGCTGGGCGCAGACGCGCTGGAGCCGAAGCGTATCAAGTACAAGCGTATTGCGAAGTAATGCGTAAAATGCCGGATGCGGCGCGCCAGCATCGCATCCGGTAATAGTTAAATGATTAATGGGAGGCAAGTTCCCGGAAAAAGGCAGGATTTTCTTTAATTGTGGCAAGTACTTTTGCAGCCAATCCCGTAGGATTTCTTCGCTTCGATTCCCAGCTTTTAATGGTATCCACACTGGTTCCCAGAGCTTTTGCCATCTCACTTTGCGAAACGTTGAGTTGCTCACGAATAGCTTTAACATCCGCAATTTCGTAGCGGGTCACCCGTGCAGGTTCTTTTAAACCTTGTTTAATCTCGACAGCCTCTTCCAGAGAGGTTTTCAACTCATCAAAAAAACTCATTTTATACCTCACCTTTGAGCAGTTTCGTCAACTTCTTTAGTTGAGCTTTTTCCGTATCTGTCAGACTGTCTTTGGCATTCTTCGGATAGGCCATAATCAAATAAATAATCTCTTCCGTCGCCAGAAAGTAAATTATTCTGACACTACCACTTTTTCCCTGTGAACCCGCAGCCATTCGGACTTTACGCAATCCACCAGTCTGCTGAATGAGATCACCTTTATCGGGAGTTCCGATGAGTTCTTTTTGCAATTCCTTTAATTCATCATCGGTTGCAATCTGCTTGATCTGACGCGTAAACATTGGCGTCTCTATAAATATTATCGCCTTGCCCATTACCCCTCCCTGGCAGGTACATTGTACACCAAAATGGAGTACTAAGTACACTTTTGAATCAGTAATATCACTCAACATCTTATAAAGATGATTATCCCTGCTCCCCCATCATCTCCCGCACCAGCTCCACGCAGCGCAGGAAACGGCTGTCGTAATCGTCCTCTTCAACCCGCACAAATTCGATATTGTTCTCTTCCAGCATCTCCACCAGCAAGTTCTGGAACTCTTTGCGATCCACCGAACTGCCGAGACTGCGTAAACCATCCGCCACCCACGGCGTGTTGTTCTCCAGCAGAATCACCAGATCAAAACGGTATTCATCGATCAGCGCCTGTACGAACGGATGCTCGCGCCCTTCGTACTTTTTGCAGAACGCCTGAGTTGTCACAAAATCGGTGTCGATAAACGCCACTTTATTGGCATATTTTACTGCAAAATCAATATATTGAGCGTGTCCAAGTGCGATTTTATCGTAGTCGGAATACTGCAATGCAATCTCATCGCCGCCAAGATGCGAAAAGACATAATCGCGACCATATTCCCATGCACTGGTAGTGTTGAAGATATTGGCAAGTTTGTTTACCAGGGTGGATTTACCGCTCGACTCGCCGCCGAGGATCGCCACGGTGCGCACAAAGAACGGCTTCACTTCGGTAGGAATATATTCCCAGTAGCGGAACGGATTTTCGCGGATCTGCGCACCACTGATACTCATAAAAGTACGTTTCGGATCGACCAACACCGTTTCGATCCCCAGATGTTCCATATACTGCGGCGCGTCGGCTTCTTCCGAGGTGTAGATCAGATCCGGCTGGATCCCTTTTTCAGCCATAAACTTTTTGATGCCGTTGCTCCACACATCCCAGCCATGCGGATACGGCTCCATGCCCTCTTCGTTGAAGGCATGAATGCGAATATTTTTCTGATATTTAAAAGTTTGCAATAACCAGCGCAGACGATCCGGCACCGTGGGCTGCTGCGACATGGCGCTATCTTCGAACAACGCGCGGTCGCGGGTATCGTCAAAGCCCATAATGATATGCAACTCGTCAACCTGACTACAGGCACGCTGGATAAGGTAGATATGTCCGGTATGCAGCGGGTAAAACTTACCGAATACAACACCAATAGTTTTCTTCTGCCGGGGAAATTCAAGTCCCAAATAACGGTGCAACGCCTCCAGCTTTTGCGCGCTGGGGCTTTTAATTTTGGCATTCAGTAACTGGCTTAAATACCCTTTGGTCATACCGCTGGCATCAGCCACCTGCTGTAGCGTACAGCCCTGTTGCTTGATGGCAGTTTTCAGATAATCAAATGACGACATATCTCCCTCCGTATCTCTCATTATAAGTCGTCGAACACGCTAAGCGCGTCGGAGAGTTTTTTAACGCCAAAAATCTGCATCCCTTCCGGCGCTTTTTTCGGCACGTTGGCTGCCGGAACAATCGCCCGCCGAAAACCATGTTTCGCCGCTTCAGAAATCCGCTCCTGGCCGCTGGGCACCGGGCGGATCTCCCCTGCCAGCCCGACTTCACCAAACACCACCAGATCCTGCGGTAGCGGTCTGTCGCGCAGGCTGGAAACCATCGCCAGTAGTAACGCTAAATCGGCACTGGTTTCCGTCACCTTCACGCCGCCGACCACGTTCACAAATACATCCTGATCGGCCATTTGCAACCCACCGTGACGGTGCAACACCGCCAGCAGGATCGCCAAACGGTTTTGCTCCAGCCCCACTGCCACGCGGCGCGGATTCGCCATCATCGAGTGATCGACCAGCGCCTGGATCTCCACCAGCAGCGGACGCGTTCCTTCCCACACCACCATCACTGAGCTGCCGGAGGTCACTTCATCGCCGCGACTTAAGAAAATTGCCGAAGGGTTACTGACTTCACGCAGTCCCTGTTCAGTCATCGCGAAGACGCCCAGCTCATTCACCGCGCCGAAACGGTTTTTATGGCTGCGTAAGGTGCGGAAACGGGAATCGGCATCGCCATCCAGAAGCACCGAACAGTCAATACAGTGTTCCAGCACTTTAGGGCCAGCCAGCGAACCATCTTTGGTTACGTGCCCCACCATGACAATCGCCACACCGCGCGTTTTGGCGAAGCGCGTCAGATAAGCCGCCGTTTCACGCACCTGTGCCACGCTGCCAGGCGATGACTGAACATCCGCCATATGCATCACCTGGATGGAGTCAATGACCATCAGCTTCGGTTGCTCTTCTTCGGCAATCAGGCAGATCTGTTCGATGCTGGTTTCCGACAACATATTGAGATTGTCAGTCGGCAGGCCGAGGCGATGAGCGCGCATTGCCACCTGTTGCAGCGACTCTTCGCCGGTGACATACAGCGTTTTCATCTGCTGGGCCAGTTTGCACAGCGTTTGCAGTAGCAGCGTGGATTTCCCTGCGCCTGGATTACCGCCAATCAGAATGGCGCTTCCCGGCACCACCCCACCGCCTAATACGCGGTCGAACTCTTTAAATCCGGTTGAAAAACGCGGCAGCTCTTCAAGGCTGATATCGGAAAGTTTCTGGACTTTTGCCACCCCGGCGCTACCGGCATAGCCACTGAGACGCTCGTTACGCGCCACCGTTGGCGACGCAGCAAGACGCACCTCGGTGATGGTGTTCCAGGCATGGCAGGCGCTGCACTGCCCCTGCCAGCGCGGATAATCGGCCCCGCATTCATTACAAACAAAGGCGCGTTTTGGAGCTTTTGCCACGGTGTACCTCGTTAATGCTGTGCCGCCCGCAGGATGACGGGCGGACAATTACTTCTGATTCAGGCTGCCAGAGAGGATGCAGAATACCCCCATCAGGTCAGCGTGACGGATGGTGACTTCCGTCTTTTCATTCACTTTTGGCTTGGCATGGTAGGCAATCCCCAGACCTGCCGCTTTGATCATCGGCAGGTCGTTGGCACCATCGCCAATCGCCACGGTTTGCGCCAGCGGGATTTCATACTCCTGCGCCAGGCGGGTCAGGGTTTTCGCTTTATACTGAGCGTCTACAATGTCGCCAATCACATTACCGGTAAATTTACCGTCCATGATCTCCAGTTCATTGGCTACTACGGCGGTCAGGCGCAGCTTATCGCGCAGGTATTCGGCAAAGAAGGTAAAACCGCCGGAGGCAATCGCCACTTTCCAGCCCAGCGTTTCCAGCTTGAGTACCAGTTGCGTTAAGCCTGGCATCAGCGGCAAATTTTCACGCACCTGTTGCAGAATATTGGCGTCAGCGCCTTTCAGCGTTGCCACTCGACTGCGCAAGCTGGCAGCAAAATCGAGTTCGCCGCGCATCGCCCGCTCGGTTACTTCCGCCACCATCTCGCCGGTTCCGGCCAGTTTGGCAATTTCGTCAATACATTCAATCTGAATGGCGGTGGAATCCATGTCCATCACCAGCAGACCTGGCGTGCGCAGATGCGGAATTTTCCCCAGCGGCGCGACATCCAGTTGTGCTTCATGGGCCAGGCGCGTAGCCCGGGCGGTAAGCGAACCTGCCAGACGAATCACCTGATAATCTTCCACGCACCAGGCGGCAACAATCACCATCGCCGCGCCCAGTTTGCTCTGGTATTGGGTCAGCCGTTGTTTATCCAGCCCACGACCATACAGCAGCCAGCCGCTACGACCTGCGTGGTAATCCAGTGGCATTACTTCATCACCACTTAATGAAAGAGGCAGACCAGGCCATAAAGAGACATCTTCAGGCAGGTCGCACCAGGTAATGTTAGGCATTAAGGCTCCTGTAAAATCGTTCGAAGCAGGGAAAATAACGCATGAGGCTACCTTGTATCCATTGCTTCTGGCAACATTAAGTCTCAAATTTTCAAAGGGTGGAAGATGGCTCGCACAAAACTGAAATTCCGGCTGCATCGGGCAGTGATTGTCCTGTTCTGTCTTGCCTTGTTAGTGGCGCTGATGCAGGGGGCATCATGGTTTAGTCAAAACCACCAGCGACAGCGTAATCCGCAGCTGGAAGAACTGGCCCGCACCCTGGCGCGGCAGGTGACGCTGAACGTTGCGCCGCTGATGCGTACCGACTCGCCGGATGAAAAACGTATTCAGGCGATCCTCGATCAGTTAACGGATGAAAGCCGCATCCTCGACGCGGGCGTGTATGACGAACAAGGCGATCTTATCGCCCGTTCTGGCGAAAGCGTCGAGGTGCGTGACCGGCTGGCGCTCGACGGTAAAAAAGCGGGCGGCTATTTTAACCAGCAGATTGTCGAACCCATTGCAGGGAAAAATGGTCCGCTTGGCTATCTGCGCCTGACGCTCGACACCCATACGCTCGCCACCGAAGCTCAACAGGTGGATAACACCACTAACATTTTACGCCTGATGTTGTTGCTCTCGCTGGCAATCGGCGTAGTGCTGACCCGCACGCTGCTACAGGGTAAACGCACCCGCTGGCAGCAATCCCCCTTCCTGTTAACCGCCAGCAAACCGGTGCCGGAAGAGGAAGAAAGCGAGAAAAAAGAGTGACCCATTACTACAAGAAAGGAAATCGTTATGTCCACATTACGCCTGCTCATCTCTGACTCTTACGATCCGTGGTTTAACCTGGCGGTGGAGGAGTGTATTTTTCGCCAGATGCCCGCCACGCAGCGCGTTTTGTTTCTCTGGCGCAATGCTGACACCGTGGTGATTGGTCGCGCGCAGAACCCGTGGAAAGAGTGTAATACCCGGCGGATGGAAGAAGATAACGTTCGCCTGGCACGGCGCAGTAGCGGTGGCGGCGCGGTGTTCCACGATCTCGGCAATACCTGTTTTACCTTCATGGCTGGCAAGCCGGAATACGATAAAACGATCTCCACCTCGATTGTGCTCAATGCACTGAACGCGCTCGGTGTCAGCGCCGAAGCGTCCGGACGTAACGATTTGGTGGTGAAAACCGCCGAAGGCGACCGTAAAGTCTCAGGCTCGGCCTATCGCGAAACCAAAGATCGTGGCTTCCATCACGGCACCTTGCTACTCAATGCCGACCTTAGCCGCCTGGCAAACTATCTCAACCCGGATAAAAAGAAACTGGCGGCGAAAGGCATTACGTCGGTACGTTCCCGCGTGACCAATCTGACCGAATTGCTGCCGGGAATTACCCATGAGCAGGTTTGCGAAGCCATAACCGAGGCCTTTTTCGCCCATTATGGCGAGCGTGTAGAAGCGGAAATTATCTCACCGGACAAAACGCCGGACTTGCCGAACTTCGCCGAAACCTTTGCCCGCCAGAGTAGCTGGGAATGGAATTTCGGACAGGCTCCAGCGTTCTCGCATCTGCTGGATGAACGCTTTACCTGGGGCGGCGTAGAACTGCATTTCGACGTCGAAAAAGGCCATATCACCCGCGCCCAGGTGTTTACCGATAGCCTCAACCCCGCACCTCTGGAAGCCCTCGCCGGACGACTGCAAGGCTGCCTGTACCGTGCGGATATGCTGCAACAAGAGTGTGAAGCGCTGTTGGTTGACTTCCCTGAACAGGAAAAAGAGCTACGGGAATTATCGGCGTGGATGGCTGGGGCGGTGCGGTAACTCGCTGATTAAAATATCCAGGGAAGGAAATATGATCGATCTGAAGAACCAGGAACGGGAGATTATCAATTTAATGTTCAGCCAGGGTATATCCTGGCTAACCGCCGTGCGTATCAGGCATAAACTATCACTTGCTGAAGTTAGTAAAATGTTGGGTATCTCGATTAATTCTCTAAAACAAATCGAAAAGACGGAACGGCTTAGTTCAAACATCAAAAACAAAATGGCAGGAATTTATGGTTGTCCGCCAGAGTTGCTGATATGCCCTTACTGGATGACGGCTGAACATAAATGAATAGATTCGTGAATAGATACTCGAATGGATTTAATTTTCTATCCATATGAAAAATAATAGTAAATCTATAAATCAGTCGCTATTGATGAATAGATACTAAAAAGCCGGAGCGGTCTCCCGCTCCGGCTTCACACGACAATCGCCTTTCAGCGAAACACAATTACTCTTTATCGCCCAGCAGAACGGATTCCAGTGCGATTTTGATCATGTCGTTGAAGGTAGTCTGACGCTCAGCGGCAGTGGTTTGCTCGTGAGTGCGGATGTGGTCAGACACGGTGCAGATGGTCAGGGCTTTCGCGCCAAACTCTGCAGCCACGCCGTAGATACCAGCCGCTTCCATTTCCACGCCGAGGATGCCGTATTTTTCCATCACGTCGAACATTTCGCCGTCCGGAGAGTAGAACAGGTCAGCGGAGAACAGGTTACCAACGCGAGCATCAATGCCCAGTGCTTTAGCTGCATCTACTGCGTTACGCACCATGTCGAAGTCAGCGATAGCGGCAAAGTCATGGTCTTTAAAACGGATGCGGTTAACTTTGGAATCGGTGCAGGCACCCATACCAATCACTACGTCACGCAGTTTTACGTGCGGCAGAACTGCGCCACAGGAACCAACGCGAATGATTTTCTTCACGCCGAAATCGGTGATCAGTTCTTTAGTGTAGATGGAGCAGGACGGGATACCCATACCGTGGCCCATTACAGAAATTTTGCGGCCTTTGTAAGTACCGGTGAAGCCCAGCATACCGCGAACGTTGTTCACTTCACGAGCATCTTCAAGGAAAGTTTCAGCAATATACTTCGCACGCAGCGGGTCGCCTGGCATCAAAACTACGTCAGCGAAATCGCCCATTTCTGCATTAATGTGTGGAGTAGCCATCATTTTATCCTTTTTGTGACATATTAAAGGCGGAGTCACTGCTCCGCCCAAATCCATCAGAACATGGCTTTGCCATATTCCATATCAGAAGTACCAAAATATTTTGCCAGAGTCTGGCCGATATCCGCGAAAGTTTCACGGTGCCCCAGCGAACCCGGTTTTACTTTCGGGCCGTAAACCAGTACCGGAATGTGTTCACGGGTATGGTCAGTACCGGTCCAGGTCGGATCACAACCATGGTCAGCAGTGAGGATCAGGATGTCGTCATCGCGCAGCAAAGACATCAGCTCTGGCAGACGGCGGTCGAACAGTTCCAGACCCGCAGCATAACCGGCAACGTCGCGACGGTGACCCCAGGAAGAGTCGAAGTCAACGAAGTTGGTGAAGACGATGGTGTTATCACCCGCTTCTTTCATCTCTTTGATGGTGGCGTCAAACAGCGCGTCCAGGCCGGTCGCTTTCACTTTTTTGGTGATGCCGCAGTTAGCGTAGATGTCTGCAATTTTACCGACAGAAACCACCTGGCCGTGTTTTTCATCAACCAGTTTCTGCAGCACGGTCGGTGCTGGCGGTTCAACAGCCAGGTCATGACGGTTACCGGTACGCTGGAAGTTACCAGCTTTGTCGCCGATAAACGGACGAGCGATAACACGACCGATGTTGTAGCCGCCGTTGGTCAGCTCTTCACGGGCGATTTCGCACAGTTCATAGAGTTTATCCAGACCGAAAGTTTCTTCATGGCAGGCAATCTGGAACACGGAGTCAGCGGAGGTATAGAAAATCGGCTTGCCGGTTTTCATGTGCTCTTCGCCCAGCTGATCCAGAATGACCGTACCGGAAGAGTGGCAGTTACCGAGGTAACCCGGCAGATTAGCGCGCTCGACCAGTTTATCCAGTAGCTCTTGCGGGAAGCTGTTTTCGTGATCGGAGAAGTATCCCCACTCAAACAGAACCGGGACACCGGCGATTTCCCAGTGACCAGACGGGGTGTCTTTACCGGATGACATTTCGTGCGCCCATGCGTACGCGCCGATAACTTCAGCGTTGCCGTCCATTCCCGCCGGAATGAAACCGGTAGAACCTTCGTGTGCTTTCGCCAACCCCAGACGGGTCAGATTTGGCAGATTGAGCGGGCCTTTACGACCATTATCAGCTTCGCCTTTGGCACAAGCTTCTGCGATATGACCCAGGGTGTCAGCCCCGACGTCACCAAAGCGTTCTGCATCTTCTGTAGCGCCGATGCCGAATGAGTCCAGCACCATAATAAATGCACGTTTCATATGTTCTCCGTACTCAGTGCTTCAAATTTAAATGATCAGATCAGTATACCGTTATTCGCTGATACGGCGATAGACAGTTGGTGTGCTTTCCGGTGCTTTATCGGCAAGTTTAATTGCCGCTTTCACCGCTTTCGCCGCTTCCTGCCAGCTGTTTTCGTCTTTCGCGTGGATAACCGCCAGCGGACGCTGACCGTCGACCTGGTCGCCCAGACGCGCCATATCAGTAAAGCCGACGCTGTAATCGATGGTGTCAGATGCCTGACGGCGACCGCCGCCCATTGCAACCACTGCCATTCCCAGCGCGCGGGTATCCATTTCACTGACAAAACCTTCGGTATCAGCATAGACTGCTTTCGTCAGCATCGCTGTCGGCAGATACTTCGCGTAGTTCTCAACGAAGTCGGTCGGGCCTTTTTGTGCCGCTACCATACGACCAAAGACTTCTGCCGCTTTACCGTTGTCCAGTACCGCCTGCAATTTCGCGCGCGCTTCGGCGTCATCTTTCGCCAGTTTGCCGGAGATCAACATCTCCACGCACAGTGCCATCGTGACATCAAACAGACGCGGGTTACGATACTCACCAGTCAGGAACTGCACCGCTTCACGAACTTCAACCGCGTTACCTGCACTGGAGGCCAGCACCTGATTCATATCGGTGAGCAGCGCGGTGGTGCGCACGCCAGCGCCGTTAGCCACGCCAACAATCGCTTCGGCAAGGGCTTCAGAGAGTTCGTAGGTCGGCATAAACGCGCCGCTACCGACTTTCACGTCCATCACCAGCGCGTCCAGACCTTCCGCAAGTTTCTTCGCCAGGATCGAGGCAGTGATCAGCGGGATGGAATCCACGGTTGCGGTAATATCGCGGGTCGCGTAGAAACGTTTATCTGCCGGAGCCAGTGAACTGGTCTGGCCAATAATCGCCACGCCGACGTCTTTAATAATTTCGCGGAAACGGTTGTCATCCGGGAAAATGTCGAAGCCAGGGATGGATTCCAGTTTGTCGAGCGTACCACCAGTATGGCCGAGGCCGCGACCGGAGATCATCGGAATATAGCCGCCGCAGGCAGCGACCATTGGCCCCAACATCAGCGAAGTCACATCGCCGACGCCGCCGGTCGAGTGTTTATCAACAATCGGGCCATTCAGATGCAGGCTTTTCCAGTCGAGAACGGTTCCTGAATCTCGCATCGCCATCGTCAGCGAGACACGCTCCGGCATTTTCATATCGTGGAAGAAAATGGTCATCGCGAGGGCGGCAATCTGCCCTTCGGAGATAGTGTTGTCGCGAATGCCGTTGATAAAGAAGCGAATTTCTTCATCGCTCAGCGCATGACCATCACGTTTTTTACGAATAATTTCTTGTGCGAGAAACAAGGTAACCTCCCGTGGAATAAGTTTGAAGGCGTTGTTGCCAGATGGCGGATGTTGTTATTGCCTGATGCGATGCTGACGCATCTTACAAGGCCTACACGGCACTCGACCCGTAGGCCGGATAAGGCGTTCGCGCCGCATCCGGCATCCACCCTCTGGCAAAAGGCAGCTTAGTAGCTGCTGGCGCTCTTACCGTCGCCGTGGCCCAGCGCTTTCAGCAGGCTTGCCAGCAGGCTGGAAGCACCAAAGCGGTAGTGACGCGCATCTGCCCAGTCAGCACCGAACAGTTCATCTGCAATCGCGAGATATTTCTGCGCATCTTCCGCAGTACGCACGCCGCCCGCAGGTTTGAAACCAACGGTTTTCTCTACGCCCATATCACGGATCACTTCCATCATGATGCGCGCGCTTTCCGGCGTCGCGTTCACTGCTACTTTACCGGTAGAGGTTTTGATGAAATCAGCACCCGCTTTAATGGAGATTTCAGACGCTTTACGGATCAGCGCTTCGTCTTTCAGTTCGCCGGTTTCGATGATCACTTTCAGCAGTACATTCGCTGCCGCGCAAGCCTCTTTACAGGCTTTCACCAGGTCAAAACCAACCTGCTCGTTACCCGCCATCAGCGCACGGTACGGGAACACCACATCAACTTCATCGGCACCGTAGGCGATTGCCGCGCGAGTTTCGGCCAGCGCGATTTCGATATCGTCGTTACCGTGTGGGAAGTTGGTTACCGTAGCGATACGGATTTCCGGGGTACCCTGCTCTTTCAGCGTTTTGCGAGCAATCGGGATAAAGCGAGGATAGATACAGATAGCGGCGGTATTACCGACCGGAGTTTTGGCCTGATGACACAGAGCGATCACTTTCTCGTCGGTATCGTCGTCATTCAGGGTGGTCAGGTCCATCAATTTCAGTGCACGCAGGCTGCTTGCTTTCAGATCAGTCATTTCATTCTCCTGGCTTGTCGCCAATAAAATTCACCTTGCGAGTTTGTTAGTATTCTAACATCGACTCCGCAACACACTTCGATATACATCACAATTAAGGAAATCTACTTACAAAATCGCATTACTGTAATGCGATCTGGTTCAAATAATTCACTTTCAAATGAATGCGTCAGTGGTGGCAAACGCATCAGGATCAAAGTGAACATCACGAAACTTCTTACAATGGCGCATCACCTTCGGCATAAAAAGGAACAGAAGATGCCCACTTCTCATGAAAATGCACTGCAACAACGTTGCCAGCAAATTGTCACCAGTCCGGTACTTAGCCCGGAGCAGAAGCGCCATTTTCTGGCGCTGGAAGCAGAAAACAATCTGCCTTACCCACAGCTTCCTGCCGAAGCCCGCCGCGCGCTGGATGAAGGTGTAATCTGCGATATGTTTGAAGGTCATGCGCCGTATAAACCGCGCTATGTCTTACCCGATTACGCCCGTTTTTTGGCCAACGGTTCCGAATGGCTGGAGCTGGAAGGCGCAAAAGATCTTGATGACGCACTCTCTCTGCTGACCATTCTTTACCACCACGTTCCTTCGGTCACATCGATGCCGGTCTACCTGGGGCAACTGGATGCGTTGTTGCAACCGTATGTTAGAATTCTAACACAAGACGAGATCGATATTCGAATAAAACGTTTCTGGCGTTACCTCGACAGAACCCTGCCAGACGCCTTTATGCACGCCAATATTGGCCCATCTGATTCACCCATTACCCGTGCGATTTTACGCGCAGACGCAGAGCTGAAGCAGGTTTCACCGAACCTGACTTTTATCTACGATCCTGAAATCACCCCTGATGACCTGCTGCTGGAAGTGGCGAAAAACATCTGTGAATGTAGCAAACCGCACATCGCCAACGGTCCCGTGCATGATAAAATTTTCACAAAAGGGAGCTACGGGATTGTGAGCTGTTACAACTCACTGCCGTTAGCGGGTGGTGGCAGTACGCTGGTACGCCTCAACCTGAAAGCCATTGCCGAGCGCAGTGAATCGCTGGATGATTTCTTTACGCGCACTCTACCGCACTACTGCCAGCAGCAGATCGCCATCATCGATGCGCGGTGTGAATTCCTCTATCAACAATCACACTTCTTTGAGAATAGCTTCCTGGTGAAAGAAGGGCTGATTAACCCTGAACGTTTTGTGCCAATGTTTGGCATGTATGGGCTGGCGGAAGCGGTTAACTTGCTGTGTGAAAAAGAAGGAGTTGCCGCGCGTTACGGTAAAGAAGCCGCCGCAAATGAAGTGGGTTATCGCATTAGCGCGCAACTGGCGGAGTTTGTCGCCAATACCCCCGTGAAATATGGCTGGCAAAAACGCGCCATGTTACACGCACAGTCGGGGATAAGTTCCGATATCGGCACCACGCCGGGCGCGCGTTTGCCGTATGGCGATGAGCCAGATCCGATCACCCATCTGCAAACTGTCGCCCCGCATCATGCTTATTATTATTCCGGCATCAGCGACATTTTGACGCTCGACGAAACCATCAAACGTAATCCGCAGGCGCTGGTACAGCTTTGCCTCGGTGCCTTTAAAGCCGGAATGCGTGAATTTACCGCCAATGTCAGCGGTAACGATCTGGTTCGCGTTACCGGTTATATGGTGCGTTTGTCGGATCTGGAAAAATATCGTGCCGAAGGCTCACGTACCAACACCACCTGGCTGGGAGAAGAAGCCGCACGCAACACTCGTATTCTGGAACGCCAGCCGCGCGTTATAAGCCATGAACAGCAGATGCGCTTTAGTCAGTAAGATTATCCCCTTCTCCTGCGTTGACGGGCCAGGCAGTCGTCTGGCTCTGTTTTTACAGGGCTGTAATCTGCGCTGCAAAAACTGTCACAATCCGTGGACAATGGGGCGCTGTAATGATTGCGGGGAGTGCGTGCCACAGTGTCCGCATCAGGCGTTGCAGATTGTTAACAGCAAAGTAGTGTGGAACGCAGCCGTCTGCGAGCAGTGTGATACCTGCCTGAAGATGTGTCCACAACACGCTACGCCGATGGCGCAATCCATGAACGTGGACGAGGTGCTTAGTCACGTCCGCAAAGCGGTGCTGTTTATTGAAGGGATAACGGTAAGCGGCGGTGAAGCCACGACCCAGTTGCCGTTTGTGGTGGCGCTGTTTACTGCTATCAAAAATGATCCACAACTGTGTCATCTCACCTGTCTGGTGGACAGTAACGGCATGTTGAGCGAAACCGGCTGGGAAAAATTACTCCCGGTGTGCGACGGCGCGATGCTCGATCTCAAAGCGTGGGGAAGCGAATGTCATCAACAGCTAACCGGACGCGATAATCAGCAGATTAAGCGCAGCATCTGTTTGCTTGCAGAGCGCGGTAAGCTGGCGGAACTGCGTTTGCTGGTAATCCCTGGCCAGGTGGATTATTTGCAACACATCGAAGAACTGGCGGCGTTTATCAAGGGACTTGGCGATGTTCCGGTACGCCTGAACGCGTTTCATGCCCACGGCGTGTATGGCGAGGCGCAAAGCTGGGCGAGCGCCACGCAGGAAGACGTTGAGCAGTTGGCTGATGCGTTACGGGAGCGCGGGGTGAGCCGGTTGATATTTCCGGCGCTGTATTTGTGACATGCCGGATGCGGCCTACGGTTCGGCACAGACTTGTAGGCATGATAAGACGCGTCAAGCGTCGCATCAGGCATTGTGCGCCAACTGCCGGATGCGGCGTGAACGCCTTATCCGGCCTACGGTTCGGCACAGACTTGTAGGCATGATAAGACGCGTCAGCGTCGCATCAGGCATTGTGCGTCGACTGCCGGATGCGGCGTGAACGCCTTATCCGGCTTACGAAGGGCAAACTACCCACGAACGTTAAACACCGCATACGTGTTATTAAGCAACACTTCGGCAATCTCATCCGCGGGTTCCGGGCGTAACTCGCATAGCACGGCAAACACACGGGCGGCCTGCTCCGGGTGATTAGGCTGCCCCTGAAAACCATTGAGCGGCATATCCGGCGCGTCGGTTTCCAGCAACAACGATGCCAGCGGCAGCTTTGCGATGACATCGCGGGTTTTACTGGCGCGTGGATAGGTGATAGTACCGCCTACGCCAATTTTGTAGCCCAGCTGCACAAACCGTTCGGCCTGTTGCAGGCTGCCAGAAAAACCATGAACCACACCAGTGCGTGGCAAATTTTGGCGTTTAAGATGCATCGCCAGTTTGTCGTGCGTGCGCCGTGAATGAAGGATCACCGGCAGATCGTAGCGTTTCGCCAGTTTCAGTTGTTCATCAAGCAACCACTGCTGCCTCTCAAATTGCGGATCGTCACCAAAGAGATCCAGGCCGATCTCCCCCACCGCCACCACCTTCGTCGGACGTCTTCCCAACGCCTGCTGTAACTGATCCAGCGATGCATCGTTATGTTTTTCCAACATCCCCGGATGCAACCCTAAAGCGGCATACAGCGGTTGATAATTTTCCGCTAACGCCTGCACGCGGGCAAAATTTGCCGCCTCGGTGGCCGGAACAATGATCTTGCCTACGCCCGCTTGTGCCGCGCGTTGCAGGCTGGCCTCTTCATCGCCACTAAACGGCGGGAAATCAAAATGGCAGTGGGTGTCGATAAAACGGCAAATCAAGCCAAATCCTCATTGTTAAATGTCGGGTCGTTCGCCTGTGGAGCGTCTATCACCTCGGTAACCAGCGTATCGTTGGCGACGGGTGCAGGCGGAATAACGATCGACTCCGGCGTCACCACCGGCACCAGATGGCGGCTCAGCGGCGCTTTTTCAGTCAATAACTTACCGACCGTTGCCAGAAAATAACGCCCGCATAAACGCCCAAGTTTATAGTCTTCACGCAGCGCCGGAATCCGACTGCCGAGCGCGATACTATGTAATGGCTTCGGCGGATAAATTTCGAATATCCGCAGCTTGCCCGGTGGTTTCTCAATAAATTGCTGAATCTCACGATAGCTGGTTTCATGATGCTGCACCAGATTGACCAGCGGCTGCAGGCTACTGTCACCCAACCAGCGTTCCATGCGTTTGAACCACTGCGGCGTATAGTACATTTGTGACGGCACAGTGCGGATGACGACCAACGTTTTTGCGCCCTGCCTTGCCGCCTCTTTAACCGGGATCGCATCACTGATCCCGCCATCCAGGTAATTAATGCCTTCCAGCGACACTCCGCTACGATAAAAGCCCGGTATTGCACTGGAGGCGCGAATCACATCCAGCCAGTTTTGTTTGTTTGGCAAAAAGTAATTCGGCGCATAGTCATCCTGACGACAAGCGCACATATAAAACGATTTGCCGCTGTCAAATAGCCGCGCTGCGGTGTCCATTTGCAACGGCATCTGGCTTGCGGTGGCCTCCACCAGCCAGTCGAGATCGATAAGATTTCCTCCACGGACAAAGCGCAATGGATCGAAAAATTCGCGTTTTGTGGTATAGCGCATGATGACTTTGCGCGCGTAACCGGGCTGATTGCAGATATACGCCGAGAGGTTTTGCGCCCCGGCAGATGTGCCGAGATAAAGATCGAAAGGATTAAACTGCGCGCGCATAAACTCATCCAGCACGCCAGCTGTGAAAATTCCACGCTGCCCGCCGCCTTCGCACACCAGAGCTATTCGTCCAGGCTGGAACGGCCTTAGCGCCAACGGCGCAATATTACCAAGCGTTACAGGTATTCGCTGCCCCACCTCTGCCTTCCTGTTTTTGTTGTGAAAGAATGACAAAGTAACGCAATTTATTATTCGCTAAAACCGCAAAAGCCAGTCCGCTGGACTGGCTTTGGATAAAATTTTCTTAATGGTCTGAAATCTAGGGTCGTTTTCGGCCCATGAACAAACTCACCAGGAACAGAATAATCCCGACGACAAAGACAATTTTAGCTGCGCCCGCAGCGGTACCGGCCAGACCACCAAACCCAAGTGCGGCGGCGATTAACGCGATAACCAGAAATATGATGCCCCAACGAAACATATAAGCGTCTCCTTTACCATAGTTAATGTCACCGCTTGATATGAGCGTGAAAATCACTCAATGCGATATTTTTAGTGTGGTGCACATCGCGCCTCCCGACAAAGTTCGGGAGGTCGAATTACGACGAATTACTTAGTTTTCAGATCATTTTTAACGCTTTTCACACCATCTACCGCTTTGGCGATACTTTCAGCACGGTCGCTCTGTGCCTGAGAATCTACGGTACCGGAGAGCTGGACCACGCCATCGGTGGTTTCAACTTTCACATGACGGGAAGGGACGATATCGTCCGCCAGCAGCTTGGCTTTGATTTCACTGGTGGTGGCGGTGTCACCCGCGTAGCCCTTCACAGAACCTTCTTTAGCGTCGCGAACGTGCAGTTTGTCGCTGACAGAGGTCACGCCTTCAACGCCTTTCGCCACTTTCACTGCCTCTTCGGCCTGGGCCTGGCTTTCAACGAAACCGCTCAGGGTCACGACTTTTTGATCGGTTTTGACAGAGATATCGGTGCTCTTGATGTTGTCATGATCCACCAGGGCCGCCTTCACTTTCGCGGTGATAGCGCTGTCATCCATGAAATTACCGACTTTATTCATAGAGCTATCGACTTTTTGCCCTGCGCTTTCATTGGTTGTCTGCGCGTTGTTTTCTGCGTAGGCAGAGCCGGTCGCGACGGCAGAGGTCAACATTACAGCCAGCAGAGTTTTCGAAATCTTCAGTCTTGTCATAGTCATCGATTTATTCCTGTATGTTTGCTCGTAATTTGAGCCTGGCAACACGAGGTTGCATTGCTGAATAGGGAGAGACTTCACCCTCTACAGAAGTCAATGGTCGTTATCACAAAAGCGATGGCTGATGAATAACGACCATTACAGCCTCTGAATCAGTTATTAATATCGGTAGAATGACAATCGACGGCTTTAGATACTGATATCTACGCATTGAACGGTATTTAACGCCGTCAGAAATGTCATTACTTTGTTAAATATAGATCACAATTTTGAAACCGCTCGGGATATCCCCTAAAACATAAGCAAAAGTGAATGTTTTAAGAACATTCCGTAAGCGGCTAATAAGGAAGGGAAATTGACAGGGCGCAGCGGCTACCGCGCCCTGGAGGCAAGAATTAATGCTCGCGAGTCTGGTGGAACTGAACGTCCGGATAACGTTCCTGCGCCAGGCGCAGGTTGACCATGCTGGTAGCGATGTAAGCGAGGTTATCGCCGCCATCAAGCGCCAGTTGGCTTTCGTTCTTACGCTTGAACTCTTCGAATTTCTTCGCGTCCGCACATTCTACCCAGCGTGCAGTGGCAACGTTGACTGACTCATACACTGCTTCAACGTTGTATTCGCTCTTCAGGCGCGCTACCACCACATCAAACTGCAGCACACCAACCGCACCAACGATCAGGTCGTTGTTGGAGATCGGACGGAACACCTGCACCGCGCCCTCTTCGGAAAGCTGTACCAGCCCTTTGAGCAACTGTTTTTGCTTCAGCGGATCTTTCAGGCGGATACGACGGAACAGTTCCGGCGCAAAGTTCGGGATACCGGTGAACTTCATCATCTCACCCTGGGTAAAGGTGTCGCCGATCTGAATAGTGCCGTGGTTGTGCAGACCAAGGATGTCGCCCGGATACGCTTCTTCAACATGCGAACGGTCGCCCGCCATAAAGGTCAGCGCGTCGGAGATCACCACATCTTTCGCGGTGCGCACCTGGCGCAGCTTCATGCCTTTTTCATATTTACCGGATACCACGCGCATAAACGCCACGCGGTCGCGGTGTTTCGGGTCCATGTTGGCCTGAATTTTAAATACGAAGCCGGTAAATTTATCTTCGCTCGCCTCTACGGTACGGGTATCAGTCTGACGCGGCATCGGCGCAGGTGCCCACTCTACCAGGCCATCCAGCATATGATCGACGCCGAAGTTACCCAGAGCAGTACCAAAGAACACTGGAGTAATTTCGCCCGCAAGGAACAATTCTTTGTCGAACTCGTTAGACGCGCCTTTCACCAGTTCCAGTTCGTCACGCAGCTGCTGTGCCAGATCTTCACCAACCGCAGCATCGAGATCCGGGTTATTCAGTCCTTTAACAATACGGACTTCCTGAATGGTGTGACCTTTACCACTCTGATAGAGATAGGTTTCGTCTTTATAAAGGTGGTAAACGCCTTTAAACAGCTTGCCGCAGCCAATCGGCCAGGTGATCGGTGCACAGCCGATTTTCAGCTCGTTCTCAACTTCATCGAGCAGCTCCATCGGGTCGCGGATATCACGGTCAAGTTTGTTCATAAAGGTGAGGATCGGCGTGTCGCGCAGACGGGTAACTTCCATCAGCTTGCGGGTACGATCTTCAACACCTTTTGCGGCGTCGATAACCATCAGGCAGCAGTCCACCGCCGTCAGGGTACGATAGGTATCTTCCGAGAAGTCTTCGTGCCCCGGGGTGTCGAGCAGGTTAACCAGGCAGTCGTGATACGGAAACTGCATCACAGACGTAGTAATGGAGATCCCACGCTGCTTTTCCATCTCCATCCAGTCCGACTTAGCGTGCTGGTTGGAACCACGGCCTTTTACTGTACCGGCAGTCTGAATGGCCTGTCCGAACAGCAGCACCTTCTCGGTGATGGTCGTTTTACCGGCGTCCGGGTGAGAAATAATTGCAAAGGTCCTTCTTTTCTCTACCTCTGCGGCCAAAAGGCTTGTCATAATTGTTGTCTCTTTGATTATGTACAATCATATGTACAAAGAAAAATTCATGCCGCTGATTGTACATTTTGGAGGTATCAGAGCATAGCAGAACATGATCAGTAGGTGTATTTGTAGCCAAAGAACATTTGTATATGCAGCAATCTTTGCTCTATTGACACTGTTTATTCATACAGTTAAAAATAACACTGTATACAAACACAGTGTAGAGGGATTTTTATGCGTATTGAGATCTGCATAGCCAAAGAGAAAATGACTAAAATGCCAAACGGTGCTGTGGATGCGTTAAAGGAAGAATTAACTCGACGCATCAGTAAGCGTTATGACGATGTAGAGGTGATCGTAAAAGCCACCAGCAACGATGGACTTTCTGTTACGCGCACCGCCGATAAAGATTCAGCTAAAACTTTTGTTCAGGAAACTCTGAAAGATACCTGGGAGTCTGCTGACGAGTGGTTTGTTCACTAATTAGCACGTAAAATCAGTAACGGCTGGAAATAATTCAATACTCGCACTATCGGAAGTTCACCAGCCAACCGCAGCACATTCTTGCATACGACGTGCCTGCGGTTTCAACTCCCGCCAGCTCCACCACTTTTGATAGGACTGCAACCGGACATAATCAATAAAAACATCAACTTACGCACACCAACCAGACAGTGAGCGGACTTAAAAAAGACAAAAATATACACGCAAAATGCACGTGCATTTCAAAAAAGCCTCTGATTGTGAAGTCAGAGGCTTTTCTATTTGTAACCAATGGTAATGATTCAACCCAGCAATTACGTAACGTCAAACGCTCGAATTGAAACCAAATCATTCAGATTATTCAGTTCCTCTTTCATCTCCCGCTGACGACGATAAATCTCGTCATTGCGTTCGACCTGTGCTTGCGCCATTGCTGCCGCCAGTTCTTCCAGTTCCGGCATTGACAGTTTCACCTGTTGATTATAGGCATCCCCCCACGCAAGGGTAGTTCGTGCTGTGTCGGATTTCGATGCCATCACCACCGGAGACAGCCGTGCCAGTGAGTCTGGACCCGCATTCCAGATACGACCGTTCCATCTGAACGTGAACGGCTGCGCTTCCTGTTCTGTGCGCCATGCCTCAATTTCCCGCTTTTTGGCAGCCTTTGCCACAGCAATAAGTTCAGGCGTGACGGTAAACGGGGCGATTTCACCCCATTTGCCGCTCTGTAACTCTACCCAGATGCGCTGACCTGTCTGTGCTGTATCATCTTTTGTCGCTGTATACGGCAGGACTTTCTCCATTCCCTCAAAC
>NZ_VNXM01000041.1:0-59218 GCF_009820205.1 Escherichia sp. HH26CH
CGCTGACCCGGCGGCGTGTTTGCCGTTGTTCCGTGTCAGTGGTGGCGCATTATAGGGAGTTATTCCGGCCTGACAAGCGAAAAATATAAAAACTTTATCGTTCGCTCATTTTTCAGGCAAAACATCTTGAACATAGTCTTTTCCGTCTAATTTATAGACAAAAACGAGCCCCGAAGGACTCGTTTTATCATTACTGGACGGCGACAATCCTGTCTTCATTAACTTCCAGGCGAATAACTTTACCCGGAACCAATTCACCAGACAGTATTTGCTGTGCCAGCGGGTTTTCGATCTGCTGCTGGATAGCACGTTTCAGAGGACGTGCACCATAGACCGGATCGTAACCGTTCTCGCTCAGCAGTTTCAGCGCCTCGTCAGAAATGTGGATTTCATAACCACGTTCTTCCAGACGTTTGTACAGACGTTTCAACTGAATCTGCGCAATCGACGCAATGTGCTGTTCACCCAGCGGATGGAAGACCACCACTTCATCGATACGGTTAATGAATTCCGGACGGAAGTTATGGCTTACCACACCGAGTACCAGCTCTTTCATGTGCGCATAATCCAGTTCACCGAAGCGTTCCTGAATCAAATCGGAACCGAGGTTAGAGGTCATAATGACAACCGTATTACGGAAGTCGACCGTTCTCCCCTGCCCGTCAGTCAGACGCCCATCATCCAGTACCTGCAACAGAATGTTGAAGACATCCGGATGCGCTTTTTCCACTTCATCCAGCAGGATGACGGAATACGGACGACGACGCACCGCTTCGGTCAGGTAGCCACCTTCTTCATAACCGACATATCCCGGAGGCGCACCAACCAGACGAGACACCGAGTGTTTCTCCATAAACTCGGACATATCGATACGGACCATCGCCTCGTCGCTATCAAACATAAAGTTCGCCAGCGCCTTACAAAGCTCAGTTTTACCCACACCAGTTGGGCCAAGGAACAGGAATGAACCAATCGGGCGATTTGGATCCGCAAGCCCCGCACGGCTACGACGAATAGCGTTAGATACCGCATCAACCGCTTCGTTCTGACCAATAACGCGATGGTGCAGTTCTTGCTCCATACGCAGCAGTTTTTCGCGCTCGCTTTCCATCATGCGAGAAACCGGAATCCCCGTCCAACGCGCCAGCACTTCAGCAATTTCGGCGTCGGTCACTTTATTACGCAAGAGACGCATAGTTTTGCCTTCGAGCTGCGTTGCGGCTTCCAGTTGCTTTTCCAGTTCTGGAATTTTGCCATATTGCAGTTCAGACATCCGCGCCAGATCACCCACACGGCGAGCCTGTTCAATGGCGATTTTCGCCTGTTCCAGTTCCGCTTTAATGGTCTGCGTACCAGAAAGCGACGCTTTCTCAGCTTTCCACTCTTCTTCTAACTCGGAATACTGACGTTCTTTGTCACTCAGTTCTTCGTTGAGCATATCCAGGCGTTTTTTACTGGCTTCATCAGACTCTTTCATTAACGCCTGTTGTTCCAGTTTGAGCTGGATGATACGACGATCGAGTCGGTCGAGTTCCTCTGGTTTTGAGTCAATCTGCATACGAATGCTGGATGCTGCTTCATCGATCAGGTCGATGGCTTTATCCGGCAGCTGACGGTCCGCAATGTAGCGATGAGACAACGTCGCCGCTGCAACAATTGCCGGGTCAGTAATTTGCACATGGTGGTGCAGCTCGTAACGTTCTTTCAGGCCACGCAGAATAGCAATGGTGTCTTCCACGGTTGGCTCGGCAACAAACACTTTCTGGAAACGACGTTCCAGCGCAGCATCTTTTTCGATGTACTGGCGATATTCGTCCAGTGTCGTGGCACCTACGCAGTGCAATTCACCACGCGCCAGCGCCGGTTTCAGCATGTTGCCGGCGTCCATTGCGCCATCGGCTTTACCCGCACCGACCATGGTATGTAATTCGTCGATAAACAGGATGACGTTGCCTTCCTGTTTGGCGAGATCGTTAAGCACGCCTTTTAAACGTTCTTCAAACTCACCGCGATATTTCGCCCCAGCCACCAGCGCGCCCATATCCAGCGCCAGTACGCGGCGGCCTTTCAACCCTTCCGGCACTTCGCCATTGATAATACGCTGAGCCAGACCTTCAACGATGGCTGTTTTACCAACGCCTGGTTCACCAATCAGCACCGGGTTATTTTTAGTACGACGTTGCAGTACCTGAATGGTACGGCGAATTTCTTCATCACGGCCAATCACCGGATCGAGTTTGCCTTGTTCGGCTCGTTCGGTGAGGTCGATAGTGTATTTTTTCAAAGCCTGACGTTGGTCTTCAGCTCCTTGATCGTTCACGCTTTCACCTCCACGCATTTGTTCAATCGCTTGAGTAATGTTGGCGGTGGTCGCCCCTGCTGCTTTCAGGATGTCGGCCAGCGTGCCGCGAGACTCAAGTGCCGCCAGAACGAACAGTTCTGACGAGATAAAGTTATCACCACGTTTTTGCGCCAGCTTGTCGCAAAGATTAAGAACGCGCACCAGATCCTGTGAGGGCTGGACATCGCCACCAGTGCCTTCAACCTGCGGTAAACGATTTAATGCCTGATTGATATCTGTGCGCAACTGACCAGCATTGATGCCGGCGGATGTTAATAAAGGACTAACCGAACCCCCTTCCTGATTCAGCAGGGCGCTCATTAAATGAAGTGGTTCGATGAATTGGTTGTCGTGCCCGAGTGCAAGTGATTGGGCATCGGCAAGAGCAAGCTGGAATTTATTAGTAAGACGATCCAGACGCATAACTCCTCCCATAACGGATCAAAGTTGCTACTGGAGATTAAATGAGGTCATCCCTCAATTATTCAAGGTTATTGACCAGATTAATGTGAAAAGAAAATCACGCGTACCGGATCGTCTTGATTCTTTAGGTTATATCAGCCAAATGAAACTTGCCATACGACCAGTGGTCTTGTCGCGACGATAAGAGAAGAATGTCTCATTTTCCGTATATGTACAACGGTCGCCGCCGAAAATTTGCTCAACACCAACGTTCGCCAGACGCTGCCGGGCAAGCTGATAAATATCCGCCAAATATTTATCTCCATGCTGAATGAAAGCTGCACTCGCTTTGGCGTCTACTGCCATAAACGCCTCGCGAACCTCCGCTCCCACTTCAAACGCGCGTGGACCAATTGCCGGCCCTAACCAGGCGAGAATGTTTTCGGGATTATCAGCAAAACAGGAAACCGTCTCTTCCAGCACGCCTGCGCACAGTCCACGCCAGCCAGCATGAGCGGCGGCGACTTCCGTTCCCGCTCGATTGCAAAACAGCACAGGGAGGCAGTCAGCCGTCATCACGGCGCAAACCGTGCCGGGCGTATTGCTATAAGAGGCATCCGCTCGTTTTGAGGCATAAGGTTCGCCAGTAAGCTTAAGCACATCTTTGCCGTGTACCTGCTCAAGCCAGACCGGTTTTGAAGGCAAATTGCCCGCAGCAAAAAGTCGCTTACGATTTTCCTCGACGTGATCCGGGTTATCGCCACAATGGGCACCGAGGTTGAGCGAGTCATACGGCGGCAAGCTCACGCCGCCGATACGGGTAGAGCTACAGGCCGCAACACCTTTTGGCAGCGGCCACTGCGGGACAATCAGCTTACTCATAACCAGTCCACTTCATCCTTATGCTCTTCGAAATCGGCGCGCATCACCTCAATCAGCTCCACCATATCTTGTGGAATAGGCGCATGCCATTCCATTTCGATGCCGGAGATCGGGTGATAAAGACGCAGCATGGTTGCATGAAGCGCCTGGCGGTCAAACTTACGCAGCGTGGAGATAAACGCTTCCGAAGCACCTTTTGGCGGACGCGGACGGCCGCCATAAACCGGATCGCCCACCAGCGGATGAGTGATATGGGCCATATGCACGCGGATCTGGTGCGTACGTCCGGTTTCCAGACGCAACCGCAGACGCGTGTGCACACGGAAGTGTTCCATGATGCGATAGTGAGTGACCGCCGGTTTACCCATCGGATGCACCGCCATGTGAGTACGTTTGGTCGGGTGACGGCTGATTGGTTCATCTACTGTACCGCCAGCGGTCATATGACCAATTGCCACCGCTTCATACTCACGAGTAATTTCACGCCGTTGCAAAGATTCGACTAAACGCGTCTGAGCCGGAACGGTTTTTGCCACAACCATCAGGCCGGTGGTGTCTTTATCCAGACGATGGACGATGCCCGCACGCGGTACATCGGCAATGGGCGGATAATAATGAAGCAACGCATTCAGTACCGTGCCATCCGGGTTACCCGCGCCAGGATGTACCACCAGGTCGCGTGGTTTATTAATGACGATGATATCTTCATCTTCATAGACGATATCCAGCGGGATATCCTGCGGTTCAAAACGCGCTTCTTCTTCAATCTCAGCGTTGATGGCCACCTGCTCGCCACCCAATACTTTTTCTTTCGGCTTATCACAAACTTTGCCGTTAACCAGCACGCGCTGGTCGAGGATCCATTCTTTTATTCGCGAACGTGAATAATCCGGGAACATTTCGGCCAAAGCCTGATCTAAGCGTTGACCGAGTTGGTTTTCGGACACCGTTGCAGTGAGCTGTACTCGTTGTGCCATATATACTGCTTCTTCGTTTATCGTTGGGGTTTTACGGCTTTGCCGTTTAATATAGTGTGCTATTGTAGCTGGTCTTAACCGGGAGCAGGAACAGAGAATCTCCCGTATTACATTTTGAGGAAAGTCAAAACGTCATGACGCGCATGAAATATCTGGTGGCAGCCGCCACACTAAGCCTGTTTTTGGCGGGTTGCTCGGGGTCAAAGGAAGAAGTACCTGATAATCCGCCAAATGAAATTTACGCGACTGCACAACAAAAGCTGCAGGACGGTAACTGGAGACAGGCAATAACGCAACTGGAAGCGTTAGATAATCGCTATCCGTTTGGTCCGTATTCGCAGCAGGTGCAGCTGGATCTCATCTACGCCTACTATAAAAACGCCGATTTGCCGTTAGCACAGGCTGCCATCGATCGTTTTATTCGCCTTAACCCGACCCATCCGAATATCGATTATGTCATGTACATGCGTGGCCTGACCAATATGGCGCTGGATGACAGTGCGCTGCAAGGGTTCTTTGGCGTTGACCGTAGCGATCGCGATCCTCAACATGCACGAGCTGCGTTTAGTGACTTTTCCAAACTGGTGCGCGGCTATCCGAACAGTCAGTACACCACCGATGCCACCAAACGTCTGGTATTCCTGAAAGATCGTCTGGCGAAATATGAATACTCCGTTGCCGAGTATTATACAGAACGTGGTGCATGGGTTGCTGTCGTTAACCGCGTAGAAGGCATGTTGCGCGACTATCCGGATACCCAGGCTACGCGTGATGCGCTGCCGCTGATGGAAAATGCATACCGTCAGATGCAGATGAATGCGCAAGCTGAAAAAGTAGCGAAAATCATCGCCGCAAACAGCAGCAATACATAACAGAAACCTGAAACACAAAACGGCAGCCTTGAGCTGTAATGCCGATCAGTTAAGGATCAGTTGACCGATCCAGTGCCTGTGTAAGAATCCGGAAACGCTCACTCGTTTCCGGATTTTTTTTATGCTCATTGGACAGGCCCTTGATTTGGTATCCCGTTACGATTCTCTGCGTAACCCACTGACTTCTCTGGGGGGTTACCTCGACCCCGAACTCATCTCTCGTTGCCTTGCCGAATCAGGTACTGTAACGCTACGCAAGCGCCGTCTTCCCCTCGAAATGATGGTCTGGTGTATTGTTGGCATGGCGCTTGAGCGTAAAGAACCTCTTCACCAGATTGTGAATCGCCTGGACATCATGCTGCCGGGCAATCGCCCCTTCGTTGCCCCCAGTGCCGTTATTCAGGCCCGCCAGCGCCTGGGAAGTGAGGCTGTCCGCGCGTGTTCACGAAAACAGCGCAGCTCTGGCATAACGCCACGCCGCATCCGCACTGGTGCGGCCTGACCCTGCAGGCCATCGATGGTGTGTTCTGGCGCACACCGGATACACCAGAGAACGATGCAGACTTCCCCCGCCAGACACATGCCGGGAACCCGGCGCTCTACCCGCAGGTCAAAATGGTCTGCCAGATGGAACTGACCAGCCATCTGCTGACGTCGATGACGGACGCCATGCGCTTCACCGGGACGTATACCGGAGCTGATGCGCGATCTTGCAAGTATGGGACAACTTGTGAAATTACCGACAAGAAGGGAAAGGGCCTTCCCGAGAGTGGTAAAGGAGAGGCCCTGGAAATACCCCACAGCCCCGAAAAGAGCCAGTCAGTTGCTTAACTGACTGGCATTACAGCCTTGAGCTGCCGTTTTTTTATTCTGTTAGTTGTGAAACTGAAGCGATTTAGTCACTATCGATCTCATCAAATATGGCTCGCTTTGAGATATTCCTCAAGTAAAAAACACCTCTTCCTGCGATTTCTCACAAAAAAGATTCGTTGACAAAAAGTGACAAAATTATGAGATTTCCATCACACATTTTGACATCAGGAACGGTATGCTGAATTCACCAAGACGGGAAGACAAGAGGTAAAATTTATGACAATGAACATTACCAGCAAACAAATGGAAATTACTCCGGCCATCCGCCAACATGTCGCAGACCGTCTCGCCAAACTGGAAAAATGGCAAACACATCTGATTAATCCACATATCATTCTGTCCAAAGAGCCACAAGGTTTTGTTGCTGACGCCACAATCAATACTCCTAACGGCGTTCTGGTTGCCAGTGGTAAACATGAAGATATGTACACCGCAATTAACGAATTGATCAACAAGCTGGAACGGCAGCTCAATAAACTGCAGCACAAAGGCGAAGCTCGTCGTGCCGCAACATCGGTGAAAGACGCCAACTTCGTCGAAGAAGTTGAAGAAGAGTAGTCCTTTATATTGAGTGTATCGCCAACGCGCCTTCGGGCGCGTTTTTTGTTGACAGCGAGAAAACAGTACGGGTACTGTACTGAAGTCACCTAAGGAAACAAACATGAAACACACGCCGTTTTTCTTCGCATTCTTTTTTACCTTCCCCTGAATGGGAGGCGTTTCGTCGTGTGAAACAGAATGCGAAGACGAACAATAAGGCCTCCCAAACCGGGGGGCCTTTTTTATTGATAACAAAAAGGCAACACTATGACATCGGAAAACCCGTTACTGGCGCTGCGAGAGAAAATCAGCGCGCTGGATGAAAAATTATTAGCATTACTGGCAGAGCGGCGCAAACTGGCCGTCGAGGTGGGAAAAGCCAAACTGCTCTCTCATCGCCCGGTACGTGATATTGATCGCGAACGCGATTTGCTGGAAAGATTAATTACGCTCGGTAAAGCGCACCATCTGGACGCCCATTACATTACTCGCCTGTTCCAGCTCATCATTGAAGATTCCGTATTAACTCAGCAGGCACTGCTCCAGCAACATCTCAATAAAATTAATCCGCACTCAGCACGCATCGCTTTTCTCGGCCCCAAAGGCTCCTATTCACATCTTGCCGCTCGTCAGTACGCTGCGCGTCACTTTGAGCAATTCATTGAAAGTGGCTGCGCCAAATTTGCCGATATTTTTAATCAGGTGGAAACCGGCCAGGCCGACTATGCCGTCGTACCGATTGAAAATACCAGCTCCGGTGCCATAAACGACGTTTACGATCTGCTGCAACATACCAGTTTGTCGATTGTTGGCGAGATGACGTTAACTATCGATCATTGTTTGTTGGTCTCCGGCACTACTGATTTATCCACCATTAATACGGTCTACAGCCATCCGCAGCCATTCCAGCAATGCAGCAAATTCCTTAATCGTTATCCGCACTGGAAGATTGAATATACCGAAAGTACGTCTGCGGCAATGGAAAAGGTTGCACAGGCAAAATCACCGCATGTTGCTGCGTTGGGAAGCGAAGCTGGCGGCACTTTGTACGGTTTGCAGGTACTGGAGCATATTGAAGCGAATCAGCGCCAAAACTTCACCCGATTTGTGGTGTTGGCACGTAAAGCCATTAACGTTTCTGACCAGGTTCCGGCGAAAACGACGTTGTTAATGGCGACCGGACAACAAGCTGGTGCGCTGGTTGAAGCGTTGCTGGTACTGCGCAACCACAATCTGATTATGACCCGTCTGGAATCACGCCCGATTCACGGAAACCCGTGGGAAGAGATGTTTTATCTGGATATTCAGGCCAATCTGGAATCAGCGGAAATGCAACAGGCGTTGAAAGAGCTAGGTGAAATCACTCGCTCGATGAAAGTCCTGGGCTGTTACCCAAGCGAGAATGTGGTACCAGTCGATCCGGCATAATGAAATCGTGCCGGGTGAAACACGCCACCCGGCACTGGATTATTACTGGCGACTGTCATTCGCCTGACGCAATAACACGCGGCTTTCACTCTGAAAACGCTGTGCATAATCGCCGAACCAGTGCTCCACCTTGCGGAAACTGTCAATAAACGCCTGCTTATCGCCCTGCTCCAGCAACTCAATCGCCTCGCCGAAACGCTTATAGTAACGTTTGATTAACGCCAGATTACGCTCTGACGACATAATAATGTCGGCATACAGTTGCGGATCCTGGGCAAACAGTCGCCCAACCATCGCCAGCTCAAGGCGGTAAATCGGCGAAGAAAGCGCCAGAAGTTGATCAAGCTGAACATTTTCTTCTGCCAGGTGCAGCCCATAAGCAAAAGTAGCAAAGTGGCGCAGTGCCTGAATAAACGCCATATTCTGATCGTGCTCGACAGCGCTAATACGATGCAACCGAGCGCCCCAGACCTGAATTTGCTCCAGAAACCATTGGTATGCTTCCGGCTTACGTCCATCACACCAGACCACAACTTGTTTTGCCAGGCTACCGCTGTCCGGGCCGAACATCGGGTGTAACCCCAGCACCGGACCATCATGCGCCGCCAGCATGGCCTGTAATGGTCCATTTTTCACCGATGCCAGATCGACCAGAATACAATCTTTCGGTAAAGGCGGTAATTTGCCAATAACTTGTTCAGTAACGTGGATGGGCACACTAACAATCACCATTCCGGCATCGGCAACAATATCAGCCGCTCGATCCCAGTCATGTTGCTCCAGAATCCGCACATGATAACCCGAGAGTGCCAGCATCTTCTCGAACAGACGTCCCATCTGACCGCCACCACCGACGATAACCACCGGACGAAGAGACGGACAAAGCGTTTTAAATCCTTTGTCGTTTTCACTGGAGTAAGATTCACGCATCACCCGACGCAAAACATCCTCAATCAGATCTGGCGGTACACCCAGAGCTTCCGCCTCTGCACGCCGCGAGGCCAGCATAGATGCCTCGCGCTCCGGAACATAAATAGGCAGTCCAAAGCGGCTTTTCACCTCGCCAACTTCAGCAACCAGTTCCAGACGCTTCGCTAATAAATTCAGCAGCGCTTTATCGACTTCATCAATTTGATCGCGTAATGCGGTCAATTCAGCAACCATAATAAACCTCTTAAGCCACGCGAGCCGTCAGCTGCCCGTTCAGATCCTGATGAATTTCACGCAGCAAGGCATCGGTCATTTCCCAACTAATGCAGGCATCGGTTACGGATACACCGTATTTCATTTCACTGCGCGGTTGCTCGGAAGACTGATTGCCCTCGTGGATATTACTTTCGATCATCAGACCAATAATTGAGCGATTGCCATCTTTGATTTGAGCAACCACGGATTCTGCCACCGCAGGCTGACGGCGATAATCTTTATTGGAATTACCGTGGCTGCAATCTACCATCAGAGACGGGCGCAGTCCCGCCTGTTCCATCTCTTTTTCACATTGCGCAACATCCGCAGGGCTATAGTTCGGCGCTTTACCACCGCGCAGGATCACATGCCCGTCCGGATTCCCCTGAGTTTGTAGCAACGCAACCTGCCCTGCCTGGTTAATGCCAACAAAACGGTGCGGCTGGGCGGCGGCACGCATAGCGTTAATAGCCGTTGCAAGGCTGCCGTCGGTGCCGTTTTTAAAACCAACCGGCATGGAAAGCCCGGAGGCCATTTCACGGTGTGTCTGCGATTCCGTTGTACGAGCACCAATTGCTGACCAGCTAAACAGATCGCCCAGGTATTGCGGGCTATTAGGATCTAACGCTTCCGTCGCCAGTGGCAGTCCCATATTCACCAGCTCAAGCAGCAATTTACGCGCGATCTGCAGCCCGGCTTCTACATCAAAAGAGCCATCCATATGGGGATCGTTAATCAACCCTTTCCAACCGACAGTGGTACGGGGTTTTTCAAAATAGACGCGCATTACCAGATAGAGGCTATCGCTGACCTCTGCGGCAAGGGCTTTAAATCGACGAGCATATTCCAGAGCAGTTTCCGGATCATGAATGGAACAAGGACCACATACTACCAACAGACGAGGATCGCGCCCGGCGATAATATCTGAAATGGTTTTACGCGAGTCAGCAATCTGGGCTTCCTGTTGCAAGCTTAATGGAAAAGCGGCCTTCAGTTGTTCCGGAGTCATTAAAATTTGTTCGTCGGTAATATGTACGTTATTCAGCGCGTCTTTTTGCATGATGGCGATCCTGTTTATGCTCGTTTGCGATAGTTGATCCTCAGCGAGGATGACGTAACGATAACACATAAAGTAAAGTTTTCAATCCATATTTCGTACATTTTTCTTTACACAAGCAATTTGTTCGCGCTTTTAACCCTTGTTTGTGTATAAATAAATTTACACCGCCTTTGAAAACAATCCGCTATGCTTTGAAAAAGGAGAAAGAAATGATGAAAAAGTTTATCGCCCCCTTGTTGGCTTTACTGGTTAGCGGATGTCAGATTGATCCTTATACTCACGCGCCAACCTTGACCAGCACCGACTGGTATGATGTTGGTATGGAAGATGCGATATCGGGCAACGCCATAAAAGATGACGATGCATTTAGCGATTCACAGGCGGATCGCGGTCTATACCTTAAAGGATATGCCGAAGGACAAAAGAAAACTTGCCAGACCGATTTTACTTATGCCCGAGGACTTTCCGGTAAAAGCTTTCCTGCCAGCTGCAACAATGTTGAAAATGCCAGCCAACTGCATGAAGTATGGCAAAAAGGGGCTGATGAAAATGCCAGCACAATACGATTAAATTAATTAAACCCCCACAAATAAATTAAACATGAGATTCTACTCATTGTGTTTTATTTCTCAAATTGATGACGACCGCATGAAAGAATGATATTTTAATGAGCATTCTGAAAAAATATCGATGCATTTCGAGCGAAGATGGTGAGGATCCCTGAATGCGTTTTTCTCACCGACTGTTCTTACTGCTGATTCTCCTGCTGACGGGAGCACCAATACTCGCTCAGGAACCTTCTGACGTTGCGAAAAACGTGCGTATGATGGTTTCCGGTATTGTCAGTTACACCCGCTGGCCCGTGCTATCAGGGCCACCAAAGTTATGTATCTTTTCATCTTCACGTTTTAGTACCGCCCTACAAGAGAATGCCGCGACATCTTTGCCTTATTTGCCTGTCATCATTCACACTCAACAAGAGGCGATGATTTCAGGCTGCAATGGTTTTTATTTTGGCAAGGAGTCACCGACATTCCAGATGGAATTAACCGAACAATATCCGTCAAAGGCGTTATTATTGATTGCCGAACAAAATACCGATTGCATTATTGGTAGCGCCTTTTGTCTGATCATCCACAATAATGACGTCAGATTTGCCGTAAACCTGGATGCCTTATCGCGTAGCGGTGTAAAGGTCAACCCGGATGTCTTAATGCTCGCACGGAAGAAAAATGATGGATAACGATAATTCTCTTAATAAGCGCCCCACGTTTAAAAGAGCATTACGCAACATCAGCATGACCAGCATATTTATCACTATGATGCTGATCTGGTTGCTGCTTTCCGTGACCTCGGTGCTGACCCTGAAACAGTACGCGCAAAAAAACCTGGCACTGACAGCAGCAACAATGACTTACAGTCTGGAAGCAGCGGTCGTTTTTGCCGATGGCCCTGCAGCAACTCAAACACTGGCAGCGCTGGGGAAGCAAGGGCAATTTTCAACTGCAGAAGTGCGTGATAAGCAGCAAAATATTCTGGCATCCTGGCATTACACCCGTAAGGATCCAGGCGATACTTTCAGCAATTTCATAAGCCACTGGCTCTTCCCTGCCCCCATCACTCAGCCGATTCGTCACAATGGTGAAACCATTGGCGAAGTACGCTTAACCGCTCGCGACAGCTCGATCAGCCATTTTATCTGGTTTTCGCTCGCTGTCCTGACCGGTTGTATTCTGCTGGCATCAGGCATCGCAATTACCCTCACCCGCCATTTGCACAATGGCCTGGTGGAAGCGCTGAAAAATATCACCGATGTCGTACATGATGTGCGTTCCAACCGCAATTTTTCCCGACGAGTTTCGGAAGAACGTATCGCTGAGTTTCACCGCTTCGCTCTCGACTTCAACAGTCTGCTGGATGAAATGGAAGAGTGGCAGCTTCGCTTACAGGCTAAAAATGCGCAGCTGCTACGTACCGCGCTACATGACCCATTAACCGGGCTGGCGAACCGGGCTGCGTTTCGTAGCGGCATCAACACGTTGATGAGCAGTTCCGACGCCCGAAAAACGTCGGCGTTACTATTTCTTGATGGCGATAATTTCAAATATATCAATGATACCTGGGGTCATGCGACGGGCGATCGTGTCTTGATTGAGGTAGCAAAACGGTTAGCTGAATTTGGCGGGCTGCAACATAAAGCATACCGCATAGGCGGCGATGAATTTGCGATGGTCCTCTTTGGTGTACAATCGGAATCCGAAGTACAGCGGATTTGCTCAGCACTGACACAAATCTTTAATCGCCCGTTTGATCTTCATAATGGTCATCAGACCACCATGACATTAAGCATTGGTTACGCGATGACCATTGAGCATGCCTCTGCGGAAAAATTACAAGAGCTGGCCGATCACAATATGTATCAGGCCAAACACCAGCGTGCCGAAAAGCTGGTGAGATAACAAGGATATATCGATATGATAAAGCACCTGGTAGCACCCCTGATTTTCACCTCGCTAGTACTGACTGGCTGCCAGTCCCCTCAGGGAAAGTTTACTCCTGAGCAAGTTGCCGCTATGCAATCTTATGGATTTACTGAATCCGCCGGCGACTGGTCGCTGGGATTATCAGATGCCATTCTGTTCGCAAAAAATGACTACAAATTGCTCCCGGAAAGCCAGCAACAGATCCAAACCATGGCAGCCAAATTGGCCTCGACAGGGCTAACGCATGCCCGTATGGATGGACACACCGACAACTATGGTGAAGACAGTTACAACGAAGCCTTATCATTGAAACGGGCGAATGTTGTGGCCGATGCATGGGCTATAGGTGGACAAATTCCGCGCAGCAACCTCACCACACAGGGTTTAGGAAAAAAATATCCCATCGCCAGTAACAAGACCGCTCAGGGCAGAGCCGAGAACCGCCGCGTCGCAGTGGTGATTACTACACCTTAAAACACGATCAAACAGATAAAAAAAGGGCCAGCCAATTGGCCAGCCCTTCTTAACAGGATGTCGCTTAAGCGAAATCTTAGTTAAGACGCTCTTTGATACGAGCAGCCTTACCAGTACGCTCACGCAGGTAGTACAGTTTAGCTTTACGAACAGCACCACGACGTTTGACAGAAATGCTGTCAACTACCGGAGAGTGAGTCTGGAAGACACGCTCAACGCCTTCGCCGTTGGAAATTTTACGAACAGTGAATGCAGAGTGCAGACCGCGGTTACGAATAGCGATAACCACGCCCTCGAATGCCTGCAGACGTTTTTTGGAACCTTCAACAACCCATACTTTCACTTCCACGGTATCACCCGGACGGAAGGAAGGTACGTCCTGCTTCATCTGCTCTTGTTCAAGTTGCTTAATAATGTTGCTCATAATTTAATCTCTTATCCTGGGTAAACTGATATCTCGGGGGCTTACGCCATCCCATCATGTTTATGTTGCTGTTGTGCGTGTTCCGTTTTGAACTCCGCCAGCAACCTTGCTTGCTCTTCAGTCAGAGCCAGGTTTTCCAGAAGTTCAGGTCTTCTAAGCCAGGTACGGCCCAGCGACTGTTTCAAACGCCAGCGACGTATCTCAGCATGGTTGCCCGACAGTAACACTGACGGAACCTCCATCCCTTCTAACACCTCAGGCCGCGTATAGTGCGGGCAATCCAGCAATCCTTCAGCAAAGGAGTCTTCCGTTGCCGAAGCTTCATGTCCCAGTACTCCCGGAATAAACCGGGAAACAGAGTCAATCAGCGTCATTGCTGGTAACTCACCACCACTGAGAACGTAATCGCCGATTGACCATTCTTCGTCAATTTCGGTTTGGATCACGCGCTCATCTATACCTTCGTAGCGACCGCACACCAGAATCAATTTTTGATTCGTTGCCAGTTCGCTGACGCCTGCTTGATCAAGCTTGCGCCCCTGCGGTGACAGATAAATCACCTTTGCGCCTTCACCCGCCGCGGCTTTTGCTGCATGAATGGCGTCCCGTAAAGGTTGCACCATCATTAACATCCCCGGTCCGCCGCCGTAAGGACGATCGTCCACGGTACGGTGCCGGTCATGCGTGAAGTCACGAGGACTCCAGCTCTGGATGCTCAGCAGGCCATTTTTAACTGCCCGGCCAGTTACCCCGTAATCGGTAATTGCGCGGAACATTTCAGGAAACAGGCTAATTATGCCAATCCACATAGCGCCGTCTTTTACCGTTTATCCGGTGGTTTAAAAACCAGGATCCCAATCTACTTCGATTGAACGAGTAGTGAGATCGACTTTCTTGATAACCTGCCCATCGAGGAACGGTACGAGACGTTCCTTGATACCAAACGCATCTTTCAGGTTTGCCTTAATGACGAGAACGTCATTAGATCCGGTTTCCATCATATCGACGACTTTACCGAGATCGTAGCCTTCAGTGGTTACTACCTGGCAGCCCATCAGGTCTTTCCAGTAGTAGTCACCCTCTTCAAGCTGAGGCAGCTGCGATGAATCCACGACAATTTCACAATTCGTCAGCAGGTTCGCCGCATCACGATCGTCAACGCCTTTCAGCTTGATGATCATGTCCTGATTGTGGTGCTTCCAGCTTTCCAGCTGGACTTGCTGCCACTGACCCGCCTTCTGGATAAACCAGGGCTGATAGTCAAAAATGCTTTCGGCGTCTTCGGTGGAAGAAAACACTCTGAGCCACCCACGAATACCGTAAGACGAACCCATTTTTCCCAAAACGATGGGATCAACAGGTGCTTGCGCGGTGAGTTGTTTGCTCATCATGACCACCGTGACAGATTAAGCTGCTTTGTTTACTTCTTTGATCAGCGCAGCAACGCGATCAGAAATAGTTGCGCCCTGGCCAACCCAGTGAGCGATGCGATCCAGATCCAGGCGAGTGCCTTCTTCTTTTTCGCTAGCGATTGGGTTGAAGAAACCAACGCGCTCAATGAAGCGACCGTTGCGTGCATTACGGCTGTCAGCGACAACAACCTGGTAGAACGGACGCTTTTTAGCGCCGTGACGTGCTAAACGAATAGTTACCATAACATCCTCTTGTGTGAATAAAACAACCGGACCCCATCGAGGAACGGAGTCCGGTGTCATATTAAAAGCCCGAAAATTTTACTGATTTCTGGAGAAAATGCAATCAGCAGTTAATAACTCTGTCGAATAAGGTCATTTAGCGACCAGGAAATCCCGGCGGCATCATCCCCTTCATACTTCTCATCATCTTCGCCATTCCGCCCTTCTTCATTTTCTTCATCATGCGCTGCATGTCGTCGAACTGCTTCAGAAGGCGGTTAACATCCTGCACCTGCATACCGCAACCGGCAGCGATACGACGTTTACGCGAACCTTTGATGATTTCTGGCTTAGCGCGCTCTTTCATCGTCATCGAGTTGATGATGGCTTCCATACGCACCAGCACTTTATCGTCCATCTGCGACTTGACGTTATCCGGGATCTGCCCCATGCCCGGCAGTTTGCCCATCAGGCTGGCCATGCCGCCCATATTTTTCATCTGGCGCAGTTGCTCAAGGAAGTCGTTGAGATCGAAGCCGTCGCCTTTTTTCAGCTTGCTGGCTAATTTCTCTGCCTGCGCGCGGTCAACTTTGCTTTCGATATCTTCGATCAGCGACAGTACGTCGCCCATGCCGAGAATACGGGAAGCGATGCGGTCCGGATGGAACGGCTCCAGCGCCTCGGTTTTCTCGCCAACACCGAGGAACTTGATCGGTTTGCCCGTAATGTGGCGAATAGAGAGCGCCGCACCGCCACGAGCATCGCCGTCGACTTTAGTCAGTACCACACCGGTCAGCGGTAGCGCTTCATTGAATGCTTTTGCCGTATTGGCCGCATCCTGACCAGTCATGGCATCAACCACAAACAGGGTTTCAACCGGATTAATCGACGCATGGACTTGTTTGATCTCGTCCATCATCGCTTCGTCAACATGCAGACGACCGGCGGTATCCACCAGCAACACGTCGTAGAATTTCAGTTTGGCTTCTTTCAGCGCCGCGTTAACGATATCTACCGGCTTCTGACCAACATCAGAAGGGAAGAAATCAACGCCCACCTGCTCTGCCAGCGTCTCAAGCTGTTTGATTGCCGCCGGACGATAAACGTCGGCAGAAACCACCAGCACTTTCTTCTTGTGCTTCTCGCGCAGGAACTTACCGAGTTTACCCACGCTGGTTGTTTTACCGGCACCTTGCAGGCCCGCCATCAGCACCACCGCAGGCGGTTGCGCAGCCAGGTTCAGGGTCTGGTTCTCTTCGCCCATCGCCGCAACCAGTTCGTTACGGACGATTTTGACGAACTCCTGCCCCGGCGTCAGGCTCTTATTAACTTCATGACCAACCGCTTTCTCTTTTACGCGATTGATAAACTCACGCACTACCGGCAGGGCGACGTCCGCCTCCAGCAGCGCCATGCGCACTTCGCGCAGCGTATCTTTTACGTTGTCTTCAGTGAGGCGTCCACGGCCACTGATATTGCGCAGCGTGCGCGACAAACGATCGGTTAAATTATCAAACATTGTCTCTCGCCTGGGGTGGAAACGGTTGGCCGCAATCGCGACACATCATCAGTATTTTGCCGCAGTATAACATGAAGGCGTCTTTGTTGTTATGCAACGGTTGGAGCAGCGTTCACCTGACGCTATACTGCTTCTCTTTCTTATTGCTCAAACTGTCGACATTACTATGCCCGTTTTTGCTCTGCTCGCGCTTGTCGCCTACTCCGTCAGTCTTGCGCTGATTGTTCCCGGTCTGCTGCAAAAAAACGGCGGCTGGCGGCGCATGGCTATTATTTCTGCGGTCATCGCGCTGGTCTGCCACGCAATCGCTCTGGAAGCCCGCATCTTGCCCGACGGTGATAGCGGACAAAACCTCAGCCTGCTGAACGTTGGTTCGCTGGTCAGTTTGATGATCTGTACGGTAATGACCATCGTGGCTTCCCGCAATCGTGGCTGGTTGCTGCTACCCATTGTCTATGCCTTTGCGCTTATCAACCTGGCGCTGGCAACCTTTATGCCCAATGAATACATCACCCATCTGGAAGCAACGCCTGGGATGCTGGTGCACATTGGCTTATCGCTCTTTTCCTATGCCACGCTGATTATCGCCGCTCTGTATGCATTACAACTGGCGTGGATTGATTACCAACTGAAGAACAAGAAGCTGGCGTTTAACCAGGAAATGCCGCCGTTGATGAGTATCGAGCGTAAAATGTTCCACATCACGCAGATTGGCGTGGTGCTGTTAACGCTCACTCTTTGCACTGGCCTGTTCTACATGCACAACTTATTTAGCATGGAAAATATCGACAAGGCCGTGCTCTCTATCGTGGCGTGGTTTGTCTATATTGTGCTGCTGTGGGGACATTATCATGAAGGATGGCGTGGACGCCGCGTCGTCTGGTTTAACGTTGCGGGTGCGGTCATTCTGACACTGGCCTACTTCGGTAGCCGAATTGTCCAGCAGTTAATCAGCTAACCCCAGAAAAGGAGTTTCCCCTGGAACACATATCTACTACCACGTTGATCATTATTCTGATCATCATGGTGGTCATTTCAGCCTATTTTTCCGGGTCCGAAACCGGAATGATGACCCTCAACCGCTATCGTCTGCGGCATATGGCGAAACAGGGTAATCGCTCGGCCAAACGTGTCGAAAAATTGCTGCGTAAGCCAGACCGCCTGATAAGCCTGGTGTTAATCGGCAATAACCTGGTCAATATTCTTGCCTCCGCGCTCGGCACTATTGTGGGGATGCGTTTGTACGGGGATGCGGGCGTGGCAATTGCGACTGGTGTGCTTACTTTTGTCGTACTGGTTTTTGCTGAAGTATTGCCGAAAACCATTGCCGCGCTGTACCCGGAAAAAGTCGCCTATCCAAGTAGTTTTCTGCTGGCACCGCTGCAAATTTTGATGATGCCGCTGGTCTGGTTGCTGAACGCTATTACCCGCATGTTAATGCGCATGATGGGCATCAAAACCGATATTGTGGTCAGTGGCTCTTTAAGCAAAGAAGAATTACGCACCATTGTGCACGAATCGAGGTCACAAATTTCCCGTCGCAATCAGGATATGCTGTTGTCGGTACTCGATCTGGAAAAAATGACTGTCGATGACATCATGGTGCCGCGCAGTGAAATTATCGGTATTGATATCAACGATGACTGGAAATCGATTCTCCGCCAACTCTCCCACTCACCTCACGGACGCATCGTGCTCTACCGTGACTCGCTTGACGACGCCATCAGTATGCTGCGAGTGCGTGAAGCCTGGCGGTTGATGTCGGAGAAAAAAGAGTTCACCAAAGAAACCATGCTACGCGCCGCGGACGAAATCTATTTTGTCCCGGAAGGTACGCCGCTCAGCACGCAGCTGGTGAAGTTTCAGCGCAACAAAAAGAAAGTCGGCCTGGTCGTCAACGAGTATGGAGATATTCAGGGTCTGGTGACGGTCGAAGATATTCTCGAAGAGATTGTTGGTGATTTCACCACGTCGATGTCGCCAACGCTCGCCGAAGAGGTCACGCCGCAAAACGACGGTTCGGTGATTATCGATGGCACTGCCAACGTGCGGGAAATCAACAAAGCCTTTAACTGGCATCTACCGGAAGATGATGCTCGTACTGTTAACGGCGTCATTCTGGAAGCGCTGGAGGAGATCCCGGTAGCAGGCACCCGCGTGCGTATTGGCGAGTACGATATCGATATTCTCGACGTACAGGACAATATGATTAAGCAGGTAAAAGTTTTTCCTGTGAAACCGCTGCGTGAGAGTGTGGCGGAGTAACGAAAACGGCCCGGCATTCGCATGCAGGGCCGTGACTTATGACGAAAACAGAAATTAAGCTTTTGCCTTCGCTACAGTAACCATCGCCGCACGAATCGTACGACCGTTCAGCGTATAACCCTTCTGCATAATGCCCAGTACGTTACCTGGCGCAACGTCATCAGATTCCACCATTGCGATGGCCTGATGCACATTCGGGTCCAGCGGCACGTTAGTTTCGGCGATCACTTCAACGCCAAACTTACGCACAACATCCAGCATCGACTTCAGCGTCAGCTCAATACCTTCAACCATCGCGGACATATCCGGGTTAGCTTTATCAGCCACTTCCAGCGCACGATCCAGGCTATCAATCACCGGCAGCAATTCGTTGATGAATTTCTCCAGCGCGAATTTATGTGCTTTTTCGATATCCAGTTCAGTACGGCGACGCAGGTTTTCCATTTCGGCTTTTACGCGCAAAATGCCGTCACGTTCACGGGTCTGGGCTTCAGCCAGCTGAGCTTCGAGATTCGCAATTTTTTCATCGCGCGGATCCACCTGCTCAGCAGAAGCTTCTGGCTCAACTGCCTCAATCTCTTCGTGCTGATCCATGATAATTTCTTCCGGGGCTTGCCCCTCAGGCGTTTTCTGTTCTTTACTACTCATGAATTTCTCCGCGTTTTTTTTCGCATTCATCTCGCTAACTTCGCTTATTATGGGGATCAGTTTCAGGGTTTCAAGGGAAGCACTCACATTGTCATCAATCTTCGCAACAAGGACCTCGGAAAAATGAATAATCATTTCAAGTGTATTGGCATTGTGGGACACCCACGGCACCCTACTGCACTGACAACACATGAAATGCTCTACCGTTGGCTGTGCACAAAAGGTTACGAGGTCATCGTCGAGCAACAAATCGCTCACGAACTGCAACTGAAGAATGTGAAAACTGGCACGCTCGCGGAGATTGGGCAACTGGCTGATCTCGCGGTAGTCGTTGGTGGCGACGGTAATATGCTGGGCGCGGCGCGCACACTCGCCCGTTACGATATTAAAGTTATTGGAATCAACCGTGGCAACCTGGGTTTCCTGACCGACCTTGACCCCGATAACGCTCAGCAACAATTAGCCGATGTGCTGGAAGGTCACTACATCAGCGAGAAACGTTTTTTGCTGGAAGCGCAAGTCTGTCAGCAAGATTGCCAAAAGCGCATCAGCACCGCGATAAATGAAGTGGTGCTTCACCCAGGAAAAGTGGCGCATATGATTGAATTCGAAGTATATATCGACGAGATCTTTGCGTTTTCGCAGCGTTCCGATGGCCTGATTATTTCGACACCAACAGGCTCTACTGCCTATTCTCTCTCGGCAGGCGGTCCAATCCTGACGCCTTCTCTGGATGCAATTACCCTGGTGCCCATGTTCCCGCATACGTTGTCAGCACGACCACTGGTCATAAACAGCAGCAGCACGATCCGTCTGCGTTTTTCACATCGCCGTAACGACCTGGAAATCAGTTGCGACAGCCAGATAGCACTACCGATTCAGGAAGGAGAAGATGTCCTGATTCGTCGCTGTGATTACCATCTGAATCTGATTCATCCGAAAGATTACAGCTATTTCAATACATTAAGCACCAAGCTCGGCTGGTCAAAAAAATTATTCTAATTTTACGCCAGCCTCTTTACTGTATATAAAACCAGTTTATACTGTACACAATAACAGTAATGGTTTTTCATACAGGAAAACAACTATGTTGGCACAACTGACCATCAGCAACTTTGCTATCGTTCGTGAGCTTGAGATTGATTTTCACAGCGGCATGACCGTAATCACCGGCGAGACCGGCGCGGGTAAATCTATTGCAATAGATGCCCTGGGCCTTTGTCTCGGCGGTCGCGCTGAAGCCGACATGGTGCGTACCGGAGCTGCTCGCGCAGATCTGTGCGCCCGTTTTTCTCTGAAAGATACACCCGCAGCACTGCGCTGGCTGGAAGAAAACCAACTGGAAGATGGCCGTGAATGCCTGCTTCGTCGCGTAATCAGTAGCGATGGTCGCTCTCGTGGTTTTATCAACGGTACAGCTGTTCCACTGTCACAACTGCGCGAACTGGGCCAGTTGCTCATTCAGATCCATGGTCAGCACGCCCATCAATTACTCACCAAACCCGAGCACCAAAAATTCCTGCTTGATGGCTATGCTAATGAAACCTCTCTGCTTCAGGAAATGACCGCACGTTATCAGTTGTGGCATCAAAGCTGCCGCGACCTCGCGCATCATCAACAGTTAAGTCAGGAACGCGCCGCTCGTGCGGAGCTGCTGCAATACCAATTAAAAGAACTGAACGAATTTAATCCGCAGCCCGGAGAGTTTGAGCAAATCGACGAAGAGTACAAACGTCTGGCGAACAGCGGTCAATTGCTGACCACCAGCCAGAATGCATTGGCATTAATGGCCGACGGCGAAGACGCAAACCTGCAAAGCCAGCTTTACACGGCTAAACAACTGGTGAGCGAATTGATTGGCATGGACAGCAAACTGTCCGGCGTACTTGATATGCTGGAAGAGGCTACCATCCAGATTGCTGAAGCCAGCGACGAACTGCGCCACTACTGCGATCGTCTGGATCTTGATCCCAACCGACTGTTTGAACTTGAACAGCGCATCTCAAAACAGATTTCGCTGGCACGTAAACATCACGTCAGCCCGGAAGCATTGCCACAGTATTATCAATCACTACTGGAAGAGCAGCAGCAACTGGACGATCAGGCCGACTCACAAGAAACGCTCGCGCTGGCGGTAACGAAACATCATCAGCAGGCACTGGAAACGGCGCGCGCGTTACACCAGCAACGCCAGCATTATGCAAATGAGTTGGCACAGCTGATCACCGACAGTATGCATGCACTCTCTATGCCGCATGGGCAGTTTACGATTGATGTTAAATTTGACGAGCATCACCTGGGCGCTGACGGCGCTGATCGTATTGAGTTTCGGGTAACCACCAACCCAGGTCAGCCAATGCAGCCTATTGCCAAAGTCGCATCTGGTGGTGAATTGTCCCGCATCGCATTGGCAATTCAGGTCATCACAGCGCGTAAAATGGAAACCCCGGCACTGATTTTTGATGAAGTGGATGTAGGGATTAGCGGTCCAACAGCGGCAGTTGTCGGCAAACTGCTGCGTCAACTCGGCGAATCAACTCAGGTGATGTGTGTTACCCACCTGCCACAAGTCGCGGGATGTGGTCATCAACACTATTTTGTCAGCAAAGAAACCGATGGTGCGATGACAGAAACGCATATGGAGTCGCTGGACAAAAAAGCGCGGTTACAAGAGCTGGCGCGCCTGCTTGGTGGCAGTGAAGTCACACGTAACACACTGGCGAATGCGAAAGAACTGCTTGCGGCGTAAACTTTTTTCCTGCTTCACGGTCAGAGTAAACAGCAAAACGCCGTAAGACCGGAAAGCAAAAGGTTTTAAAGTGATGAAAGGTCTATTATCATCGGCATATTACAGATGAGCCACGTACTGCTCGGGCCCGAAAAGGAATCAAATCACTATGCGCTGTAAAACGCTGACTGCTGCAGCAGCAGTACTATTGATGTTGACCGCAGGCTGTTCCACTCTGGAGCGAGTGGTTTACCGTCCTGACATCAACCAGGGGAACTATCTGACCGCTAACGACGTATCCAAAATACGTGTTGGCATGACGCAACAACAAGTTGCGTACGCATTGGGTACACCGCTGATGTCCGATCCATTTGGTACGAATACCTGGTTCTATGTCTTCCGCCAGCAACCAGGTCATGAAGGTGTAACGCAGCAAACGCTGACGCTGACCTTTAACAGTAGCGGGGTGTTGACCAACATTGATAACAAACCTGCGCTGAGTGGTAACTAATAATAAAGTTGCTCTCAAAGACGTTAAAAAAGGTGCTCAATGAGCACCTTTTTTCTGTCTGTTATTTATTCGCTGATTTTTCTGCTCGTTGCCTGCGAAGCTCTTTCGGATCGGCAATGAGAGGACGATAAATCTCCACCCGATCGCCATCATGCACGGTATCGCTCAGTTTTGCCGGACGGCTGTAAATGCCGACTTTGTTTTTAGTTAAATCGATATCGGTACGCAATTCCAGCAAGCCACTGGTGCGAATAGCTTCTTCAACCGTCGCGCCCTCCTGCAGCGTCACGCGCTGCAGGTACTGCTTCTCAGGTAGAGCATAAGCCACCTCAACGGCAATTTTACCTGGCACTGTAAACCTCTTTCGCACGAACCGTAAAAGCCTGGACCATATTAGCCGCCAGCTCTTTAAACACGCGGCCAAAGGCGAGTTCAATCAACTTATTGGTAAACTCAAAGTCGAGATGAAACTCGATACGACACGCCTCCTGGCTCAGCGGCGTAAACTTCCATCCACCGATCAATTTCTTGAACGGCCCATCCACCAAATTCATAAGAATACTTTGGTTACTGGTCAACTGGTTGCGGGTAGTAAACGTTTTGCTGATCCCAGCCTTAGAGACATCTACCGCCGCGGTCATCTGCCCAGGAGTGGACTCCAGAATCCGACTTCCGGTACAACCCGGCAAAAACTGAGGATAAGACTGAACGTCATTCACTAACTGATACATTTGCTCCGCGCTGTAGGGTACCAGTGCGGTCCGGCTAATCTGAGGCATAACAATTTCCATCAACAAAAATCCAACAAATAATATCATTTATCCTGCTGTAAAAAAAACGCTATCCCGGCGCTGGGTAACATCGGGTTCATGCTAAGATAGAGCCTTGTCCCCCGCAGGATTGATATGGGGTGTTTTCGATTTCAGATTACCGATGATTCACGACGCTTATGACGAAGAAAAAAGCACATAAACCTGGTTCAGCGACCATCGCGCTTAACAAGCGCGCCCGTCACGAATACTTTATCGAAGAAGAGTTCGAAGCGGGACTTGCCCTGCAAGGCTGGGAGGTTAAATCCCTGCGCGCAGGAAAAGCCAATATCAGCGACAGCTACGTCCTTCTACGTGATGGAGAAGCATTTCTGTTTGGCGCTAACATCACGCCAATGGCAGTGGCATCCACGCATGTGGTGTGCGATCCTACCCGTACCCGCAAGTTACTTCTCAACCAGCGCGAACTGGACTCATTGTACGGTCGCGTCAATCGAGAAGGCTATACCGTAGTGGCGCTCTCCCTGTACTGGAAAAATGCCTGGTGCAAAGTGAAAATCGGCGTCGCTAAAGGTAAGAAACAGCACGATAAACGTTCAGACATCAAAGAACGCGAATGGCAGGTGGATAAAGCGCGTATCATGAAAAACGCCCACCGTTAAATCTGCACTCCAATTATTGACCAGTTCCTCACCGCGCCACCCTCTCCGGCGGCGCGAATGAACATCTTATTGGCTATCACATCCGACCCAAATGTTGCCATCCCATTGCTTAATCGAATAAAAATCAGGCTACATGGGTGCTAAATCTTTAACGATAACGCCATTGAGGCTGGTCATGGCGCTCATAAATCTGGTATACTTGCCGTTACACATTGGGGCTGATTCTGGATTCGACGGGATTTGCGAAACCCAAGGTGCATGCCGAGGGGCGGTTGGCCTCGTAAAAAGCCGCAAAAAATAGTCGCAAACGACGAAAATTACGCTTTAGCAGCTTAATAACCTGCTTAGAGCCCTCTCTCCCTAGCCTCCGCTCTTAGGACGGGGATCAAGAGAGGTCAAACCCAAAAGAGATCGCGTGGAAGCCCTGCCTGGGGTTGAAGCGTTAAAACTTAATCAGGCTAGTTTGTTAGTGGCGTGTCCGTCCGCAGCTGGCAAGCGAATGTAAAGACTGACTAAGCATGTAGTACCGAGGATGTAGGAATTTCGGACGCGGGTTCAACTCCCGCCAGCTCCACCAAATAAATCAAGGGGTTACGTGAAAGCGTAGCCCCTTTTTCTTTGGTAGTGGCGGCAAAATGGCGACAGACTTTTGCGTCCATCTTGCCTGTCGCCATCTTGAAATCATGCAAAGAGGTTTCACATGGAAGAACTTCACTTTGTTTACATCAATGCAAATGGTCGTATCGGTGTTCACTCTATACAGAGCATCAGTTATAGCGAAAATCATATACAGGGCATTTGTAAGAACACCGATCGAATAAAAACCTTCCGAAAAGACCGCATTCTTAAACAGTACGATTCTCCAGAACAAGCCATTCAGGAATGCGCGTCATTCCTCCCCGAAAACTACTCACATCTCACCAAGCAGTCTGGTCCGAAAAAAAATACATTCGATGTGTGTTTCACCGGATTTAAGAAAGCAGATAAAGAAAGATTGGTTGATAAGGCGAATGAACAAGGATTAACGGTAAGAACCTCTGTAACCCAAAGCCTTCAGATGCTCTGTTGCGGTTACAATGCAGGCCCATCAAAAGTATCGGCAGCCAGGATGAAAGGCACAATCATCATAGATGAGACTGGCTTTATACATTTTCTTGAAACGGGTGAGATCCCAGATGAATAAAAACCTGCCGTAGCAGGTTCTCTTTCTCAAAAATTCATATGCCCCTGACCACCTGGCAATGGATGTGGAGGAGCAGTAGCAATCAGTGCGGGTGTCACAATAAACCGGACCACTGTTTCATGGGTAACAAAAGTGCTCCCGCAGTTAATATTTTGGCACTGGCAGTAACGCTCTTTGGTGCTTTCAGTTACTTGAAAACTGCTCCTTGTGTGTGCCGCATGACCACACTTTGGACAATTCATCATATCCAGATCCCTACCTTTGCTATCAGAATCATTGTAATGATACACAAAATATCAATATTGAGAACACTTTATTTCATTTCAAGATCATCAATCTTCACTTCGAGTTCAATACTGGTTGTAAAACCGTTATCCGGGCTGACGGTATGTGTCAGAGTCGTAATGGTCCATTCCGCATCATCTATCGGCTGTTTAAAACCACTGACCTTCACAGGCATTTCCGTGTAGAGATCTGCCCGCCCTTCCGCCAGTTGTAGCGAGAATGACGCAACGCCACGTTGCAGGCGTTCCCACTGCATTTTCGCTGCCCGTTCAGCGTTGCTCCGGTTGGCATAAGTGCGATTAAGTAACAGCACGTTTTCATCCGTCCCCACCAGGTAATCGCCCTGCTTCGCTTCCGGCTCTTTCTTCTGCTTCTTAGTCCTGCGCTTACGCTTCACCGTAGTGCTTTCTTTCTTCGCGGGTTCGCGGGTATGCAACCAGCTGGCAATTACCCCCGTGTAAGCTCCGCGATCTGCCAGGGTAAAGCGGTGACTGTCGCCGTCCTTACGTGTGATAGTAATCACCGGCAGTGGTTTACCGCTGGCGCTTTTGCCCTGTCCCTGCCGGATGAATAACAGATTGCCATTTTTCACCGATGCAATGGCACCGTACTGGCGCGCCAGCCGCATCAAAAAACTGCCGTCACTCTCATTAGTCTGGTCTATATGCTCCACGGGCTTATCCGACAGGTCTTTACCCAGTGCCATCTTCAGCTTGTGCCGCGCGGCTATTTCCTTCACCACTTCCCCGATGGTGGTGTTATGCCACGATTTTTCACGGCGGGTATTCAGCGTTTCCCGAAAATCAGCACTTCGCGCCCGGATAGTCAGGCGGTCCGGTGCGCCAGTGTGTTCAATCTCGTCCACCGTGAATGCCCCTTTTGGGAAAAGCGGCTGCCCCTTCCAGCCCAGCGCCAGCGTAATGACCGCACCACGGCGCGGCAGCACGATTTTTCCGTCGGCGTCGTCCAGCTCCAGATCAAGCTGGTCCGCTTCAAAGCCCCGGTTATCCGTCAGCGTAAGCCCCATCAGGCGTTTGTCCAGCACAGTGGTGATATCCTTCCCCTCAATACTGATGCTGAATGCGGGAGTTTTGTTGCCTTTGTTAAGCAGTTCAGAGCTGAAATTCACGACAGCAGCCCTCCCACCGTTTTACTGATATCGCTTAAGGCAGACGTTGCCGTATCCTGCAGATTATTCAGCTGCGCACTGAGATCACCGAACATATCGGACAGGGATTCATCCACCCGTTTGAGCGACAGGGTGAACTCAATCCGGCGCGGCATACCGTCGCGGAAAAACTCCGTTTTAGTCAGATTCAGTCCCTCAATCACATACATGCCGTAAATCGTGCCGCTGCCTTCAATCAGGGGCCATGCTTTTCCCTGTTCTGCCATCTGCTCCAGAGCCAGCAACGACAGCCTGCCGCCCGTTATCTCCGGCATAAGAACACCAGAAAGCGTCAGCATGTCGTTGTCCGGTCCCAGAAACTGCGTGGATGGACGACGGTTTACCCGGCTGTTTGCCGCATGTCGCCAGCTGCGTTGATACTGCAGTTCCTGATACGGAACGGTGCGCAGCATAAACACGTACAATCCCAGCACCATCATCATGCGTCGTATCCCCCCTGATCGCTGTAGTTACTCCTGGCTTTTGCCTTCAGCCTGCGTTCACGTTCATCAAGCTGGCGTGCCACCTCCCGCGCAATATCCTGCGCACTTTGTCCTGGCTGCGTCTGAATGATGATCTGCGTCGGTGCCTCAATCCGGTGAACGGGCGGCACAGTGGCTGCACGACTCACCATCGCTTCGCCGCCTTTCGCGGGAAGTGCCAAAGGATGCAACGGTGGAAGCTCTGCAGGCGCGGCAGCAACGCCCATCATTCCGGCAACAACGGCAGCCAGTGCAGCTGTATTTCTCCGGCTGGTCACATTTGCCGGGCCGTTAACAATTTCCGGCCCGTTTTCACCGACGATGCCAAACTGCCCGCGCGGGATATAGCCGCCGCTGTCATACATCCCCGCAAAGCCATATCCCCATGATGGAAAACCACCCGATGGCATCATCACTTTACCGTCTGCATTCACCGTCGCAGGTTGCTGACGCGTCACGCTTTCCGGCAGTTTCGCCTTTGCAGCTTCTTTACTGACAATGCCGAGTTTATCCAGCAACCAGGAAACACCGGATTTCAGGGAGTCCAGCGGATGCATGACCATATTCAGCCCCTCCGCCAGAGCCTCCCCGAATCGTCGCCCCATTGCCGCTGCGCTCTGCAGTTCGGCAGAGGTCGACTTAACAGGCGTCAGCAGATCAGTAAACCAACCCCACAACGCCTGCACTTTGTCGCCAATCCACTGAAACACAGGCTTAAGTGGTTCGAATGCAGCACTGATGGGACCTGCCGACGCTTTGAATCCTTCCACCACGCCACCGAGAAATGCGGTGATGGGTTGCCAGTATTTCCAGACAACCAGCGCCACACCCGCCAGTGCAGTAACCACAAGACCTATCGGACTGAGCAGAGCACCTAACAGACCAGATATGGCATACAGGGCAACGCGCAGCATCGCCAGCGGACCGGATGCCAGTACTCGCAGCACCGCGCCTGCGGCAGCCAGTCCACCGCGTAGTGCTGCCAGTGGATTCATAAACATCACAGCAACAGCACGTAAACCGGATAATCCAGACCGCAACAGTGCAACCGGCACACCTGCTACAGTTTTCAGGACATTCCCCGTCAGTGATGCCGTGCGGCGCAAAGACGACAACGGCGCAGTAAGTAAACCCGCTGCGTTGCCCGATGAAGCAAGCCCGCGTCGCAGCAGTGCCAGTGGTGCGCCAGCCAGCCAGGACAACGCGCTGCTGGTTCGAGTTACTGCTGCCGTAACGGAAGATAACGTTTTGATACCCAACACAGAGAATCCCAGACGGATCACTGCCAGCGGCCCCAGCACTGCAGCCAGCGCCACCGCTAAGGTGCCGAGGCCGACGGTAACCGCAGCCACAACAGCCGATGCTTTCATCAGTGTGCCTGTCAGTTCCGGGTTAGCTTCCACCCAGCGACGCAACGCCCCCGTGACGCTTTTCACCGTGTACAGAATATCCATCAGCGGCTGGCGCAGCGTTTCGCCCAAGCTGCTGAAGGTGTTCTGCGCTCCGGTTTTGACCAGCAACCACTGCGCAGAAAGTGAATCCTTGTTAATGTCGGATTCTTTCTGCATGGAGCCAAGCGCATCATTGCCCGCTGTCAGTTTTAACTGACGCTGCAGTTCCGGCAGGTTGTTTGCCAGTTTCGCCGCGTCATCGCCAAACTCTTTACCAAACAACATAGTCATGGCAGACAGGCGCTTGTCCTGCGGCAGCGCGTTTACCTTCTCCAGCACGCGCTGGATGGTTCCCATCGCATCCTTCGTCATCTGCTTTTCAATCACTTCAGGATTGAGTTTCAGCAGATTCATCCCTTCAAAGAAACTCTTGCTTTGCATGGTGGCAATGGACAATTCACGCACCATCGCGTTTGCTGCACTGGCTGCAACCTCTGGCGCAGCGCCCAGTGTCAGGAAGGTGGAACCCAGCGCCGCCGCTTTACGATAATCCAGACGGTCAGCCACACCGCCCAGACGTTGCATCACATCAATGATGTCTGCCCCTTTCGACATGGCGTTATCATCCAGATAGTTCAGCGCATCACCGAGCTGTTCAATATTGCGGGTGGGGATTTTGTAGAGCTGGGCGATTTTCCCCAGACTTTCTGACAGTTCATCCGCTGGCAGCTCAAAGGCTGTTGCCGCCTTTGCTGCCGTACTGGCGAAGGCCAGCAGGTCACGTTTCTGATCTTCCCAGCTGTCGTCAGGGTTTGCGACGTTCATGCGCGCACCACCTTCAACCAGTGCAGCGAAGTCCACCGCACCGTTTTCCATCGGCAACTGTTCGCTGGCAGCCTTGATGGCATCCTGCATTTCATAAAAACGTGCAGTGCGGTTGCCATTATCGTCACGCAGACCATTGACCTGCTTTGCCACACCTTTCATGGCATCTTCCATGCTGGTATAGCTTTTTACTGCCGCCATCACTGGCGCACCCATTGCCAGCCCTGCAGCCGTGGTGGTGGCTCCGGCACCTGCAATACGATCACGCACCTCCAGCGAACGGGCATAACTGGCACGCGCTGCATTCATCCTGCGCTGAGCTTCCCCCAGTCGCTTCAGCCGCGCCTCCTGTTTCGAAAGTTCCTGGTTATAACGTGATGTTTCACGGGCTAAACGGGCAGTTGCTCCCGCATCGTCTTTCGCAGAAATTCCCGCCCGGTACAGTTCAGCACGCACAAGCGCCGTCTGCTGCTGCAGCTTTTTCTGGCGTTCTTCCAGGCGCTGAACAGCCAGCCGTTGACGGCCCAGAGCAACAACCTGACGTTGCGAAGGCGGCCCCATCGCTCCCAGTTCCTGACTGAGCAAATTTGCACGCTGGCGGGCATAGTTCAGCCTGTCGCCTAATTTCTGATTTTCTGCCAGCAGCTTTCGGAAGCTGTCCAGACTGCTCCCGGCCTGATCAAGCTGCTTTATTGCATCGCGGGATTTTTTGACAGCAGCAGCCAGTTCTCTTGAACTGGCCTGCGCAGATCGAAATGGGCGGGTGAGCTTGTCAACCGCATTAAGAATGACCTGCAGACGCAGGTTGTTATCACTCATCGTTGGCCCCGCTTCTCTGAATCGCTTTATACCGCCATTCCAGCACTTCGGTCAGCGGCATAACGTCAGTAACGGATGGCGGCCAGTGAAAAATAGTGGCGATATCTGCCACCAGATCGTCAACCGTCAGGCTGTCGGTAAACCGGCAAGCACCGACTTCTTCAACAAAAAAGTGACAACCTCAACCGACATGGCAGTGAGATCTGCCGGGTCCATCTCTGCAATTTCCTGTGCAGTCAGTGCCGGACTGGAGATGCGGGGGATCACGGTCATCATCGCGTTTACATCCATATCCATAATGGCCTGCAGGCGTGTACCGCGCAGCGCACCGGACTGCGGTTTACGCAGCACAATTTCGGTGATTTCTGTTTTACCGCGCTTGATGGGGGTATCCAGTTGAATGGTCTTTTCAGTCTGCTTATCGCTCATTTTGCTGTCCTGTCAATTGGGTTCTGGCGCGGAATCCCGCGCCGTTCAGATACATCAGAGGCCGAGGGCGTTGCGGTGCGCTTCCATCAGGTCCACACCGTCCACAATTTCCACCATGTTGATAAGGTCCACTTCATAGAGCACCTCACCATTGATGGTCAGCTTCGCGTAGCTGTTGGTACTGGTCACTTTGGTGGTGTTGCTTTCGCCCGTCTTCCACTCGCCGGAATCCACTTCTTTGTGACGTCCACGCACCACAAGCTCCACGGCCTGCACTTCTCCGGTATCGTCACGCTGGATAGAGCCGGTAAAGCGCAACTGGATGCCATCCACCGTGGCTTTGCCCATCTGCTTAAACAGCAGCAGTTCAGTACCACCAATGGAAAATTCTGTGTCCAGCGCACTTTCATCAAGCCCCAGATCCACATCAACTGCACCAGGCATTCCGCCGCCGCGATACTTCTCATATTTGCGGGTGAATTTCGGCAGCGTCAGCGACTCTACGATCCCCTGCCAGTTGTTCCCGTCGTTAAACAGGTTCAGATGTTTTAATTTGCGTGGTAAAGCCATGTTGTCCCCTTACGCGCTGACCTGGCTGGCGAAATTCACCAGGTACTGATCGGTGATGCGCTGGCGCAGCATCAGATTTTCAAGTGGCGGCACTGGCGTGTAGTCGTAGTCGATGGTGAGTTTTCCGGCTTTCAGGGTGTCTTTGTCGTTCACCGACTCGTCCAGCCAGCAATCACCACCAATGAGATACCCCTGACTTACCAGGCTGCGCATTTTGGCGCGGATACCCTCGATAATGTCGCGCGCCAGCGACGGGTTCAGCGGTTTGTCCACCGCCCACATGTGCGCTTCTGCCATTGTGTCCGTCAGCACCTGCGCCGTGCGGGTGTAGTTTTCGAAGGCAAAGAGTGGGTCATCACTCAGGCAGCGGGAACCCCAGAAGCGAAAGCCGTCTTTGCGGATAAGTGTGGTAACATCGTTCTGGTTAAGCAGCCCCGCATCAGTTGCCGGGTCCTGCAGATCCCAGAACACATCAGCAGAAATTCCGGTGACACCGTTCACGCCCACGTTGGACAGGCTTTTGTGCCACCCTGTCTGCTCATCAATTTTGGCACGCAGACCAAGCGCACGGGCGGTGGCATATGCCGTTGCGTCGGCATTCAGCACCGTGTCCCAGCCAGTAAAGTCAGGCCAAATCAGCATTCCTTCGCGCTGGCTGAAGTTTTCACGGTAAGTGATCGCCTCCTGTACCGTCTTGCAGCCATACGCTGACAGGTAAGCAAACCCACGCAGGCTTTGCGCCACGCTCAGCAACTCAGTCGCAACGGCTTTGTTATCGTGACCTGGCACGCCGAGAATGCGCGGTTTAACGCCGAGCTGTGACTGGGCAGATAGCAGGGCTTTCATGCCTGTTTTTTTACCTTCAGCAGTCACAGCGCCGATGATATTGGTCGTGGTTTCGTCTTCCGTTTCACCCTGCGGCACACGCACAACAACGGTCACGGGTTTTGCCTGATCAGCGATGGCATCCAGCGAACGGGCCAGAGTACCGGACTCACCCGCTTTACCGCTGGCAGTCAGCACATCAGTGATCAGCACGGGTTTATTAAGAGGAAACATTTTTGCATCGGCATCATCGCCCGTGCAGACCATACCCACGATGGCGGTGCTCACCGTGGTAATGGATCGGGTGCCTTCGTTGACTTCAACAACGCGCACCCCGTGGTGGTAATCCTGAGCCATAGTGGCGAACCTCCTGATTGGATTAGGCTTCGCCCTATGTTGAAGTGATTGTGCCCGACAAACAGCTAAGTGTAGTTGTACAGTTATTCACACAAAATGACGGTATTTGTCTGCTTGCAGGGATAATCAAAATTATGCTGATTCAGGGGGATTCATTGCTCTTATTTGCCGGAAATTTTCTATAAATGGTAGAAACGCCTACATCAAAAATCAGTGCAATACGCTGTCTTGATTCTCCGGCCTCGAGTAAACGTCCAATCTGTGCCCACTGTTCGGTGGTCAACTTAGGACGGCGTCCACCTACTCTGCCTTTGGCGCGAGCTGCAGCAAGCCCCGCCCTGGTACGTTCAACTATCAGTTCGCGCTCCATTTCAGCCAGGGCCCCCATGACATGAAAAAAGAAACGGCCCATTGGGGTGCTGGTATCAATACTGTCAGTCAGGCTTCGGAAATTCACGCCACGCTGACGCAACTCTTCTATCAGCGTAACAAGATGCCGCATACTGCGTCCCAACCTGTCCAGCTTCCAAACAACCAGCGTGTCTCCTGCCGATAGTGTCCTGAGTAGTTTTTTCAGCCCCGGTCTGTCGGACTTAGTGCCACTGATTTTGTCCTCAAAAATCCGCTCACATCCCGCGCAGTTCAGTGCATTACGTTGCAAATCGGTGTTCTGGTCATTTGTTGACACGCGTACATAGCCAATAAGCATGATCATTCCCCTGAATAAAAACCGGAGATGATGCCAGTTAGCTGTTACCTCTGCATTTTCATAAACGTTGGTTTGGGAGAAGCAGCGAAACGGGGTGTGGGAACAGGGGAAAATCAGATACCGGACATGGCTTCTTTTGCCAGTGGTGATGGATGGATGAAATTACCCAACGGTAAAATTCTGCAATATGGTCGAGGTGAGGCTATGCCGAAATTATCGACGCAAACAATGAGGATTACATTTCCTATCCCTTTCCCTAAAAAAGCGGACTGCGCCATTCTTACCCATTCTGGTGATGGCGGTGCGCCTTTAGGCGCTGGGCGAGGGTTCGTGATGACTGCAGAAGGCCCTACGTTAACCGGCTTTAATTCTGCTTACAGAACGTCATCAACCAGCGACACGGTATCTATGCATTACAGTTGGTGGGCTGTTGGTGAGTAATTTTATTCAGGGTGATTTATATGAACGAATATGTTTATAGTGCCAAGCATAATGCTTTTTTCCCTGTGGATATGATTGATAAATATAAATCAGTAGGATGGGATTTATCAGATGCTAAGGAGGTGAATCAAAATATTGTCAGTGAGTTTATGGCTGAACCGCCACAAGGAAAAGTCCGTATTGCCGGAGAGGATGGACTACCTACGTGGGCAGATATTCCTCCACCTACTCATGAAGAGCTTATTGAAATTACTGAATCAGAAAGACAGCTACTAATTAACCAGGCCAACGAATACATGAACAGTAAGCAATGGCCCGGTAAAGCCGCTATTGGTCGTCTGAAAGGTGATGAACTGGCGCAATATAATTTGTGGCTGGATTATCTGGACGCACTGGAGCTGATCGATACTTCCGGTGCGCCAGATATTGAATGGCCTACGCCTCCGGCAGTTCAGGCCAGATGACATCCGGCGCTGTGCTGGTATCTGTTGCCGTCACCGCGTCAATGTAATCCAGCACAGCGTTAAGGCGGGTTGTTTCTGCCTGCGTCAGCTTCCGTCCGGCCTGTAATTTCAGTTGAATCAGACTGATGGAGGCCATTGCAGTATCAATCAGCGACTGGCGCAGTGCTTCTGCTGCATCTACTGCTGCGCCGTGCTGTGCCTCGGTATCTGTCACCCATTTCTCACCATTCCATTTATCGTATGGCGTTAACGGGGCGATAGTGGTTGTATTTTCAGGATAATCACCCGGAGCTGTGATTTCTTTCGATTCTCCTGTTTCGGTGCTATAGACGATTTCACCGCGATGATCTGGCACATATTCCCATGAATTTAAATCCATCGAACGGCAGATAGCATAACCCGCCTTATGTGTGCCAGGGGCATCTAAACAGGAATATGCAGGGATACCGACACCAATGGCAAGATATTCATTTGAAGTGGAAATATATTCCCGAGTTTCACCATCATAGTTATAGACGGTAATATTCCCCGCCTTCGTGGCAATAAGCTCGCTATTTAATACGGCGTTATCCATTATGCAGCCCTCACGATAAAGTTAAATGCAATATTTCGTGGACGGGTTTCACTCCCGCCAGTATTACCGATACTCCCTCGTGAATGAAGTGTCGGTGATGGGATCAGACTCCCTCCTGTATTTGTGGCATCAAGTCCCCGTCCTTGTGTGTATGTCTTTTTGAAAATCGTAGCCAGTTCCCATTCATCTTTTGTGTCGTAACCATCATTGGCAACAACAATATGACGGTGCTTTTCCAGCATCCCAGCCTGAAGGCTCAATAAAGCACGTCCTGCATCAATACCGCGCCCATCATCCCAGCCACGAATAAATTCACCTCGTAAATCAGGCAATTTATTTGTCGGGTAAGCCTTTGCCAGTTCCGGGTATTCTTCAGCAGAAAAAGCCGCCCCGTTGCATTTCAGCCAGCCTGTTGGAGGTGTCTCTGAAGGCCACGGAACAGGCGCACCAACAGGTAATGCTGAACCTTCTCCCAAACCAAGGTATGCGAGAAGACCAGCTACATCCTTTCCACTCAAATTAGTCAGCGTATTGTCCAGCGGTTGTTTACCTGCTAGCGCATTAAGCATTGTCGTGGCAAAGTTCGGGTCATTCCCCAGCGCCGCCGCCAGTTCGTTCAATGTATCCAGTGCCGCAGGTGCAGAACCCACCATTCCTGCAATCGCCGATTTCACAAAAGCCGTAGTGGCAATCTGTGTATTGTTGACCGACTGTGCCGCAGTAGGTGCTGTTGGCGTTCCGGTAAGTGCCGGACTCGACAGCGGCGCTTTCAGTGCCAGCGCATTATTAATAGTGGTACTGAATTTCGGGTCATTGTTAATGGCTGCGGCAATTTCTTTCAGTGTGTCCAGCGTGGCTGGCGCACCGTTAATCAGAGCAGTAATAGCGGCCTGAACAAACTCTGTGGTCGCAATCCGAGTGGTGTTATTTCCTGCTGCAGGCGTCGGCGCTTTTGGTTCTCCGGTAAATGTCGGATTATGTTTCTGCGCATACTGGGTATGAGGATCTTGTGCGGCAATGTGGTTTCTCATCTGGTCATCCACATACAGCTTTAATTCCAGGACTTTATCATCCACGTATTTACGGGTTGCCAGCACTACAGCAGGGTCGATTTTCAGGATGATATTGTCCGTACTGCTGGTAATCAGCACCATGCGCACGGTCTGGGTACGCCCGCTGCCTTCAGCCAGTTGCGGCTTATAGCTTTCCGGGCAGTTTCCCACGGCAATCAATGCCCCGGACTCATCAAACAGGCCCACTTCACGTATCCACCAACCGCCCTCGTTTTCAGGGATCACCTGTTCAGCAATAATCTGGCTACTGTTCTGCGGGTCGATATAAAGCATATTCAGCGCAGCCCGGCGTTTCTCATTTACCAGTGCCGTCTGCGTTGCGTCCGGCGTTGGCAATACTCCGCCGCCATCGCCCACCGCCATATGGGTAATTTTTAGCGGCACACCGAGCGCGGCGGCGCTGGCAAGTTTCGCCGCGCCAATATCCGTCAGCAGGGTATAAAATTTTGTGCTCATGGATTCACTCTCATTGTGTCAATAACATGGACCGCCCCGCCTTCATGCGCGGTGCCACCGGAAATAATCGTTTCGTTGATATACGGATAGATCGTGATTTCTTCGCCAAGATAGCTGGCGGCTCCCACCCAATGCGGGCCGCTGGTCTGCAGATTGATGGACATGCCGATCATGTGGCGGCTACATGGTTTGGCATCGCTTATCAGTCGCTCAAGTTCCAGATAGGTATCTTCAGTGATGCCCTGGTCCTGCACGCCGATATCCAGGCGAAACGTGCCCGGTGTTTCTCCGGTCTGCCACCACTCAATAATGCGGATCAGGAATCCGAACGGTTCCACTACCCGCCGCACTGCACTGGTGGTTCCTTTATGCTGATGAATATAAAAAGCATCCTTCACCACCTGGCGTTTGACGCTTTCAGTCCAGCCCTCGTCCCAGCGATCCACAGAGAACGCCCAGGCGAGATAAGGCAGGAAGCTGACCGGACAGGTCACCGGATTCCACAAGTCACGAAGCGGCACCTGCAGATCAGAAATCCCGCTGCAGGTTTGCGCCAGTCGGCGCTCCAGTGGTGTTGAACCCGGTGGCAGCAGACTATTCATCCGTTCCTCCGTTGGTTACGCTCCACTGCGTACATGATGCCGCCTGCGTTTTGTTCAGGACCACATCCGCCAGAGGAGATGCCAGCTCCACACGCTGCACCCCCTCAACATGCAGGGCGGCAAAGATGGCGCTACGGCGAATATCCCGACCAAGACGCGTCTGACTGGCGATGTACTTCTGCAGGCTGGCTTTTGCCGCTGCCATTACCGGCTCTGCTTCCGGTCCCGGATAGAGAAAAATGGTGGCTTTCACGCGATACGGGATGATTTCTGCGCTGCGAACCGTAAGACGGTCAGCCACCGGGCGGACGTTCTCACTGTTCAGAGCTTTTTCCACCACGTCCAGCAGGTCTTTTTCTGCAGTTCCATCGCCTTCGCGGCTAAGGACAGTCAGCACCACCTCTGCAGGTGCCGGGCTGGTTGCACTGGCATCCGCCACCCGACCGTCGGCGCTTCGGGCATGAAATTCATAAGCTGCAGTTGGCCCCGCAACTGAAAGCCCTTCAAAGGCTGCAGGCACACGCAGGCGTAACGCTTCATCGCTTTCCATCACAGCTGCAACGGGCGGCACAGCGTCATTATCAGCAGGCGTCACCGTCAGGCGTTTCACGTTGTAGTTGGCAGCGAGCTGGTCAAGATCGCTGCCCATCGCGTAAGCCACCATCACAGCCTGCGCGGCTTCGTTAATGCGCTGGCGCAGAAGCAACTCACGGTAAGCGTTCTCCTGCAGCAATTTGGTGACGGGTTCAGATTCCAGTTCCAGCGTGCGGATCACTGCTTCCTGCTCATCTTTCGGATGAAGCGCAACAAATTCGGCCTTGCGTTCGGCAAGCAGCGTCTCAAAGTCCGGCACATCGACAATCTGCGGCGCAGGCAACTGCGAAAGGTCAATCACTGCCATTCTCTGCTCCTGTTGATACGGAAAGGGAAACAGGCACACCGTTATTACGCCGCCCGGTCAGCCCCACCACCATTGAACCGTCAAAATTGCTGTTGATGGTGATGGAATCCAGCGTCAGCCGTGGCTCCCAGCGACTCAGCGCCACATACACTGCCGACATGACCTGCAGGCGTAATGCCGGATTTTGTGGCTGATCTATCAGTGCCGACAGTAGGGAACCATATTCCCGACGGGCAATGCGGCTACCCTGCGGCGTCAGCAGAATGTCCCGCACCGACTGGCGCAGATGGTCAATATCAGTAATGACTTTGCCGCTGGTATTGTTCATCCCGCTATAAAGCGTCATACCGGGCCTCCGGTTGTGTCGCCGCCTTTCAGGACGCCAGTATGCTGATGTGCATCAACCACAATTCCGTTAGAACTCATTGCACCGCCGCCCTGGGTAACACCACCATTGATCACTACTTCGCTGTTAATACGCGTGCGGTCAGCCTCCAGCACAAACTCACTGGTTTTCAGGGTGATGTTGTCGGCAGCCTCAATGACCATGGATTTGATGCCCCTGACATACCAGCGCCCGGTGGCGGGTTCGTATTCAAACCAGCCACCGTCAGGATGTTCTGTCACGCAGGCGTCCGCCGACGTCGAAGGTGGCGCGAACTGATTCGAATAGACAGCGGGCAACGCAAAGGCGGTTTCCAGATTGCCTCCCAGACTCAGCAGCACCACCTGCTCACCTTCCGATGGTTTCCACCATGTGCGGGCATTACCCGCGCGCAGCGTCAGCCAGTTAATCCAGTTGGTTTCAAGGTCGCCCGTTTTCACCCGGCAAAGCCAGTTTTCCCGGTCCACTTCGGTGACTACACCAGTGCGGATCAGGTTGGTGATAAGGCGCATGATTTCGGTTAATTGTGCGTTCATGAAGAAAGAATGCCCGTGATTCCTATTTTAACGAACCTCGCTTCATTGTTCTGTCTCTCATACATATAATCCCAGATAGCTCAACCAAAAGGGGATCTATATGGAAATCGATAAAATAAATACATTTTTAGCTACGGCCATTGGTGGTCTTATATTTAAATGGCTTATAGGTGGCATCTCGGCTTTTTGGTCATGGTTAAACACATCCTATCCAGAAGAAGACTTTTTGATATCAAAGATTGGAATATCAAAGCCAATTATTAGACTTAGTCTTTGCAAATATAAGTTAAGCACAAAACCCCATATTAAAAAACATAAAATATTTATCGTCTCATTTGGAATTGCAGTCATTATGACCTCAGCACTTTGTTTTTATAAATTTACCTATTTCATCGCCAAAGAACCCGTAAATTGGGTTGAAATCACACATAGAGAAACAAAAGATTCCTTTTGGATGAAACCAGAACACGCACAAAACATACCATACACACCTGAATGGAATATCACACCAGATGTATGTGTTGACAAGTCACAGCTTGATAAGATCACTTCAATCCAACAAGCCACAAAAGATTTCATTTGTAGCTACTTGCTAATTCCTGAAAAGAAAGAAGAGTTAGCAAAAACGACAGACAAGAACAAATTTACAATTATGATTGCCACCCCCATTATTTATTTAAGCATTCTATTTATATTTATGATAGGGATAGCAATGTTCATAGATTTATACATTGATTCAAAGATAACCAAATTTCACAAACTTGAAATTGATAAAAGTTATCAATATTTGACATGAATTAATATTGGCTTAGCCAACGTAGCAAAATATCACGAATATTTGCTTCAACATCATCATTTACACCCAGCAGGCGACGCTCTGCGTAACGGACCTCCGGTCCCTTACGACTGACACGATCGCGCAGGCCGTAGTGATGAACGCGGGCAATGCGCTGCACCTTACCTTCAAACTGCACGCTGGCAGAATCGGCGCTGGCGGCAGTTTTCAGATATTTTGTGGTGCGCAGCTTTGCAAACATCTGACGTTTGATACGCCCCTTTTTACTGCGTGCTGTTACCCGTCGCGGTTCATAACTACTGCCATCTGGATTGCGCTGCATCTTGATGTTCTTCTGTTGTGTCCGGCGCAGTTCCTGCGCCAGCTGGCGCATCATGCGACTTCTCGTGGCTGGTTCCAGATTCGCCAGCAAGGCACTCAACCAGTCGTCCACCTTCTGCAGTTCAGCCACGTTTCACCGTCCACATTTCTTCAGGTTCATCGGGTTCCGCTACAGCTTCAACGCTGGACACAGTGCCGTCAGTGCTGACCAGCACACGTTCCGTCAGTTGCAGGTTAAGGCTGATATCACAGACATCGTTGCGCAAAATATCCACCTCAAAGGTGAATAACTTTTCCCGTAACACCGGGTTATTGATTGCATCGGGCTGGTTATCCCGCAGCCACAGCAAAACCGGGGCCATCAACAGATTCTGGTCGCCGCTGAAATCCTCTATCACTACGTTCAGGGTGTAACGATACTCCCATGACATGGAGCTGGCTCCCGTGGCAACCAGCGAACCGTTATCCACAAACAGATGCAGTTTGTCCGGGTTATTTCGGACATAAGGCACTGCTTTATTGAGGGCGTGGCGCAGGGATTGTGGTTTGTTCACTGTTTCGCTCCTGACACGCAATAATCATGTCCACTTTGTCTGCACAGACCGCCCAGGCGGCCTCCGTTTCATCCAGCAATGCGTTCAGATCACCGTTAGTGCGCGGCGCTGCCTGATCCAGCCGACACGGCGTCACTCGCGGACAACCACTGACGGTAAGCTGCACCTCCGGTGAGTGCCGGTCGTTCCCGCAGCCGGATAATGTCAGCAGGCAAAGGAGTATCAGCCCAGCGGCGTAAATCCTCTTTCTCACGTTTCAGTTCCTCAATCCGGCGTTGTCGTTGTCTCAGTAGTGCGCTGGTCTGTTCTGCTTCGGCATAGAGCCGCGCCTGCTCCCGGTTATTGGTTTCAGTCAGAATGGACAGGCTGATAAGCTGGCTGTTTTTCTTCGTCAGTTCCTGCGCTTTACTTTTCAGCGCCGTGCGCTGCGTTTCGATGGTGTGGCTGGCGCTGTTAAGCCGCCACGACTGCCAGCCCAGCGCAACGAGTGCCAGTGCCACCACTACTGCCAGCGCACGCGTCATAGTCCAGCTCCTTTAAGGCACCAGGCCATCTCCCGCGCACGGCGGTTATCCAGCCCCTGATTAAACACACCTTTCACATAAACCCAGCGCGGCAACTGTCGGCACGCATCCGCCCAGCGCCGCTGATTGAGCAATTTCACCAGCGTGGAACTGCAGGCATTGCCCGTACCCACGTTGAAGGCAAACGACACCGCAGCGTCATACACCTTCTGCGGCGGCTGTTGCTTCACACACCTTTCCAGCGCCCGCTCCACACGCAGCACGTTGGAGATCAGCCCTTCTGCTGCCTGTCGCTCCGTAATGGTTTTGCCGGGAATGACGCCCGACGTATTACCAATGCCGTCGGTCCAGACACCCGCGCTGCACTGATACGGCTGCAGACGACAACCTTCGTAATCGGCAATCAGTTTCAGCCCTTCCACGGAGGTGTGAAGCTGCTGAAAACCCGGCAGCGTGGCAGCAATAGCCAGCACGGCCCCGACAAGGCAGCGTTTAACGATTGATGGATTCATAATCCTCCCGCGAGATCTGCCCGTCGCGCAGAAGCTGGTAGGCTTTGTGTTTGTAGTACCAGTTGATAGCCAGCATCAGCACACCAATCATCAGGCCGCCCAACGTTGAGGCATCCTTGATGGACAAATCGCCCAGCCAGGCCAGCACGACGGCGATGCAATACGTGATAAAGGCGCTGATTCGCTCAAGCGTCATAATTCAGTCCCATAGCTGGACGGTCTGCACGGTGGTGGTTGTCGGAATGTCCGGCAGCTCCACCTGCAGCCCGTGAGGTAAAAAGGGGCCGTATTCGGCAAGCCCCGGATTTGCCTTCAGTACCTGCTCCGTGACACCCTGCGTGCGCCCGTAATGACGCCAGCAAAGCGCGTCCACCGTGTCATACTGATGCGCACGCACTTTCATCAGATAAGCTCCACTGTGCAGTGCGGCGCATCCTGCACCCGGCTGATGGCCCAGCGGGCGTCACGCCACAAATCACCGCTTGCTTCCGCCAGTTCCTCGCCCCGCTTCACACCGGATGCCGTGGCGTCATAGTCCTGGTATCGTTCGTTGAGCATGGCGCGTGCCCAGCAGTAAACCGCGTTGAAATAGTGCTGAATGCGCTCACTTTTGCCGTCCAGCTGCTCCGCCGGAACCTCTGCCAGCGAGGCATATCCCAGCATCTGCTGGCGTCTGCGAAACTCATACAGCTCTGCGTTGACCTCCGAAATTGCCGACAGCGCAACCTGCTTTAAACGCGGCTGCGTCACCGTGCCGTCAGTGCGCATCACGCTGCGAAACTCCGACAGGTCCACATCAGGCCAGAACGGCGTATTTATGATGATTTCCGCCTGTTCCGGTGCCTGTTCTGGCGCAACAAACTTCATGCTGCTTTCTCCTGAAATAAAGGGCGGTGGACGGGGTTTTGATCTGGCAGTGCCTTTCGCCACCCCGTGCCGCCCGTGCGCGGGGGCACGTTCTGTCAGCGGCTGTCATTGCGCAGTCTGCGCTCCAGCTGCTGTTTGTCTTTTTTCACGCCACAGCGGGGATCGAGCTGTAACGCATGGTTGAGATGATTAAGGGCGGAAGCCGGATTGCTTTCACTCAGGACAGCGCCAATCGCTTTATGCAGACGTGCCCGTGACTGGTCCGGCATATCCAGACCGTCTGTCAGCTCCAGCGTCTGCAGCAACAGATCAGCATCAAAGCCGGTGGCGGCAAGCATTGCGCTCTGCGCCGCGTCAGCCATTTCCTCTGCCAGCACGGTCTGCACATTGCGGTTACCCAGCGGCATCACCCAGCCATGACGCAGGGCATGACGCCCGATCTCCAGCGCCCCGGCATAATCTCCGGCATCAATGCGCCACAGCATCACGTACATCAGCACGTCATCCTGTTGAGCGCCTCCGGCAACCAGGACACCCTCCGCCCAGGCGGCGTACTTCGGCAGCAGCTCCACCTTGATTTCCGCTTTTTTGACTGTGGACTGAACGCCCTTGAGACGGCGGCGGTCTTCCGCCAGTTGCAGCAGCATCAGGTCATAGCCCGACGCGTGGCGAACACTGCCACCCTCGCGAGCGGCCTGTTCAGCCTGAACGCGCAGGCGATGCTGCCGTGCGGGACTCAGGCTCATGAATTACGCTCCGGCTTCTGCTGCGGCGGCGCTGAAATCACCAATCTGGATGTTTTCCACCAGTGCGGCACAGCGGTAGTCCTCAACCACATAGGCTTCGTTAACGGATTCAAAATTTTCAATCCGGTCACGTTTCGGGTTGTCGATAACTGAACGGCGGCGGGTGTCTTCCTGCCAGTAGATGGACAGGTTATCCAGACGGGTGATCAGCAATGCATTCGGCGGGAAGAACGGCGCACGTACGGCCTGCAGGCCACCCATGCGCTTCTGACTGATAATCATATCGGCAGCCAGTTTTTCACTGTTTTCCTGCTCTTTGTTGACCAGCGGGAAATACTTGTCAGACAGCAGTTCACGACCGCAAATCACCACCAGATCGTCATCGTCCTGGTAGACCACATCGATAAGCTCATTGACGGCATCCATCACCACGGCGTCCAGGTTGGCATATTCGCCACCTTTACCTACTTTCACCGCACCCGGTGTGGTTTCACCGCCCGTGGTGGTGCTGCCCATGACGTGATCCGGTGCATCCTCACGGATTTTCTGCAGCCAGCCTTTGTTCACATCCTGCAGCAGCGGGTTTTCGCTACGGTTGGAGGTTTTCGCACGCTTCACGCCGTTAAAGCCGATCATGATGCGGTCCAGTGCCTGACGTTTCACGATGGCGTCACGGATACGCACCTGGAAATCCTGAAACTTCGCCCACAGGTCCAGCTTCGCGTAGGTCAGCACCGTGTCAAAGTTGGTCTGTTCGCATTTGTATTCCACATCGACCATCAGCGTCGGATCGACAGGTTCACGCTCTTTCGCAGTGGTGTCAGTGGTTCCGGCAATGGTGCTGCCAACACCCAGCCCCAGCAGCTGACCGGACTGCTCAGTCACTGGCGCGACGTTAATCAGCGTCAGGAAAGCGGCGGACTGCTGGATCTGGTCTTCCAGCGTCTGCTGCACAGACGGCTCCACAGTGAACTTGCTGGACAGTTCTTCAACTGCCACACCGTTCAGACGCGCCAGCTGCTGCAGGTAAGCGTTAAAAGCAAAGCGGGTATTCTTCTTCATCAGGTTTTGTGCTCCATCAGCAATTGGTCAGAGTGTCAGCGGGGGCGTTACCGCCTGTTGCACGCTGGCGGTAGTCCTGGCGGCTGTCTTCATGGCTCAGCTTGTCCACCAGTTCGTTAAAGGCGGTCTGCTGTGCCTGCAGGGCAGTCTCCAGCTCAGACAGGCGTTCTTCCTGCTCAGACAGGGATTTTTCGGTGCGCGCACTCAGGTTCTGCTGCTCAGTGGCGACCAGCTCCACGGCCTTATGCACATCAGAGAACCGGGCGTCATCGGACTGCTCTTTTTTGGTGAACAGCGCCGTGACACGGGCAAACAGGGACGGCTTGTCCTCCTGGATTTCTTCCAGTTCGATCACCGTTTCCTCTGCGGCTGTAAAGAGATTGGCGGGATTCTGCTTGCGGTTTGCCAGCGGGTTATGGGCTGCACTGGCGCTGAATGTCAGCATTTCAGTGCCCAGACTGGCAGGGTCATCAGTGGCAGCCAGGCCGACCAGGTAGGCTTTGCCCGTATCAGCAAACTTCGGGCTGACTTCCATAGAGGTGAATAATTTCTGGCCTTTTTTCACCAGTTCCACCAGGGACTCCGTTGGCTCAACGTCGGCATACAGCGCCATCTTGCCTGCCAGCGGACCTTCCGTGATTTCTTCAGCAAACAGCGCCGTCACCTTGCCGTAGCGGTTAAAGGTGCTGTCCGGCAGATAAGACTTGATGTGCTCAAGGTTAATCAGCGCGGTATACACCGCCGGGTTATAGCTGGCTGCCATCTGTTCCAGCCATTCACGCTGGATTTCGCGTCCGTCGGTGGTGGCACCTTCCACCCCGATGCGAAAACGCTTTGCTTTCACTGTCATGAGCCGTGCTCCGTTAGAAAAAACTTACTGGAGCCTTATGGTTGCGGTGATAGGGGCAGTGAAACAATGCGCGGTATTTGTACCGACAACCACACAAACCGCAGGCGGGGAAAGCCTTCATTCAAGGCTGTAGGTTTGTGCCATGAACACCACACTGACACCCGCAGATCTCGATCCCCGTCGGCAGGCCATGCTGCTGTACTTTCAGGGATACCGCGTAGCCCGCATTGCTGAAATGCTGGGCGAGAAAGTTGCAACCGTTCACAGCTGGAAAAAACGCGACAAGTGGGGTGACTATGGGCCTCTGGATCAGATGCAGCTCACCACCGCCGCACGCTACTGCCAGCTCATCATGAAGGAGCACAAAGAAGGGAAAGATTTCAAAGAGATTGACCTGCTGGCGCGCCAGTCTGAGCGCCACGCGCGGATCGGCAAGTTTAACAATGGCGGCAACGAAGCCGACTTAAACCCTAACGTCGCCAACCGCAACAAAGGCCCACGCCGTCAGCCTGAAAAGAATGTTTTCACCGATGACCAGATTGAGAAGCTGGAAGAAATTTTCCATTCCTCCATGTTCAACTACCAGCGCCACTGGTGGGAAGCCGGAAAAACCAACCGCATCCGCAACCTGCTGAAGTCACGCCAGATCGGCGCGACCTTCTATTTTGCCCGTGAAGCCCTGATTGACGCCCTGCTTACCGGACGTAACCAGATTTTCCTTTCTGCCAGTAAGGCACAGGCCCACGTCTTCAAACAGTACATCATCGACTTTGCCAAAGAAGTGGAGGTGGAGCTGAAAGGCGATCCGATGGTGCTTCCCAACGGGGCCACACTGTATTTCCTCGGCACCAATGCCCGCACGGCGCAGAGTTACCACGGCAACCTGTATCTGGATGAATATTTCTGGATACCGAAATTCCAGGAGCTGCGCAAAGTGGCTTCTGGTATGGCTATTCACAAAAAATGGCGACAGACCTATTTTTCCACGCCATCCAGCCTGACACACAGTGCTTATCCGTTCTGGTCCGGTGCGCTGTTCAACCGTGGGCGCAACAAAGCCGATAAGGTGGACATCGACCTGTCCCACAGCAATCTGGCCCCCGGCCTGCTGTGCGCAGACGGGCAATACCGCCAGATAGTCACCGTGGAAGATGCGGTGCGCGGCGGCTGTAACCTGTTCGACCTCGACCAGCTACGCATGGAGTACAGCCCGGACGAATACCAGAACCTGCTGATGTGCGAGTTTGTGGACGATCTCGCGTCCGTGTTCCCGCTCAGCGAGCTGCAGGCGTGCATGGTGGACAGCTGGGAAGTCTGGACCGACTTTCATGCACTGGCCCTGCGCCCGTTTGGCTGGCGCGAAGTGTGGATCGGTTATGACCCGGCAAAAGGTACGCAGAACGGCGACAGTGCCGGATGCGTGGTGGTGGCTCCGCCAGCCGTGCCGGGTGGTAAGTTCCGTATTCTTGAGCGTCACCAGTGGCGCGGGATGGACTTCCGCGCTCAGGCTGACGCCATCAAAAAACTCACCGAACAGTACAACGTTACGTATATCGGTATCGACTCGACCGGCGTTGGTCACGGGGTTTATGAGAACGTGAAAGCGTTCTTTCCTGCCGTCCGGGAGTTTGTCTATAACCCCAATGTTAAAAATGCCCTGGTACTCAAGGCCTACGACATTATCAGCCACCGCCGTCTGGAGTTTGACGCCGGACACACCGACATTGCGCAGTCATTCATGGCAATCCGTCGCGCAACCACCGCCAGCGGCAACCGCCCGACCTATGAAGCCAGCCGCAGCGAAGAAGCCAGCCACGCCGATCTGGCCTGGGCAACAATGCACGCACTGTTTAACGAACCGCTGCAGGGCGAATCCGCCAATACCAGCAATATTGTGGAGATTTTTTGATGGGAAAGAGTAAGAAGAACCGCGCTGCGGCGACGAAACAGATCCAGCTTAAAAGCCAGACTACAGCCGAAGCATTCAGCTTCGGCGATCCCGTTCCTGTTCTGGACCGCCGCGAACTGCTGGACTATGTGGAATGCGTACAGATGGACCGTTGGTATGAGCCGCCCGTCAGCTTTGACGGACTGGCGCGCACCTTCCGCGCTGCCGTGCATCACAGTTCCCCGATTGCAGTAAAGTGCAACATTCTGACCAGTACCTATATCCCTCATCCGCTGCTCAGCCAGCAGGCTTTTTCGCGTTTTGTGCAGGACTATCTGGTATTTGGTAACGCCTACCTGGAGAAACGCACGAACCGATTCGGTGAAGTTATCGCCCTTGAGCCTGCGCTGGCAAAATACACCCGACGCGGGTTAGACCTGGATACCTACTGGTTTGTGCAATACGGTATGACAACCCAGCCGTATCAGTTCACGAAAGGCAGCATTTTTCATCTGATGGAACCGGACATCAACCAGGAGATCTACGGCCTGCCCGGCTATCTTTCTGCCATTCCATCCGCCCTGCTCAACGAATCCGCCACGCTATTCCGCCGGAAGTATTACATTAACGGTAGTCATGCAGGCTTCATCATGTACATGACCGATGCCGCGCAGAACCAAGAGGATGTGAACAACCTCCGCAATGCGATGAAAAGCGCCAAAGGCCCTGGCAACTTCCGCAATCTGTTTATGTACTCGCCTAACGGCAAAAAGGACGGACTTCAGATTATCCCGTTGTCAGAAGTCGCAGCGAAGGATGAGTTTCTGAATATCAAAAACGTGAGCCGTGATGACATGATGGCTGCGCACCGCGTGCCGCCGCAAATGATGGGGATAATGCCGAATAATGTTGGGGGGTTTGGGGATGTGGAAAAGGCTAGTAAAGTCTTTGTCCGAAATGAATTAATTCCGTTACAAAAAAGGCTTATAGAAATTAATACTTGGCTAAATGAAAAAATCATAGCATTTAATGATTACTCATTAAATTAGATAAAAAGGGGTTAATCACCCCTATAAAAATCACAAAAATCGCCTTACACGCATTTTATTAATCGCCGATTCATCTCCAATTCTTATCAAGGCATCCCTTGCCTTTTTCCCTATACGATTCATTCTATCAGAACCATTACTAAAATTTCCGAATTTAAGCGCCGTAGCTATTATTGAATCACCACCATCAAGAATGACATTTTTAAATAATTGATAGTAGTCATCTACTGAAGCAGCATCCAATATTTCCTCATGTCTATCAGACCAACCATTCTGACCTGATAATTTCTTAAGAACATCATATATTGAACCATCAATATTTATAATCTTAGAATAGGCTTGAATTTTTGACAACAACTCAGTATCTCTTACGGGATGAACATTCACATAAATAGATTGAACATATTCCTTTAGAGCATCGTTACCATAATTAATAAACTGTTCAATCAATTCACTCGCCTTAGCATTCTCTCCGAAATCCCTATATAGTCCGACAACATTATCTAAATCACTTGGAGTCACATACTTCATCCCATCAACCACCGCTTGATATAGCTTGTCAACAACCTGATTTTGATTGTCATCAAATGAATTATGAAAGAACTGCCATGCCTCAGATAAGGAACCTCGTTTATTATCACGCGTAATCTCCTCATTCCTTAGGCTTATTTGTCTTTGGAAACTGCTCTTATCAAGATAGCCATATCTAACCATATCAATAAGAACCTCATCAAGATCATTCGTTTTTCTATATCCATATTTAAGCAAGGTATTAAGCCAGATTTTCTCATGGCCTTCTTCCTTGTCATTATAAGTATATATATTCCTCACTCCCCTAATATATTCTAGTGATGGCACATCTCCCTCTGGAGAAAATCCGTAATGGCTCCAACAATACAGAGTTAATGAATGCGCAACTTCATTTGAAATTGTCTCAACATCACCTATAATATTTGGTGTTAAGGACACAAAAAAACGTTCTATCTTTTTTAAGATTCGAATATTCTTGATACCTAAAGAAATGGAATATTTACTTAACAAGTTATAAACATGAGAATCACCTTTATAGGCTATATCTGCGCATTCTTCTGGTGTTGGATTGTAAGTGATATCTCTATCAATGACCTTTTCTTTATAAGTAGAATAATCCTCCATACTAGCTGTGCCATTGTTAAGCAATAGAACCACCTTACAATCCTTCTGCTCTTTTAATAGAGATACTAGCCCTAAAACATCTTTAACATCTAAATTTTTGCCACGCCTTTCTAAGTCATCTATTACTACAATCATTTTAGAAACGGTCAGAAATGACATTGCTTCAAGTGTCGTAGAGAAGTTTTTTACAACAGGAACTTCTTTTAACAAACCTGCTGCTTTTCGAGAAAATGATTCAAAAAGTCCACTTGCGTTTGTTGTTGCTGTCTCCAAATCAGGTTTATTTCCAATATATTCCTTTGTAATTGCATTCTCAAAAATAGAATACTTTAAAGAATCTAGTGAATTTATACCAAAAAGAGAGACATAACTATATCTATTAAATGCAACCTTATCTTTATTATCTTTTAGGAACGTATTCCAAGTATAGGTTTTACCAATTCCCCATTCACCCTGTATAGCCATTACTTCTGGTTCTGTAGATGAGATAAAATCTGACAACTGTTCTTTGATAAACTCTAAGGACATGTGTTTTCTCCTAGAAAGACAGCCCCGTATTATAACCCTAGAATTATAAAAGTAATGAGCGCGCGCTCGTATCCCCGCCACGCCTGCCCGCTTTATGTAGTGGTTTTCATGCACCTGCATGATCTACGCAAAAGCCCGCCAGTTCTGGCGGGCCTTAGCAAAAACGATCCTCAAACGATCATGCGATCTCATGCGGCATAGACATGCACTACAGAGCTAACGCCTCGCAAGGGCTCGTTGTTCAACCTTGCTGACGCCAGAAGCAAGTTCAGACGCCAGCAACGTTTCTTAATGCAGCCAGCTGTCGTCTTCCCACACCTTCTGCATAATTTTCATCACTTGTTTTCTTTCTTCGTCCAGTTGCAGTCCGGTTAGTTCCACACCGTTAGAGCTACCTTTGCGAATGCGAATTACCGTTTTGGGATACAGGGGGCGCAGATTGCGGTAAAGCTCGGATTCAAGGGCGTCCAGGGTAGACTGGCTAATCTTCTGCTCTTTATCGATCATTATTTCAATGCGCATAAAAGTCACCTCAGCTGATGACATCCATTGAGCGGTTGTATTCGTGGGTTCTGATTTTTGCCATGAGTTCATCAGTCAATTCAGAAACCCACTGCAGAGCCAGCCCCTTCTCTTCATCACTACACTCACTAGCCGCTACAAGCTTAAGAAAAAAATCAATGCGCTGGAGCTTCAAAGACTCCAAAAAATAGTCCTGCATCTTTCCTCCTATGACACCACACGCAATGCTGTATGCATAACCACTGTTTATATTTACAGTATATAATAATCTTACTGATGTAAAACGATTTTTTACGTTCATCAGCCTGATATGCCTGGTATTATTAAGAGCACGAATTGTTAACCCGCGTAATTAATACAGGTTCCGCCACTGATCATCTTCCTGCAAACGCTGGTTCCGATAGAAGATACGCAGGCCTGCTCCTGACGGAATACTGCCTCCGCGAAGGAGTAAATCGACCTCTTTCTCGCTGCCATCAAATCCTCTGGACTTCAGCTCATACACGAGCTGCAGTCGCTGATGGTCTGTAATTCGCTGTTTGTAGTCTTTACGCCGTTTCGGTTTCACCAGGCGTAACCTTGCTGCCAGTTCCCGGCGCTCTTTTTTGCTCATACTGTGCAGGTAATCGTGCAACTCCTTGTCATCCATGCTGGTAATGTCCGTTCTGGGGTCCCCATCAGCTGATTTATCTTTCTCCTGTTGGTTCAAATTTTCAGCAAGGGGACAGTTATTGCCACGAGTCCAAGGGGCGCAAGCGCCCTGGTCGGCTGCCGCCTCCTGAACGTCAACGGCCTTACGAACCATTTTCCACTTCACTGCATGAGTGCAGATCTTGCCCTCTGCAATGGGTGACCAGATGCCATAAATACGAATACCGTGATCGCCATAGGCGGTTGGCTCTTCGTTGATTTCATAAGCGGTTCTGATGAGGTGATATTTGCGGGGAACCAGTACGCCGCCCTGCTTCATGATGTAGGTGGCAAAACAACCAGCATCAGCAGCAGCCAGAATGGCATCAAGGCGCGGGTTATCCAGTACCGGCGCACCTGCTTTTTTGTCACCCTGTTGCCTTGCCGCCTGACCAGCCAGCAATCGCAGTTCACGGTAAGCCTGACGCCCCGGAATGCCAAAGAAGCGGAATTGCTGAACACGATGCAGAGACGCCCAGGCATTAACGTATTCAGCGTTATCACGCAGGGATTTCCCCGTTTCCTTACTGATCTCGCCAGCCAGACCACGCCCGTCAATATTCTTACTGATATATTTCGCAATGTAGCTTGTCGGCGTTCCTTTGCGCGGGTTTATCAGCTCAGACTTAAAGCGTGGTCCCGTGTTATTGCCCAGCTCCTCGCGGTCTTCACGGATGGCAAACTTACGCAACAATGCAGTAATGGCGCGGCGGTCTTTTTTGCGCATGAAACACAACAGGTGCCAGTGAACTGTGCCGTCATGATGCGGCTCAGCCACCCGCACGCCATACCAGCGCAACCCGGCTTTGTGCATAGCCTTACGAAATGCAGCAAACATGCCGACCAGATAATCACTGCTTTGTCTTACTGTCGCGTTGGTCCAGGTCGGGTTTGGCCTGCCGTTATTTAGCGTGGAATGGAAACGTGACGGACAGGTGATGGTGTAGAAAACGGCGCAGTCACCGCGCATTTCCGCGATAAGCTCCAGACCTTTAACACAGGCCATCATCTCATTGCGGCGATGCGCAGGGTTGCTGCTGCTGGCGTTTACCACATCCTCCATGTCCAGCGTGTCGCCGTCTTCGTTCACCAGTTCATGAGAACGAAAAAACTCCAGCGACTTACGGCGCTGCTCACGTTTATGCATCACGGCTTCATAGCTGACATAGGGAGATGCTTTTTTGCTGACCAGGCAGACAGCACGCAACTGCTCTTCCCGCCATTCGCAACGCATCTTCCATAATTTCCGGTACCACCAGTCGGCGCACAACATACGCGCCAGCGAACCCGGAATGAGTTCATAGGGCACGGGTTTACGGCGGTTTCTTTTCCGGCGGAGTTGATCAAACGCAGGCGGGATGACATCCAGACGCAGGGTTTCCGCTGCCACCTTTTCCCATGTCTTGCGGATTTCTTCTGGCTTAACGTCATCGGTGACATACAAATCGCCACAAGCTGCATCAAGACACATGCTCATATGCGCAGCGACAAGGGTAGACAAGCGTTTCACCTGCTCCTGACTCATTTCAGGCAGGATCAGCAGGCCGTCCAGCCCTTCATGGCTTGCCATAAAGCGAAAAGAAGTGGATAGCTGACTGTCGCGTACATGCTCCAGTCGTTCCAGACATGGCTTAATCGTCTCACGCAAATAGCGGGAATAAGCCTTTGGCCTGCCCAGGCTGCTGAAGTATTCAATACGTTGCATCAGCGGCTTGCTGATATGGGAAGGCTGGGCATTGACGTCCGCCAGAATGACCATATCTGGATTAAAACGCTGCTGCTCATGCGCCAGCTTTGCCCGGCTAATGAGCTTATCCTGCTCCATTTCGCGTTGGACAGGATCACGGGATTCATTAAAGAAATAACGCTCCCAGACCTGATCACTCAGTGCCTCGCGGCGCAGTTGTTCCTGCTCGTTATCGGCAGCGTACAGAGTGATCAGGTTTGAAAGCGCAGAAACCGGCGCAACTTCCGCCGGGTCCAGATAAGGGTTAATGGCCTTTTTCGGGCTGTTCCATGAGAATGCTGCGGCGGCCTCGTTAAAGCCGCTGCAGTTGTTCATATCATCATGGCTCATGCACGCACTCCGTACATGGCAGAACTATCCACGCCACGCGAAGGATCAAATCCCACCCAGCAGCGCGCCCCGGAAACAGCAATGATTTCTGTTGCAGATTTACTCTCGCCAGCCGACACGCCGATGCTGCGTTTTGCCTTGATGTAGTAGTGAGTGAAATTGCGATACAGCGAACGAATCAGGGATGTGTCACTGTTAGAAACAATGACCGGATGACCTTCAGATGATCGATGTTCAAGAACGGATGCCAGGTGATACTGGTCATCTTCAGTGAAGCCATCAGTGTGATAGCCGGAAAACGTACCGTCATAAGGCGGATCGCAATACACCACATCCCCCGCCTTCAACATCGCCAGCGTTTCATCAAAGCTGGCGCAGATAAACGTTGCCCGCTGGGCTTTCTCTGCAAATGCGCGAATTTCTTTTTCAGGGAAATACGGATTTTTATAATTACCGTAGGGAATGTTGAAATACCCGCTCTTGTTATAGCGACATAACCCACGATAACCATGACGATTGAGATACAGAAAATATACCGCTTTCATGAAATCAGTAATTTCAGTGGAGTAATTAAACTCCTGCCTTATGTTGTAATAAGCCACCTCCCTATTTGCTTCCTCAAATAAAGCTCTGGCACGAGATATAAACGCCTCACAATCAGCAGCAACCTTTTTATAGAGGTTGATTAAATCAGGATTAATATCCGCAACAAGATAGCTGGGGTAATCCGTCTCCATCATCACTGCACAGGATCCCGCGAAAGGTTCAACCAGTCGCGGGCCAGCAGGAAGATGCTTTTTCAGTTCGGACATTATGGCGGTTTTATTTCCCGCCCATTTCAGGATGGTGCTCATACAGCACCTCCGTTGTAATGTTTGCCTTTCAGCTCTGCGATTTCCTGACAGGTAATGCAAAGCTGCACACCCGGAATGGCACGACGGCGTGCTGGCAGAATTGGCGCTTCACACTCAACGCAAAGCACGCGGGACACGCCCGGCGTTTTGGCACGGGCAGCACGGATATGACGTTGGCGTTCTTCTTCAACTCGCTGCTGTACGAGATCCATTGCATCAGCCATCAGTGGATCTCCTGCGCTTCGTTCTGGATTGCTTCAGCAGTCACACGCAGCAGTTCTGCCGCTTCGACGTGGTTTAACTGGCGGGATGTGATATGACACGCCAGGCGATCAAGGCGAGCTGCCATTGCTTCAGCCCTTGCCCGGCGTTCTTCCAGACGAGCCTCTGTCAGTAAAATACTAAGCCCTGTGTCATCCGGTCCGGTTTTAGTCGTGAGGGTTTCAATATTACGCATAATCAATTCTCCTGTATTTAGATAAAGGGATGCCCAGCGGGTTTACGCCATTAATTTCATTAGTTGGTTAATTCGGCATGGTTAGCCGTCTGGGAAATAAGCTCACCACTGCACGAAAATGATTCATTGCTTTAATCAGCTCCCGCTTTTCGTCAGTGGTCAGCTCATTAATGCTGATGCTATGACGTTCAGCTGGAATTTTTGCCATAAAGAATATGGCAGCCAGTGCTCGTTTATTTTGTTCGTTATTGATATCCCGTGGATCACGCATATCTTTAATAAACCGCTCAAGCTCTGACTCAATATTCAGGCCAAATACTTTCGCCCTTAACTCCGCAATGTGATTAAGTCCATTCAGGCGTTCACCGGGGCTTAATGGAACAGTCGCCGCAGCGCCTTCAATAGCCATTTGTTCCCCCGTTTTTTCGTAGATAGTTCTGCCAGCAATTCATCTTGTGAACGGCACGGATGCCAGCGTTTACCATCCTCACCCATGATCCAGCCGTGACCGTAATGCATTGCCGGGCTTTGTTTAACCAGCAGCGATGCAAATGATGGTTCTTTCGTAAGCATAAGCACCTCACAGCAAACCGAATGAAGCACCAAGACCAGTCATGGTATCAACTGCACTCGCCATCGCAGGATTAGCCTGTAAACGGGCTTGCAATGAAACAGCAGCCAGCGCCATCAGTCGTGTAACAGAGTTAATGCTGCTGATCGCATCACGACGGCCTGCACTGGTTTTTACATCGCCAGAAACCGCACCTGCCGCGACACGTCCTATCTCTGCAGTTGCACTCATGACGTAATGCGGCAGTTTCTCTTTTGCCACCTCATTAATCGGAACACATGGCAGACAATGAATCTGTGCCAGAAAACCATCTACCAGTGTTGAGTCCTCAGTCAGATCGGTAAGCAGCCAGATGTCTGGCGCTGTAAGCTGATGTGGTTGATCTGGGTTGAGTTTGTTTCGCAGTGTCTGAACATTCATTCCTGCACGTTCTGCCAGCTTGGACATATTGTGACGTAGTGCAAAAGCTCTACAAGCTTCATCAAAATGCGGATGTTTGGAAATCTTGTAATCAAACATGGTGCTCCCTTAGAAAGTTCCCATAATTGAAGTTACTTACCAACAATGACGCGGAAGTTGGAATGACCGAGGGATTCACGGACCTGATCAGTTTTGTACATCAGATAACGCAGGCTTACGCGGCCTTTGTTTTTTTCTTTCTTGACCATGTACTTAGCGAGTTGGCCATGGTAAATTTTTTGGTAAACAGACCCACGGGAAATCCCTTCCCATTCAGCGAATTCAGCAGGCGTAGCCATCTCTTTTGGTACACGAATTGAAATATCTGTGCTCATAGTGCAGTATCTCTTGGTTTAAGCTCGTTTTATGATGTTTAACCCCAACTTCTAAACTCTCATATTAGAAGTTAAATACAAAAATACGATCTCGTTATTGGATTGTCAAATGGAGAGTTCATCTTGAAGATTAATACAGGTGCAAATACGGGAGGAAGAGAGACCATCAAAAGGCTGATGACTGCCTATGGTTTCAACACTCAGATTGCGTTGGTTGAACACCTCGAAGCATCAAAAAGCACCATGGCAAACAGGATGTTACGTGATAGCTTCCCTGCTGACTGGGTTATTCAATGTGCCCTTGAAACAGGTATTTCTCTTCTTTGGCTGACAACGGGCCAAGGGGAAATGTATCCTCAAACAGAAGAAAAAAATAAGTTCAAAAACGAGAGTTCACCTACAGTTCGCCCCCTTTCAAAGATAGTTATCCCATCAGTAAGGCAGGCAACCATTGAGAACGGAACGCTCGAAGAGATGGGGGATGTTTTCCTTGATCAGACTTTGATACCCGGAAAAGCCGAATATTGTTTGTACGTCAAAGCTAACGACGGCAATTACATTGTTGATACATCAGCAAAACAGCTTAGTAACGGAATTTGGCTCATAGACATCGACGGTATGAAAAACATCGTCAAAATTGCGCGCATACCCGGAAACAAAATAGTAGTTAACCAAGATGACACTTCATTTGAATGTTCTGTAGATGATGTGGAAGTCGTAGGACGTGCAGTCAAAGTAATCAAGAACCTCTAACTTATGACCATCAGAAAACAGCCGAACGGAAAATGGTTGTGTGAGTGCTATCCCAATGGACGCAATGGTAAGCGCGTGCGTAAGCAATTTGCTACCAAAGGCGAAGCTATTGCATTTGAAAGCTTCACAATGGAAGAAGTGAACAAAAAACCATGGCTGGGGGAAAAGGAAGATCGGCGACATCTATCAGAATTAATTGAGCTGTGGTATTCCCTGTATGGTCAAACACTCACAGACCCCAAGCGCCTCATGGCGAAACTTAGTATTATCTGTAATGGTCTAGGCGATCCCATCGCTTCAGAACTGACAGCCGGTGACTTTACGAAATACCGCGAAGCACGGTTAAAAGGTGAAGTACGAAATGAAGATGGCACGTTTATGTCGCCCGTTAAGCCCCGCACGGTAAACCTTGAACAGCGCAATCTATCATCTGTTTTTGGTACACTGAAAAAGCTGGGCCACTGGTCAGCCCCCAACCCGCTTGCTGGGCTGCCAACGTTTAAAATTGCTGAGAGTGAATTGGCGTTCCTGACCCCGGAAGAAATTAAACGTCTGCTGGATGCCTGCGCCGATTCTCAAAGCTCTAGTCTGCTGACGGTTGCAAAAATATGTCTGGCCACCGGCGCGAGATGGAGTGAAGCCGAAAACCTGCAGGGCCATCAATTATCAAAATACCGGATCACCTACACCAAAACTAAAGGCAAGAAAAACCGAACCGTACCGATATCTCAGGAGCTATATGAAGAACTCCCCAAAAACAGAGGGAAACTATTCACGCCCTGCAGAAAAGCTTTTGAGCGCGCAGTAAAACGAGCCGGTATAGACCTGCCTGAAGGCCAGTGCACACACGTGTTGCGCCATACATTCGCCAGTCACTTCATGATGAATGGCGGAAACATATTGGTACTACGCGATATTCTTGGTCACTCTGATATAAAAATGACGATGGTTTATGCTCATTTTTCGCCAGATCATTTAGAAGATGCTGTAACAAAAAATCCACTGGCTATGTTGGGATACTGATAATGGAAAAAAGCATTAGCACATTTATGTACCTATCCGTTTTATTAGGTTGTATATTCTTATTTATAAAATATCGACTTTATGTTCTCGATCATAGAAGCTTGTTCCAACAACCCTTGTTCTGGGCTGCAATAGGCCTACCTTTATTCACCAGCCTTTACTTTGGTTCTTTTGTCTGGATAGATAAAATACACTCTTTTAGTCTTACAAGTCGCGGTTATGAGAGATTTTTAGATATCTCGAAATTACCATTACTCATCCTTGCATCTGCAGTACCTTTAGTTTCAATAGTAAACAACCTACACAGAACCAAACAAACAGAAAAACAGATCTCAGAGGCAGAAAGGAAAAACAGGGTAGATTTATATTACAACCACATGAAATTTCATCTTGATTTATATAAAAAAATCGAAGGAAAAAGAATAGGCAGCTACTACCCGGTTCAGGAAGCTCAAGCTGAAGCAATCTACCAACATTTTATAAAACATCCACAAGAATTATATAGAAAAGCATACCCACAATCTACGCCTGATGATTCTCAACAATTAGATATTAATGAGCAATTTGTTATTGATTTACACAAATGTTGGGTAGAAATCAACGCAAGACTCAAGCAATTATCCGAGAGTGAAAATCAAATACATCCTACAGAGGAACTTTGCACAACAAAGATGAGAATATTTGTAGGAGTTATGATTATTTATGAAAAAACTTGTAAACTGTTGTGTTTAGGTGGATTTCATTATAAAAAGTCATTTGTAATAAATGATAGTTATAATAAATACCAAGTTTATTCACCATTTTATGATTTTGGCACTCTGTACGAATCACTGCAATCCTTAGAAGAGATAACCTACGCCTTCTTGGATACTTGCAGAAATGAAGTGGTAAACTTGTACTTCCCTATAGAAGATAAAATTTTGATATATGGTGAAGGGATTCTAGAGAATTGGTTCAAGTATTCTCAGTTCTTGATCACTATAGCTTATCAACCCGCCAAGATGTCTCGCTTACCCCAGCTGAGACGCGATTGATGATGGCGACATTTTGGCGGCAGAGCTTTAAAAACAGATAAAACTGCCAAACACCACATAACACTAACATATTGTTTTTAAACATAAATCATTATTCTTTCTGTAGTAAAAATGGTATGTAGGAATTTCGGACGCGGGTTCAACTCCCGCCAGCTCCACCAATCATGATTGGACGGTGTAAGGACAACACCAACAAAAACAGGAAGTTAGAAGTCTCAGCAAGACACCGACCAGACGGTGAGGAGACATAAAAGGATACGCAAAGGAGCCGCGGCTCCTGGTGATATGAAAGCCCACAGATGTGGGCTTTTTCGTTGATGGTCAGAACGACCAGTTCACACCAGCCACCGCGTTCCACGGGGATTCCACACCGGCACCATGGCTATACCCCACCCCGAGATGCCCGCTTAACGAACTGCTGAATGAGGCTTTAATACC